>NZ_QTQN01000026.1:0-102727 GCF_003853755.1 Burkholderia sp. Bp8984
GCGGTCGCCTGCTGCTCGCGCGACGTCGCCGCGATTTCGGCGACCGACGTCGTCACCTGCAGCGACGACTGCTGCGCGCGCGCGACCAGCTCGGTCAGCTCGTCGGCCATCCGGTTGAAGCCCGTCTCGAGCGTGCCGAATTCATCGCGGCGGCGCAGGTCGAGGCGGCGCGTCAGGTTGCCGGTACGCATCACGTCGTGCACCTCGACGAGCCGCGTCATCGGCACGGTGACGGAACGGTACAGCCCGTAGCCCAGCCCCAGCGCGGACAGCAGCACGATCGCCAGCGCGGTCGCGAGCACGACCTCGGTGTCCTGCACGGATTCGCGGATCAGCTTCGCGGACTGGTCGGCGAACTTGCGGTTCTCCTGCACCAGGATATTCGCGTTGCGCACGACCTCGGCCCATGAAGGCTGCACCTTCGCATAGGCGGCGACGGCCTCTTCGCGCGACACGCGACTCTTCTGCACCGCGTCGTTCAGCAGCGGCAGGTAGCGGTCGAAGGCGCCTCGAAACGTCGCGAAGCGCTGGCGGTCGTCATCGCGGAACGTCGTGTTCTGGTAGTCGACCGACAACGACTCGACCTCCTTGAGCGCCTCGCCGATCTTCGCGAAATCGCGCTGCACGAGTTCGGGATCGGTGTCGACGAACGTCGCCTGCTGCAGCGCCGTGAACGATTCGTTGACCGCGCCGCGCAGCGACGCCGCGAGATAGACGCCGGGCAGCGAATCGCGTTCGATGCTGACGGCTTCGCTGTTGATCGCGCGCAGGCGCTCGTAGGACACGCCGGCCATCACCAGCATCAGCACGAACAGCACGCCGAAGCTGATCAGGATACGGTTGCCGAGCGTCAGCCGGGCGGCGCCGCTCGTCGTGTGCAGGCTTTCATTGGTCGCGCGGGGCGTCACGGTGGCCATGTTCGTTATGGGCTTTCTAAAATCAGCGTTGAAAAAATCCGCGCCCGCCTGCGCGCCGGACGGCGCGCCACGAGCGCATCGGGGTCTGCGGGCAACGCGGCACCGGCGGGCCGCGCCGCGAAATCATCGCTCCGCTTGTGCCGGCAGCCGAAGCGCGACCATGAAGCCGCGCGCCGTATTGCGCATCAGGATCTGGCCGCGATGCCGCGCGGCCGTCGCGCGGACGAACGCAAGCCCGAGGCCGAAGCCGCCGCGCGCCGCGCCATGCGCGGATTCGAGCCGCACGAACGACTCGGTCGCGGCCGTGCGCTGCTCGGGCGCGATGCCGGAGCCGGCGTCCTCGACGCCGATCAGCCAGGCACCGTCGTCGTCGCTCAGCGTGCAATGCACGTCCGTACCGGCCGGGCCGTATTTCAGCGCGTTGTCGATCAGGTTCGCGACCGCGCGCGTGAGCATCATGCGGTCGCCCATCGTCACGCACTCGGTGCCGGGCACGTGGGCAACGACCCGGCTGCCGAATCCGGCCGCCTTCTCCCACAGCTGGTCGACCGCGTCGAGCACGATCTCGTTGAGGCTCAGGACCTCGTGCGCGCGGCGTTCCGACTGCGCGCGGGTCAGATGGATGAAGCCGTCGGCGAGCGCGAGCGCGCGCCGGGCGTGGCCGGCAATGCGCTCCATGATCGCCGGCATGTCGCCGTGCTCGGTCCGGTAGACCTCGAGCAGCGCGAGAATCGAGGTCTGCGGCGAGCGCATGTCGTGCGACAGGAAATCCAGTGCTTCGTCGCGCTGCCGCGACATCAGGTACGAATTCGAGTGATAGCGGATGCGCGCGGTCAGCTCCATCGCGTCCGGGAGCTTCACGAGATAGTCGTTCGCGCCGGCGATGAACGCCTCGCGCTTGACGATCGGCTCTTCCTTCGCCGACAGCACGATGATCGGCACGCGTGCGGTGTCGGCGTTCGCGCGCCACGCGCGAACGAGGTCGAGGCCGTCGATGTCCGGCATCACGAGATCCTGCAGGATGACCGTCGGCTTCACGTCGCGCGCGACCGCCATCGCCCGGTGTGCGTCGGTGCACACATGCAGGTCGATATCGTGCTCGCTGCGCAGCGCGCGACGGATCACCTCGCCGACGAACGGCTGATCGTCGACGAGCAGAACCGATAGCCCCGATTCGAGACAATCCGGCGCATTTTCACCGCTGGATTCTTTCATAAATACCGTTTCAAACGCCAAATCTCCAATTGATTCTTTCATAGGAGTTGTTTATCCGACTTGGACGCCATCTTAAAACATGGCGGCAGAGAAATCCGCCTGTGTTGCCGAACTGGCCTGTCGGCATTGCCTCGCGGGGATCCGAACGCCGAATTCACCCCGACGACGGTCGCATTACCTCCGCGCGCTTTCTCTCAATAAAGATAACCGGCTGATTCTAAATGAAATTAGAACACAGCATCTATCTCCTTCCGGTTTAGTTTTGCCAAATATGGTGAGAGAGCGGAATTCAGATAAATCAGATCATTTCCTGGCGCGAAAGACGACAACGTTTGCGAAGCCGCCGCCATGAGGTTTGCATGCGCTGCAAGGCCGCCCGTCGAACGTATCGGGACCGGATTTCGATGCGACGGAATGGGGAAGGTGGAGAGGAGAAAAGCGCGCGCCGCCACCGGATCGGCCGCGACGCGGCACGCATCGAACGCCGCCGGCCGGCGCCGGTGGCGCAGCAAGGCGGCCGTGCGCTCACGCCCGACCGCGCGGCCGGTTACCCGCGCGCGTGCTGCGCGGACACTTCCTGCAGGTCGAGATCGCGCTCGACCATGTGCAGCATCTCGTCGTGAATGCGGCCCGTACGATGCAGGCGCAGCAGCTCCGCGCGCCCGGCCTTGATCGCGGCCAGCACGACGTCGTAGTGCGCGACGCGGACCTCCGCCGGATATTCGGGCTCGTTCTTCGCCCGCTCGGTCAGCTCCGCACGATACGTGTATTGCTCCAGCAGGCGCGGATGAATCACGTTGCCGCTGTCGTCGCGCACCAGCGGCTGGATCGCCGCGAGCTGCGCTGCCTCGATATGCGCCCACGTCTGCGGCTCGGTCAGGTGATGCGCGGCGCGCTCTTCGCGTTGCGGCAGGCGCAGCAGCCGGATCAGCGGCCCGATGGTCGTGCCCTGCAGCAGCACGGTGACGAGGATCACCGCGAACGACGCGACCAGGATCACGTCGCGGCCCGGCAGCGCCTCCGGCAACGACAGCGCGATCGCCAGCGTCACGACCCCGCGCATGCCGGCCCAGCTCATGACCGTCGCGGCCTTCCAGTCGGGCGCGCCGCCGCGCCGCACGATCCCGCGCACCGGCCACTTCAGCACCTCGACGGCATAGATCCACACGAAGCGCGATACGATCACGGCCGCCAGCACCGCGAGCACGGCCGGCATCATCGTGGCGAGCACCTGCTCGAAGCCGCCGAGCCGGTGGATCGCGCCGCGCAGCGACAGCCCGATCAGCACGAACACCAGCGCTTCGAGCAGGAACACGATGACCTGCCAGAACGCGGTGCCGCGCGTGCGCACGGCCGCCGAGAACACCTCGTGCTGATGCCAGCCGACGATCATGCCGGTCGTGACCGTCGCGATCACGCCCGACACCTCGGCCATCTCGCCCGCGATGTATGCGATCCAGCCGGCGATCACCGCGACGGTGACCACCAGGTAGTCGTCGTCGAGCAGCTTCAGGAACCACACGACGAGCTTGCCGACCAGGAAGCCGACCACGACGCCGCCGAGCCCGAGTTCCGCGAAACGCACGACCGCGTGCTCGAGGCTGAACGCGCCCGTCAGCGCGGCGGCGACCGCGAAGCGGAACAGCACCAGGCCCGCCGCGTCGTTCAGCAGGCTCTCCCCTTCGAGCAGCACCATCAGACGGCGCGGCAGCGCGACGCGTTCGAGCACCGCCTTCGCGGCCACCGCATCGGGCGGCGACACGATCGCGCCGAGCGCAAAGCACGCGGCCCACGGCAGCGACGGCACGACCCAGTGCACGGCGAAGCCGACCGCGAACGTCGTGAACACCACCGCGCCGATCGCGAGCAGCAGGATGCCGCCCACATTGCGCTTGAACTCTTCCCACACGGTGAAATACGCGCCGTCCATCAGCAGCGGCGGCAGGAACACGAGCAGCACGAGCTCCGGATCGAGGTTGATCGGCGGCAGGCCGGGAATGAACGCGATGCCGATGCCGCCGATCAGCAGCGCGGCCGCTGGCGGCAACCGCAACCGCTTGGCGATGTATTCGAGCGCAACGATCGCGAGGAATGACAACAGAACCAGCTTGAATGCCGAGACGGGGGACATGAATCGACCTCGTGAGGAATGAATGCGCACGCCAGCCGGTGTCGTACCCCGGTTGGCCATTTCGCGCGATTACATCACGATGCGATGCGTGCAGTCGAGCGCGTTCGGCCGGCGCGGCCCGCATTGCCACGACGATGGCGCACGGCGGACATCGCCGCGATCCGTCGGTGTGCGCCGAAACGAAAACGGCACGCGGGCCGGCGCGATGCGCCCGCCCGCGTGCCGTCATGCGGCGCCTCTCGCGCTAGCGGCGCCGCACGACCATCAGGCGCGGCTCGGTCATGTCCTCGATCGCGTAGCGGATCCCTTCGCGGCCGAGCCCCGAATCCTTCACGCCGCCATACGGCATGTTGTCGACGCGGAACGACGGCACGTCGTTGATCACGACGCCGCCCACCTCCAGTTCGTCCCATGCGCGCTGCGCATGCGCGAGCGAATCGGTGAACACGCCCGCCTGCAGGCCGAAGTCGCTGTCGTTGACGCGCGCGAGCGCATCGTCGAAGCGCTCGAACTTCTCGAGGATCGCGACCGGACCGAATGCCTCCTTCCGGTAGAGGTCCTGTTCGCGGCCGACGTTTTCCAGCAGCGTCGCCTCGAACATCGCGCCGTCGACCTTGCCGCCCGCGACGATCTTCGCGCCCGCCGCGACGGCCGCATCCATCCAGCCCGACAGGCGGCGCGATTCGGATTCCGAGATCATCGGGCCGACGAACGTCGACGGATCCTTCGGATCGCCCATCTTCAGCGAACGCGTCTTCGCGACCAGCTTGTCGCGCAGCGCGTCGTACAGGTCCGCATGCACGAGGATCCGCTGCACGCCGATACAGCTCTGGCCCGACTGGTAATACGCGCCGAACGCGAGACGCTCGACCACGTAGTCGAGCTGGTCGTGCTGGTCCGCGTCGACGATCGCCGCCGCGTTGCCGCCGAGCTCCAGCACGACTTTCTTCTTGCCGGCCTTCTCCTTCAGCGCCCAGCCCACGGCGGGCGAGCCCGTAAACGACAGCAGCCTGAAGCGCTCGTCGGTCGTGAACAGGTCCGCGCCGTCGCGATGCGCGGGCAACACCGAGAATGCGCCCTTCGGCAGGTCGGTTTCGGCGAGCACCTCGCCGATGATCAGCGCGCCGATCGGCGTGCGGCTCGCGGGTTTCAGCACGAACGGACAGCCAGCGGCCAGCGCCGGTGCGACCTTGTGCGCGGCGAGGTTCAACGGGAAGTTGAACGGCGAGATGAACGAGCACGGGCCGATCGGCACACGCCGCGTATAGCCGGTGTAGCCTTGCGCGCGGGCCGAGATCTCGAGGTTGATCACTTCGCCGTCGATGCGCACCGACTCCTCGGACGCGACGCGGAACGTATCGATCAGCCGCGTCACTTCGCCCTTTGAATCATTGATCGGCTTGCCGGCCTCGATGCACAGCGCCTCGGCCAGCTCGTCGAAGCGCTCGCGAAAGCGCGCGACACAGTGGTCGAGCACCGCCTGCCGCCTGTAGGCCGGCAACTCGCGCATCGGCTTCGCGGCGTCGACCGCCGCGCCGATGGCCGCATCGATCGCCTTCGCGTCGGCCAGCGCGACGCGTGTCGCGACCTTGCCGCTGAACTTGTCGGTGACTTCGAGATCGGTGTTCGCGTAGACGGCCTCGTTGGCCAGATAGTACGGATAGGTATCCTTCAGCATGGAACGCTCCTTCCGGTGAACGGCGGATTCAGAGTTGCGCCGACAGGCGCTTGATTTCGCGGTTGAGCACGCGCTCGTTGTCCGAATAGTCGATCGGCACGTCGATCACGTGCACGCCCGGCGTCGCGAAGCAGTCGCGCAGCAGCGGCCCGAGATCGTCGGCCGCTTCGACGCGATGCCCGTGCGCGCCGTAGCTCTGCGCATACGACACGAAATCGGGGTTCTTCAGCGTCATCGCGAAATCGGGGAAGTTCATGTTTTCCTGCTTCCAGCGGATCATCCCGAACGCATCGTCGCGCAGGATCATCACGACGATGTCGAGCTTCAGCCGCACGGCCGTTTCGAGTTCCTGCGAATTCATCATGAAGCCGCCGTCGCCGCAGACGGCGATCACCTTGCGCTGCGGATGCACGATCTTCGTCGCGATCGCCGACGGCAGGCCGGCGCCCATCGACGCGAGCGCGTTGTCGAGCAGCAGCGAGTTCGGTTCGTGCGCGCGCCAGTAGCGCGCGAACCAGATCTTGTACATCCCGTTGTCGAGACAGACGATCCCGTCGACCGGCAGCGCGTTGTACAAGTCGTTCACGATCCGCACCGGGTACATCGGGAAGCGCGGATCGTGCTGGCCCTTCTCGAGGTGCGCGTCGAAATGCGCCTTGATCATCTTGAAGCGCTCGAAATCCCAGTGCGATTGCGGCGTCACCGCTTCCTTCATCTGCCACACCGCGTTCGCGATGTCGCCGACCACTTCGATCTGCGGGAAGTAGACGGGATCGACCTGCGCGCCGAGGAAGTTCACGTGGATCACGGTCTTGTCGTCCGTGCGCATGAAGAACGGCGGTTTCTCGATCACGTCGTGGCCGACGTTGATGATGCAGTCCGCGTGCTCGATCGCGCGGTGCACGAAGTCGCCGTCGGACAGCGTCGCGTTGCCGAGCCACAGCGGATGCGTTTCGTCGATCACGCCCTTGCCCATCTGCGTCGTGAAGAACGGGATGCCCGTCTTGTCGACGAATTCGAGCAGCATCTTGCAGGTCGTCTTGCGGTTGCCGCCCGCGCCGATCATCAGCAGCGGGTGACGCGCGGCCTGGATCGCGTCGACCGCGTGCGCGACCGCCTTCTCCTCCGCCACCGGCCGCCGGCTGTAGCTGCGCGGAATCGGCTTGCCGTCGCCCTCCTCGTGCGCGATGTCTTCCGGCAGTTCGAGGTGCGCGGCGCCCGGGCGCTCCTCCTCCGCGCGGCGGAACGCCTCGCGCACCGCCGACGGAATGTTGCCGATCGACACGATCTGCCGCGTGAACTTCGTGAGCGGCTGCATCATGTCGACGACGTCGACGATCTGGAAGTGGCCCTGCTTGCTGGACTTGATCGGCTTCTGCCCCGTGATCATCAGCATCGGCATGCCGCCGAGCTGCGCATACGCGGCGGCCGTCACGAAGTTGGTCGCGCCCGGCCCGAGCGTCGCGAGACACACGCCGGTGCGGCCCGTCAGGCGGCCGTAGGTGGCGGCCATGAACCCGGCCGCCTGCTCGTGCCGGGTCAGCACGAGCTTGATCTTCGAGCGCCGCAGCGATTCGAGCAGATCGAGGTTTTCCTCGCCGGGAATGCCGAACACGTACTCGACGCCTTCGGCTTCCAGCGCCTTCACGAACAGATCCGATGCTTTCATGGGGGACTCTCGGTTGATGCCGCCTGGCCGGCTTACGGGCGCGCGACGTTCAGAACGCGCGCCGGCCTACGGCACGCGGACGCTTTACCTACTGGACACTGACCACGGCACTGCCCGCCGTGCAACGCACAGCGGCGCCTCCCTGTGCAGGAGGACAAACGGATTCACCCGCGCGCGGCAAGCACGCGCGGGCGGCAAGGACGTTTTTGATTGTAGACGGATTCGCGGAATTCCGACTTCGGCCGAATGGCCGGGTCCGGCCGCGCGAAAGGGTCGGCCTGACGGCCAATTCGACCTCAAGCGGCGCGCGCGGCCCTATCGTCGGGGGCAAGCCAATTTCATTCATCGAACCTGTGAACCATGGTTGACATGCCGAGATCCATGCCCTACAGTGCCCCTACGTTCAGTATCCGGACCACCGATGTCTTCGACGCGTGGTTTGCCGGCCTGCAGGATCGCGTCGCCAGGCGGCGCATCCAGGCCCGCATCGACCGCCTGTCGATGGGCACTCCGGGCGCCTGGAAATCCGCCGGCTCGCCCGTCGTCGAAATGCGTATCGACCACGGCCCCGGTTATCGCGTCCACTACGTCAGGCGCGGAACGATATGGGTGATCCTGCTCTGCGGCGGCGACAAGTCGACGCAACAGGCGGACATCCGCGCCGCCCACGCGATGCTCGAGCGGCTCGATCTGGAGTAACCGATGGACAAGATCAAGACCCGGCCGTGGGATTCGGCCGAACACCTGAAGACCGACGACGACATGGCCGACTACTTCGAGGCCTGCCTGCAGGAAGCCGGCGACGACCCGGCCTTCATCGCGCATGCGCTCGGCGTGATCGCCCGCGCGCGCGGCATGTCGCAGGTCGCGCGCGACGCGGGCCTGTCGCGCGAAGGGCTGTACAAGGCGCTGTCGCACGACGGCAATCCGAGCTTCGGCACGATCCTGAAGGTGATCAAGGCGCTCGGCCTGCAACTGCACGGCGCGAAAGCGCACGCGTGATGCGGCGGCACACGATGCCGCGCCACATGCTCGACGCTCGGGGCCGCATCAATGCAGCCACTCCGCGGCCCAGCGCGGCACCAGCGACACCAGATACAGCCCGAGCCCGATCAGCCCGCCGACCAGCGTGCCGTTGATGCGGATGTACTGCAGGTCCTTGCCGATGTTCAGCTCGATCTGCCGCGACATCTCGCGCGCATCCCAGTTGCGCACCGTGTCGCGGATGTGACGCATCAGGAAATCCGCGAAATCCGGCGCCATCTCGTGCACGGCCTTCTCGATGTGCTCGTTCAGCGACGCGCGCAGCGCCGGGCTCTCCGCGAGCCGCGCGCCGAGCCAGCCGCCGAGCGTCGCGGCCTGCCGGTGCAGCGTCGAATCGGGCCGTGCGAGATCGGCCTTCAGCCATGCGCGCAACTGGTCCCACAGATCGCGCACGTAGTCGTTGAACGCGTCACCATCGCGGATGTAGCGCTTGATCTCGTCGCCCTTCGCGATGAACGCCGGGTCGTGCTTCAGCCGCTCGGTCAGCCGCACGACCGTGCGGTCGAAGCGCTGCCGCAGCTCGTGTTCGGGATCGGCCGCCACGCCCTCGAGCACGCTGCTCACCGCGCTCGCCAGCATGCGCGCGCCGTTCTCGCCGAACCACTGCGTCGGCATGATCTTCTCGATCTTCGGGTATTGCGTCTTCAGCCATTCGACGATGAAGCCCGCGATCACCTCGCGGTTCTCCTCCTTGTCGAGCACGTCGACCACCTGTTCGATCGCGTCGTCGAGCAGCGCCTGGTGGCGGCCGTCCTTCGTCAGCGTGTCGAGGATCGCGCCGGCCGATTGCGACAGGTCGATCCGGTCGATCACCGCGCGGAACGCGTCGTGCACGAACGACTGGATCCGCGCGTCGTCGGTCATGTCGAGCGCGAAGCTCATCAGCTTCGTCACGTAGCCGCCGAGCGCGTCGGTGTTCGCGGGCTCGCCGAGCCATGCGCCGAGCTTCTGCGCGGGATCGTGCTGGCGGATCTGCGCGGCGAGCGCGTCGGGGCCGAGGAATTTCTCGCGCACGAACACCGCGAGGTTGTCGGCGATCTTGTCCTTGTTCTTCGGGATGATTTCGGTGTGGCGCGACACGAACGGGATCGGCACGCGGCGGAACAGCGCGACGACCGCGAACCAGTCGGCGAGCGCGCCGACCATCGCAGCCTCGGCCACCGCCTTGAAGCCGTCGACCCACGGGCCGCGCGGCAGCAGGATCGTCGTGACGAATACCGCGACGGCGGCCAGCAGCAGCCAGAGCGCGCGGCGCTTGCTGCGTTTCAGTTCGAGGGCTTTGTCTGTCGTCATGGGCGACCGGTGAAACGGCAATGCCGCTAATATGCACCGATCGCCGGCCCGCGACAAACCCGAGCGCATTGCGCGCGCCGGGAATGTTGTCCCGAACGGGTTTCCTCCTGCGTTTGAGCGATCCGACGCGAACACGGCCGCCCCGGCCGCATTCGCGCGTTGCCTCAGAGAAACGTCTTCAGGTTCACCGCCGGATCGGCAAGCTTCGCCGGATCGGGCACGGCCCCTGCCGCAATCAACCGCCGCGACGCGCCGATGTCGCGCCCCAGGTTCGCCGCGGCCACCGCGACGATCTTCCCGTCGTCGCCCAGCCCGAACACCGTGAACGGCCCGCTCGCGGGATCGCCGCGCACGACGGTCGTCCGTTCGCTGCCGAACAGCCCGAGCATCTGCAGGTTGCAGTCGTACTGATCGGACCACAGCCAGGGCAGCTCGGCATAGGTTTCGTCCGCGCCGAGCAGGTTCGCGGCCGCGACGGCCGGCTGGTTTTCCGCGACCTGCCACGACTCGATCCGTACGTGGCGACCGAGCAGCGGATTGAAGTGCATCGTCACCTCGCCGGCGGCGAAGATCGCGCGATCGGCCGTCCGGCATCCCGCATCGACACGGATCCCGTTGTCGACCTCGAGGCCGGCCGCCTGCGCGAGCTCGACATTGGGCACGACGCCGATCCCGACTACCACGATATCGGCCGGCACGTCGCCGCGATCGGTCTCGACGATCGCGCCGCCGCCCGGGGCGCGGCGAATCGCGCGCGGCAGCGTCGCCATCTGGAAGAGCACGCCGCGCGCGTCATGCAGTTGCCGCGCATACGCGCCGACGACTTCCGGCAACGCACGCTGCAGCAGGCGCGCAGCCGGGTCGATCACCGTCACGTCGCAACCGAGCTGGCGCGCCGCGGCCGCCACTTCGAGGCCGATGAAGCCGCCGCCGAGCACCGCCACGCGACGCCCCGGCGCGAGCTGCGCGCGCAACGCACGCGCGTCGGCCACGGTGCGCACGTAATGCGGGACGACGCCTTCGTCGACCGGCCCGCCGAACGCACGCACGCGCGAACCGGTCGCGAGCACGAGCCGCGTGTACGGCACCGTCGCATCGTTATCGAGCCGCACACGCTGCGCGGCGCGGTCGATCGCGTCGACGCGCGAGCCGAGCCGCAACTCGATGCGCTGCGCGTCGTACCACGCGGCGTCGCGGATGAACGCGCGCTGCTCGCCGCCGTCCGACAGCAGCGCGTCCTTCGACAGCGCGGGCCGGTCGTACGGCAGCTCGCGCTCCGCGCCGATCATCACGATGCGTGCGTCGGCGTCGCGCGCGCGCAGCGCCTCGGCCGTACGCCGCGCCGCGTGGCCGGCGCCGACGATCACGAACGGGTCAGCCGACATTGACTTCCACCTGCCCGTCGACGATCCGGATCGGATAGGTCCGCACCGGCTCGGTGATCGGCGCGCATTTCGGCGCACCCGTGCGAATGTCGATCAGCCCCTGGTGCAGCGGGCATTCGACGCAGCCGTCTTCCACATAGCCTTCGGACAAGCGCGCGTGACCATGCGAACAGAGGTCATGCATCGCGAACAGTTCGTCGCCGATCCGGAACACCGCGATCGGCTTCTGGCCGGCGACGCGTGCCGCCGGTTCGTCTTCGGAGAATTCGTCGAATGTGCCCAGCGGGTGCCATTCGGCGAGGGTTGCTTCGGTCATGTCGTTTCCTTGGCTGTCGGATCGGTCAGATCGGGGTGGCGAGCAGCGTCTGCACGCGCGACGTGTCGTAGATCACGCGCTTGGTCTTGTAGCGCAGCCCGTCAGGCGTGCGCACGACCGTGTCGTAATACTTGCCGGCCTGGTACACGTTCGATTCGCCGTTGCTGCGCGTCTGCACGACCACGTAGTTGCTCTCGGTGTCGATCTCGCCGTCGCGTTCGGCGACGATCGTGAGGCCCGACGTCATGTGCCGGTACGTGTGCTCTTCGAAGATGTTCGCGTGCCGCAGCGACACCACGCGGTCGCGCAGCATCCGCTGGTTCGTGCAGTGGACGATCCCGACCGGCAGCCCGAGATCCGCGTTCTCCTTCGGCACGATCTCGTACGTGCAGTCCTCGGTGAACATCTCCGGCCAGCGTTCGAGCCGGTCGTTGTCGAGGTGGCCGATGTAGCGGTTCTGGAGCATGTAAATCTCGAACCACGTCTTCATGTCTTCCGTCAGGTTTTCCATCGTTCCGCGCTCCCGCTTCAATAGCCCATCAGCTTCTGATAACCGACCCAGAACTTGCGGATCAGGCTTTCGGTGATCACCGTGTCCTGCTGGTCAGGGTTGCCGCGCGACATCTCGATCACCGACGTCGCATCGGCGTCGCGCACCGTGCCGCGCTGCACGAGTTCGGTCGCCTCCGTGTCCTCCATCGAGATGTAGCCGGCCGGCCCGACGAGGTTCGCCTGCTTGATGCGCAGCGCGCGCAGCTCGGGCGTGTCGTCCGCGTAGCCGAAGAAGTGGAAGATCAGCTCGAAGTTGTCCGGCCCCTTCGGCAGGATCTGGCGCGCGACCAGCGTGTTGTGGATCTGCTGGATCACGAGCTGCGGGAAGATCGGCTGGATGTGGTTCGTGCAGTCCTCGTCGTATTCCGACACGAGATCGAGGATCGACTCGTCTTCGAGATGGAAACCCTCGTCGAACGAGCGGATGTTCTGCTGCTTGTACGCGGCCGACGTGTCGTCGCCCGTCTTCGTCACCGTGATGATGCTGTGCAGCCCGTGGTTCGCATCGGGAATCGAGCGCGCCTTCATCCCGACGCGGAAGATGTTGAAGGTCGTATGGAACAGGTGCAGCATGCTCGCGTGATACGGATCCTTCACGTTCTCCATGTACAGCTTCCAGTTCGACTTCGAATACTGGCGCGTGCAGCCGAGATACTCGATCGGCTTGTGGAAGATCCGGTCGATCCACGGACGCATCTGCTCGCCCAGGTATTCGGGCAGCGGCGCCACGTCGTCGCTGAAGGTTGCGAACACGAGCCCGCGATAGCTGTCGACGCGCAGCTTGCGCAGCCCGTGCTGCTTCGGGTCGAAGTCGGCCGGCATCCCGGTCATCCCCTTCTGGCCGCGCCGGAACGGCACGCCGAGCAGGTTGCCCTGGTTGTCGAAGCTCCACTGGTGGTAGACGCACGTGTGCGAGCTCGCGTTGCCGCGCGACTTGCGGCAGACCTGCGCGCCGCGGTGCGCGCAGCGGTTCACCCAGGCTGACAGCGTGCCGTCCTCGGTGCGCGTGACGACGACCGGCGTATCGCCGACGAACGTGCTCTTGAAGTCGCCGGCGTTCGGGATTTCCGCTTCCAGCGCGACGAAATTCCAGGTCGGCCCGCGGAAGATGCGTTCCTGCTCGCGATCGTAGACCGCGCGCGAGCTGAACACCTTGTACGGCACGCGCGAACCGTCTTCGTGCGGAAAGCGCACATCGGACGCGTCGTCACGCGTGGCGAATACGACGGGCGATTCTGTCTGCTCCATGTCGGACTCCTTGTGGTTCCGTTTCGTTGATTCCATGGAGCCGATTTTTGAAAAGCTAATATTCGGCGTCTATCCGGAAAGTGTGATTGCGGCGGCGCAATATCCACTTTCGGCGGATTTCTGCGCTAGCATGGCGACACACGCGACCCGGCGCACGATCGCGACCCATTCGTCGGATCGAAGCGCGCGTCCACACCAAGGCCGATGCCCATGTCCCCAACGTCGTTCGAGCCGCTTGCGCTGCGCGCGCACCGGCTGTTCGAATCCCGCGATCTCGACGAGACGCGCGAGCGGATCTCGCGCGTGATGCAGCCGCACGCGCTGCTGCCGAGCGGGCGCGTGCAAGGCGCATCGCATATGGATTTCGTCCGGCTCGGCGGCCTCGGGATCGGCACCATCGCGTTCGGCGACGCGATGCGCGTGCAGGTCGACGCCGTCGACGGCTATTACCTGCTGATGTTCTGCCTGTCCGGGCAGGCGGAAGTCCACGCGATGGGGCGCCGGCTCGGCGTCGACGGGCAGACGGGCGTGCTGTGCGCGCCCGGCGAGCGCTTCGACGCGGTGCTCTCCGCCGACTGCGAGCAGTTCGTGCTGCGCATCGATGCCGCGACCGTCGGCTCGCTGACCGGCGATCCGCGCGCGATGCTCGACCCCGTGCTGCACATCAGCGATGCCGCGCTCGCCGCGTGGCGCCAGCAGCTGATGCTCGTCGCCCGCTCGCCCGAGCTGCTCGAACGTGCGAATGCCAACCCGCGCGTCGCGTCGCAGCTCGAGCACCTGCTGATCGATCTGCTGATCGAAGGCCACCCGCCGTCGGTACCGAGCGCGCGCCTCGATCCCGCGCCGGGGTTCGTGCGGCGCGCGCAGGAGTTCGTGAACGCGCACTACGCGCAACCGCTGCAGCTCGCCGATATCGTCCAGGCCGCCAACGTGCCGGAGCGGACGCTGCGCGACGCCTTCCTGCAGTTCCGCGGGATGAGCCCGATGCAATACCTGCGCGCGACGCGGCTCGAGCATGCGCGGGAGTTGCTGCGCGGGTCGGCGTCCAAGCGACGGATCGCCGATATCGCGCTCGATTGCGGGTTCACGCACCTCGGGCGGTTCGCGATCGCGTACCGGGAGAAATTCGGCGAATCGCCGTCGGAGACGCTCGACGGGATGCGGTAGGCGGGTGCCGGGCTTGTCGGGCTCGGCTGCCTTGCTGCCTTGCTGCCTTGCTGCCTTGCTGCCTTAGCGCCTTACCGGCCTGATCGGCTCGCTGCGCGCCTGCATCTACGGCAAATGACATCGCATCGCGATGCCCTCTCCGCATTTGGCGTAGCGTGGTGAAATTGACCGTTAGTTGCAATTGATACGGAAACGGCCGGCCCTACGCCGCCGGCGCGATCATCGCCCGCGCGATCGCGCAGAACGCGGTCGTCGCGGCGCTTTCGCCGTGCAGCCGGCGGCTCATGATGATCGGCGACGTCGCCGTGGGTTCCGGCAGCCGCCGGTAGACGACGCCCTTCACGCGCACGCCTTCCACGCTTTCCGGCACCAGCGACACGCCCACCTGCGCGGCGACGAGCCCAAGCGCCGTCTGCAGTTCGCGCACCTCGTGCACGGCCGCGGGCACGAGCGCGCCGTCGCGCAGCGCGGACAACTGCTGGTCCGCGAAGCTCGGCCGCGGCGTGCTCGGATAGACGATCAGCGTCTCGTTCGCGATGTCCGCGAGCGTCAGCGGCCGGTCCGGATCGGCGAGCGGATGGCCGACCGGCAGCGCCGCGATCAGCTTTTCCTCGATCAGCGCCTCGCGCACGAGCTGGTCGTCGTCGAAGCGCAGGCGGCCGAACCCGACGTCGATCCGCCCGCCCTTCAGCGCGCCGAGTTGCTCGAGCGTGAACATTTCGATCAACGACAGCTCGACGTCCGGCTGCGCCTCGCGAAACGCGCGGATCACGTCCGGCAGCGCGCCATAGAGCGTCGACGGCACGAAGCCGATCACGATCCGCTCCGACAACTGCGCGAGCCGCCGCGTCAGCGGGCCGAGCTCGTCGGCCTGTTCGACGACCCGCGTCGCCTGCGCATAGAACACGCGGCCCGCGTCGGTCAGTTTCAGCGGCCGCGCGCCGCGCTCGAACAGCGGCAGCCCGACCTCGTCCTCGATCGCCTGGAGCTGGCGGCTCAGCGGCGGCTGCGTCATGTGCAGCCGCTCCGCGGCCCGCGTGATGTTCATCTCCTCCGCGACGGCGATGAAGTACCGGAGCTGGCGCAATTCCATTTCATGCCTCAAAGGTATGGAAGTAGTCGGAAAGAGTGTTGGACGACGCCGGGCGGGAATTCCTACCATGTGCACCAACAGGAGGAATCGCATGATAGCAACTGCCGCCACCATCGAACGCATCGAGACGCTGCTCGTCGACGTGCCGACGATTCGGCCCCACAAACTGTCGGTCGCCACGATGAATTGCCAGACCCTCGTACTGGTCCGCGTTCGATGCACGGACGGTATCGAAGGCGTCGGCGAGGCGACCACGATCGGCGGGCTCGCGTATGGCGAGGAGAGCCCCGAGAGCATCAAGGTCAACATCGACACCTACTTCGCGCCGCTGCTGCAAGGCATGGACGCGACACGTCCGGGCGCTGCGATGGCGCGTGCGCGCAAGCTGTTCCAGGGCAACCGGTTCGCGAAGTGCGCGCTCGAAACCGCGCTGTTCGATGCGCAGGCGCGCCGCCTCGGCGTGCCGCTGTCCGAGTTGTTCGGCGGCCGCACGACCGACGCGGTCGACGTCGCGTGGACGCTCGCGAGCGGCGACACGCAGCGCGACATCGCGGAAGCCGAGGCGATGCTCGACGCACGCCGCCATCGCGCATTCAAGCTGAAGATCGGCTCGAACGCGGTCGACGACGACGTCGCGCACGTGATCGCGATCAAGCGCGCGCTCGGCGAGCGCGGCGACGTGCGTGTCGACGTGAACCAGGCCTGGACCGAAACCGACGCGATCCGCGCCGGCGCACGACTCGCGGACGCCGGCGTGAGCCTCGTCGAGCAGCCGATCGCCGCAACCAATCGCGCGGGGCTGAAACGCCTCACGCAGCTCGCGCACATTCCGATCATGGCCGACGAGGCGCTGCACGGCCCCGTCGATGCGTTCGCGCTCGCACAGGACCGCGCGGCCGACGTGTTCGCGGTGAAGATCGCGCAGTCGGGCGGCCTGCTCGGCGCGGCGAGCGTCGCATCGATCGCGTCGGCGGCCGGCATCGACCTGTACGGCGGCACGATGCTCGAAGGCGCGGCCGGCACGATGGCGTCCGCGCAACTGTTCAGCACGTTCGGCTCGCTGAAATGGGGCACCGAGCTGTTCGGCCCGCTGCTGCTCACCGAGGAAATCCTCGTCGAGCCGCTGCGCTACCAGGATTTCAAGCTGCACCTGCCGGCGACACCCGGCCTCGGCATCACCTTCGACTGGGCCCGCATCGAACGGATGCGACGCGACGCCCGCTGATCCCGCACGACACGACAACCGAAACCGGAGACACAGATGAACAAGCAAGCCATCGACGCCCTGCTGAAAACCTTCGACGACGCCGCGGAAAAGCCCGGCAATCCGCGCGTGCGCGCGATCGTCAACCGGATCGTGAAGGACCTCTGCTACACGATCGAGGATTTCGACGTGCAGCCGAGCGAGTTCTGGACCGCGCTCAACTACCTGAACGAAGCCGGCCGTGAATTCGGGCTGATCGCCGCGGGCCTCGGCCTCGAGCGCTTCCTCGACGTGCGGATGGACGAGGCCGAGGAGAAGGCCGGCTTCCACGGCGGCACGCCGCGTACGATCGAAGGGCCGCTGTATGTCGCGGGCGCACCGGAATCGGTCGGCCATGCGCGTCTCGACGACGGCACCGATCCGGGCCAGACGCTGATCATGCGCGGCCAGGTGCTCGGCCAGGACGGCACGCCGCTCGCGAATGCGCTCGTCGAGGTATGGCACGCGAACCATCTGGGCAACTACTCGTACTTCGATCAGTCGCAGCCGGCGTTCAACCTGCGCCGCTCGATCCGCACCGACGCCGAGGGCCGCTACAGCTTCCGCAGCGTGCTGCCGGTCGGCTACAGCGTGCCGCCGGGCAGCAAGACCGAGCAACTGCTCGACCAGCTCGGCCGCCACGGCCATCGTCCGGCGCACATCCACTTCTTCGTTTCCGCGGACGGATATCGTAAGCTGACGACGCAGATCAACATCGAAGGCGATCCGCATATCTGGGACGACTTCGCATTCGCGACCCGCGAAGGGCTGATCCCGAAGATCAGGCAGGCCGAGGGTGCGGAAGGCAAACCGTATGGCGTCGACGGGCAGTTCGCGCTGATTGACTTCGATTTCTCGCTGCTCAAGGACAAGCAGGACGTGCCGGCGAGCGAAGTCGAACGGGTGCGGGCGCAGGCCTGAGCGGCCGTCCCGTTCGCCGAATCGACAACAAGGAGCGCAGGATGCTGTTTCATGTGGAAATGACCGTCCGCCTGCCGGCGGACATGGATCCGGTCAAGGCGGCCACGCTGAAGGCCGAAGAGAAGGCGATGTGCCAGCGGCTGATGAACGAAGGCGTCTGGCGGCATCTGTGGCGGATCGCGGGGAAGTATGCGAACGTCAGTATTTTCGACGTCGAAAGCGTGCAGCAGCTGCACGACCTGTTGAGTCAGCTGCCGTTGTTTCCGTATATGGAGATGGAAGTGCGGGCGCTGTGCCGGCATCCTTCTTCGGTGCGGGAAGATGATCGGTAAGAAGTGAATGTGAAGCGCGGCGTTATCGAACGGCCGCGCGAAGCACGGCCCCGGGCGGCCGGCGATTTTCTCGCCGGTCGCCCGTGACGTTTTGCACAGCCGCCGGGTTCAGGTGGCGCCCCGCGTCACGACGATACAGTGACGATCACCGCTCGCTCGCCAGATGCGCCGCGAACCCGACCGTCCCCGGCGCGATTTCCGCCTTCAGCGTCAGCGCCGGAATGTCGTAGTCGCCCGCGTTCTGTCGCCGGAACGGAATCGGCTGCGCGGTCCACAGTTCGTCGAGACGCTTGCCGAGCGCCGCACGCGTTGCGTCGAAGCGCTCATCGTTCATCTTTCCCGTCCGGTAAATCACGAACGGCGGCAGCACGTCGAACCCCGGGTAGTACAGAATCCCGTGCTGGATCGGGAACAGCACGTCGTCGATCGGCCCGTTGATGCCGCGCGCGCTGTAATGCGACTCCCAGCCGCCCGTCGTGACGATCACCATCGCCCGTTTGCCCGCCAGCGAACCTTCGCCGTAACGGTCGCCCCAGTGCAGGTCGGAATGCTCGCCGACGCCGTATGCGAAACCATACGCATACACACGCTCGACCCAGCCCTTCATGATCGCCGGCATCGAGAACCACCACAGCGGGAACTGCAGGATCACCGCATCGGCCCACTTCAGCTTGTCCTGCTCGCGCGCGATGTCGTCGCGCTGCGTGCCCGTCTCGAACGCATGCTTCGAATCGAGCGCAGGATCGAAACGCGCGTCGGGTGCACGGACGGTCACGTCGTCCGCGTCGAACGCGGCCTTCCAGTTCATCGCATACAGGTCCGTCACCTGCACGCTATGACCCGCCGCTTCGAGATGCTCGACGGCAAAGTCGCGCAGCGCGCCGTTCAGCGAACGCGGCTCCGGATGGGCATAAACGATCAGCACATTCATGTTCGTCACTCCGTTGATTGAATGACTGCAGGATGACGTCGCCGAAGGTATATTGGAAATGAATTCCCGATATTCCAGGTATAGCCGTGAACAATCTCAGACGACTGGATCTGAACCTGCTGGTCACGCTCGACGTGCTGCTTGCCGAGCACAACGTCACGCGGGCGGCCGAGAAACTGAACATGTCGCAGCCGTCGGTCAGCGTGCAACTGCAGAAACTGCGCGACCTGTTCGGTGATCCGCTGTTGCTGCCGGGGCCGCGCGGAATGCGGCCGACCGCGCGGGCGGAAACGCTGCGCGAGCCGCTGCGAGATGCGCTCGAAGCAGTCGAACGCGCGGTGCTGACGGCCACGCCGTTCGATCCGGCAACCGCGACGAACACGTGGCGCGTGGCCGCAACCGACTATGGCGAATCGACGATCGTGCTGCCCGCGCTGAACAGGCTGCGCTCGGCCGCGCCCGCGACGCGCCTCGCCGTCGTCGAACTCGTGCCGCCGCGCATCGAGCAGGACGCCGAGCGAAACGGTATCGACCTGGCCTTCCACACGACAGACGGTTCGCCGGAAGGGATGCGGCGTCTGCCGCTGTTCGTCGAGCGTTACGTGCTGGTCGGCCGCGCCGGTCATCCGAAACTCAAGCGCCGCCCGACGCTCGCGCAGTTCGGCGCACTGGAACACGTGATCGTGTCGCCCGACGGCGGCGGCTTCTTCGGCGTGACGGACGAAGCGCTCGCCAAAGCCGGCGCCACGCGGCGCGTGGTGCTGTCGGTGCCGCATTTCCTGTTCGTGATGACGGCCGTCGCCGGCACGGACCTCGTCGCGATGCTGCCCGAGCGGCTGGTGCGCAATACGCCCGCATTGCGCGTCGTGGAGGCGCCGGTCGAGGTACCCGGCTACGAGATGTCGATGCTGTGGCACGAACGCGTGCATCGCGATCCGGCGCATCGATGGTTGCGGGAGACGATCGCCGCGTCGGTGTAGATCGCCAGACGAGCGGTCGGCACAGTGAGGCCATCGCGAGGTTCCGAGACATGACGTGCGCAGCGCGATGCAGCGAAGAGCACGGAGCAGAAACGCGCTTCTTGCCAATGCGGCTTCATGCGTCGGCCGCCCTTGCCGGTCGCCCTTGCCGGTCGCCCGAATCCGCTCACCCGAATCCCGGTCGCCGCACGAACACATTCATTCAGTACTTGAAACCGCCTCGAACACTGTATATATTTACAGTGCTTTTGTACCATTTGACCCGAATTCCGTCACCCATGACGGACGGACTTTTGTGAGGCGACCATGTTCCAGTCATCCGCATTCGATCCCGAGCAACCCGGCTTCAACCCCGTCCACTTCGAGCGTGCCGCGCGGCAAGCGGTCGTCGATCTCCAGCGTGTCGTCGGCGGCCCTGCGCAGCGGGCGCTCGGCTTGCGGCGCCGCAGCCATCCGGCCGCCGTCCGCACGATGAGCTGGCAGGCGCTGCTGAATGTCGAGGAGCTGGCGTTCTCGAACACCGGCTTCCTGAACCGCAACGATCCGATGGTCGTCGACGCCTTCATCCGGCTGCGCGACAGCCGGATGGTCGCCGCGGACGTCGAGGAAGCCGTCGACTGGAAGCGCGACGACGACGATCTGCCCGCCGTCTATCTGATCGTCAAGGCGATGCTGGAAGCGGAAGAGCGCGAGACACAACGCGTCGAGATGGAGTGACGGCGGCGCCTCGCGCGCCGTACCGTTACAGCCGCGCCGCGAGCCGCGCGCCCTGATCGATCGCACGCTTCGCATCGAGCTCGGCCGCCAGCTCCGCGCCGCCGATCAGATGCACGGAGCGTCCGGCCGCCTGCAGCGGCGCGAACAGCGCGCGCTGCGACTCCTGCCCCGTGCACAGCACGATCGTGTCGGCTTCGATCAGTTCGTGATCGGTGCGCTGCTCGCCGTACGACACGTGCAGCCCGCGCGCATCGATCAGTTCGTAGTTCACGCCGCCGATCATCTTCACCTGCTTCATCTTCAGCGTCGCGCGGTGAATCCAGCCGGTCGTCTTGCCGAGCCCCTTGCCGAGCGGCGCGGCCTTGCGCTGCAGCAGCGTCACTTCGCGAGCGGGCGCCGCGACCTGCGCGCGCGTCACGCCGCCGCGCGTCGCGGCCGGATCGGTCACGCCCCACTCCGCCTTCCACTCTTCCAGATCGAGCGTCGGCGACTCGCCGTCCTGCACCAGATACTCGGCGACATCGAAGCCGATGCCGCCCGCGCCGACCACGGCGACCCTCCGGCCGACCGGCTGCCTGCCGGCGAGCACGTCGATATAGCTGAGCACGTTCGGCCCGTCCTGGCCGGGAATCTTCGGGTCGCGCGGCGCCACGCCGGTCGCGAGCACGATCTCGTCGTAGCCGCCCGCGATCAGTTCGCTCGCGTCGACGCGGCGGTTCAGGTGCAGGTTCACGCCGGTCAGCTCGACCTGACGGCCGAAGTAACGCAACGCTTCGTCGAACTCCTCCTTGCCCGGAATCCGCTTCGCCATGTTGAACTGGCCGCCGATCTCCGGCGCCGCGTCGAACAGGTCGACGTGGTGGCCGCGCTGCGCGAGCACGGTCGAGCATGCAAGCCCGGCCGGCCCGGCGTCGACCACCGCAATGCGCTTCGGCTGCTGCACGCGCGTATAGATCAGCTCGGTCTCGTGGCAGGCGCGCGGGTTCAGCAGGCACGACGCGATCTTGTTCCTGAACGCGTGGTCGAGACACGCCTGGTTGCAGCCGATGCAGGTGTTGATCTCGTCGGCGCGGCCCTGCGCGGCCTTGACGACGAACTCGGCATCCGCGAGCAGCGGGCGCGCCATCGACACCATGTCCGCGCAGCCGTCCGCAAGGATCTGCTCGGCCACTTCCGGCCGGTTGATCCGGTTGGTCGTCACGAGCGGAATGCCGACCTCGCCCTTCATCTTCTTCGTCACCCACGCGAACGCGCCGCGCGGCACCGACGTCGCGATCGTCGGCACGCGTGCCTCGTGCCAGCCGATCCCGGTGTTGATGATGGTCGCGCCCGCGCGCTCGACGGCCTTCGCAAGCTGCACGGTCTCGCTCCAGTCGCTGCCGTCGGGAATCAGGTCGAGCATCGACAGCCGGTAGATCAGGATGAAGTCGCGCCCGACCGCTTCGCGCGTGCGCTCGATGATCTCGATCGGCAGGCGGATCCGGTTCTCGTACGAACCGCCCCACTGGTCGGTGCGCTTGTTCGTATGCATCGAGATGAACTGGTTGATCAGGTAGCCCTCGGAGCCCATGATCTCGACGCCGTCGTAACCGGCCTCGCGCGCGAGCTGCGCACATCGGACGAATGCACGAATCTGCCGCTCCACGCCGCTTGCGCTGAGTTCGCGCGGCGCGAACGGCGAAATCGGCGACTTGATCTTCGACGGCGCAACCGCGAACGGGTGGTAGCCGTAGCGGCCGGTATGCAGGATCTGCAGCGCGATCTTGCCGTCGTCCGCATGCACGGCGTCGGTGATCACGCGATGGCGCCGCGCGCCGGCCGACGTCATCAGCGTGCCGCCGAACGGCTTGGTCCAGCCGGCCACGTTCGGCGCGAAGCCGCCGGTCACGATCAGGCCGACGCCGCCGCGCGCGCGTTCGGCGAAATAGTCGGCGAGCCGCGGCAGCGTCTTGCGGCTGTCCTCGAGGCCCGTGTGCATCGACCCCATCAGCACGCGATTCTTCAGCGTGGTGAAGCCGAGGTCGAGCGGCGCGAGCAGATGGGGAAAGGAGGTCGTCATGATGATCCAGCCGGTAAGCGATGCGTGTCATCGTAGGCCGCGCGCCGCCTTGAACGTGAGGGGGCAAACAGCCATAATGCTTGTCATTTCCGGCCAAATCGACATGACCTCCCCGTCTCGCAAGGATCACCTCGGGCTACGCCGGCCGACGATTCCGGTCGCCTATACGCGCCTGCTGCTGCAGGCGCTGGCCGCACGCGGCGTCGACCTGGCCGCGGTGCGCGCGGGCACCGGGCTGCGCGATGCGGTGTTGGCCGAACCGGACGCGCGCGTCGCGCCGTCGCAATGGGGCCGGCTCGTGCTCAACGCGATCGAGATCGGCGGCGATCCGGGCATCGGGCTGGCGTTCGGGCTGCTGCTGAAGCCGACCGTGCACGGCTTCCTCGGCTATGCGACGCTGACCGCGCGGGACATCCGGGAAGCGCTGGTCGTCACGCAGCGCTACTTCCGGATGCGCAACCGCCAATATCGGCTGACCTACGCGGAGGACGCGCACGGCGCGACGCTCGAGCTGCACGGCGTGCAGGCGAGCCCCGTGCTGCAGCATCACGTGATGTTCGAGTTCGTGCTGACGGGGCTCGCGCAGAACATCTCGCAGTGGTCCGGACGCGCGTCGCCGCCGATCGTGCTGCGCTTCACGTGGCCCGAGCCCGGTTATTTCGCGCGTTATCGCGACCAGTTGCCGCCGGTCGAATTCGGCTGCGCGGCGAACGCGCTGTGGATCGCGCACGACGTGCTCGACTGGCCGCTGCCGCTCGCCGACGAAGTCGCGCACCGGCAGGCGCTGGTGCAGGTCGAGCGCGAGTATGCGCAGGTACGCCAGGAGGAAGGCGATCTCGTCGAGCGCGTGCGTGCGGAACTGGCGCGAACGGCCGGCGACTATTCGAGCCCGGAGGCGCTCGCCGACGCGCTGCTGGTATCGACGCGCACGTTGCGGCGCCGGCTCGAGGACGCCGGGTCGAGCTATCGGCAACTGCTCGACGAAGCGCGGTTTCGCGACGCGAAGCAATTGCTCTGCGCGTCGGACCTCGACCTGAAGACGATCGCCGAACGGCTGCAGTTCACCGACCCGGCGAATTTCACGCGCGCATTCCGGCGCTGGGCCGGGCAGACGCCGAGTGCGTATCGGGAAGCGGCCGGCGCCCCGGCGAGCGAGTGAGCCGGAAAGCGCTCGCGCTCCGTCGCCCGCATCGCCGACGTGAAACGGAACCAAGCGCTGCCCGTCAATCGCCGACGAAGATCCACGCGCCGCCGTCGCCCTCACCCGCCTCGATCCGCACCTCGCCCGTCGCGGCGACGATCGCGTCGTACACGTCGTCCGTCACGCACACCACCGGCACCGCGATCGCATACAGCTCGGCGGCGACGATCGCGCCGATCGAGATGATCAGGTCGCGCTCCTTCAGCACGATCCCGACCGGCCCCGTGCCGTTGCGCACCGCTTCCGCGAGCACGCTGCTGCTCGAACTCGAGCCCTTCGCGTGCGGCATCACCATGATCCGGCCGGCGAGGCTCGCGCCCGCCTGCGGATGCCCGCGATCGACGATCCGCCCCGCCCCCGAGTCGTAGCCGCCCCAGAAGCTGAGCGGCTTGTCGAGCACGATCGTCTTCGCGCATGCGCTGCCCGGCACGAGCGTGTCGCCCGTCAGTTTCCCGATCGTTGCATCAGTCATCGAATCGCACCTTTCCTTCCAACGCGGAACGCACGCATTCGCGCATGCTGCCGTACGCCACCGTGACGCCGATGTTCGCGGGCGCATACGACGCCCACTTCCCCGAGTTGGTCATCACCAGGCCCGACAGCTGTTTCATGACCGGCGTGATGTACGTGCAGGTATCGACGACGATCTGGATGCCGCGCGCGTCGAACTTGCCGGCGAGCCCGAGCTCGCCCAGCTCCCACAGGATGAAGCGGCTCGTGTTCACGTAGAAATCGCACTTCGGCCGGCCGTCGAACTGATCGAGCAGCGCGTCGAGCGTGCGGAACTCGGCCAGCGAGAAGTGCGGCGTGCCGAGCGCAACCGCGACGAGCGCATCGCCGGCCGCGCCGTGGTTCAGCGTGCGGCGGATCTCGTCGAGATCGGCCATCGCGACATCGACCGTGCGCTGCGCCGCCCGCCCGTGCAACGCGGCGTCGAGCGTCGGCGCCTCGGGCGTGACGCCCACCGCATGGAACAGCGCAACCGCGCCGCTCGATGCGGCAGCCGCGCCGAGCGCCTTGAGTTCGTCTTCGGTGGTGTCCGCGGGCAGCCCGACGATCGCCGGCACGGTCGCGCCGGCGATCCGGCCGATCAGAAGCCCAAGCGCCGCGAAATAGATGTCGCGCGAGGGCCGCTTGCCGAAGTCCGGCGCGTTGAACACGATCCGCGCCGCGCGATTCGCTTCGACGTGCAGCCCCGCATACGGCGCACGCCCGGTGATCGCGGCGGCCAGGTCGAGAAAGTCGCCGTAGCGGCTGGTACGCGCACCGAGCACCGAATTGGCGAACACGATCGCATTGGATTCCGCCCACGCGATCTGCTCGCCCAGGCGCGGACGATTCTTCAGCTGATACGGCGCGCACGTGAAGCTCGATTCGCAGCCGAGCTGCAGATGCGCATCCATCAGGCGCTGCGCGTCGCGCTGGATCGCGCGGTCGCCGTGATACAGCTCGGGATGGATCAGGTCGAGCGACCCGACGTTCAAAGTGGTCGGCACCGCGACCCGCGCGCCGGTGTCGACGAAATACTCGACGAAGTCGAGGCTGGTCCGGCCGTGGTAAAGACAGCCGTCGATATGCGCGGACGTAATGTCGATCAGGTGCGGCGCCGACATGACCTCGGCCGTGCGCGCGACGATCCGCATCGCGCGCGCGACGCCGTCGCCGAATGCGCCGCGCAACATCGCGTCGTCGCGTTCGCTCAACTGCAGCATGGGGGGCTCCTCGTGTCTCGTCCGGTGGATCCGGATCGCTTTTGTCATACTACCGCGCGTCGCGCCTAGCGCTGCGCCGTCAGGCTGAACAACTCGTCGCGCAACGCCTGGGCGCGGCCCTGGCCGAATTGCGTCTCGAACTCGTCCTGCGCGGCTTGCCACGCGACCTTCGCCTGCGCGTAGGTGCGCTCGCCGAGCTTCGTCAGGCTGAGCGCATGCGCGCGGGCGTCGTGCTCGGACGCGGCCGCGGCGACGAAGCCGTCGCGCTGCAGCGGCTTCAGCGCGCGCAACAGCGTCGTGCGGTCCATCACCAGCCGGTCGGCGAGTTCGCTCATCAACAGGCCGGGCCGGCGCGACAGGTTCGCCATGATCGAGAACTGCGCGGCCGTGACGCCGACGGGGGCCAGATGCCGCTCGTAGAGTTGCGTGACGAAGCGCGCCGCCTGACGCAGCGCGAGGCAATTGCAGGCCTGGGCCATCTGGATGTCGTTCATGACCGGCAATTTATATGTGCATATGCATAAAGTCAATGTACACTCGGCCGTAACAAGGGCCGGCGCCGGCCGCGCGCATCCGGCGCCGCGCCATCGCTTCGAGGAGACGGACATGGACTACATCGACAAGCTGCGGATCTTCCGGTCGGTGGTGGAAATGCGCAGCTTCACGCGCGCGGCCGACATGCACGGCCTCGCGCGGCCGGTCGTGTCGCGGGCGGTCGCGGATCTGGAAGCGCGCTTCGGCAGCCGCCTGCTGCACCGGACCACGCGCCAGGTCTCGCTGACCGAAACCGCCGAGCGCATCTACGAGCGATGCGCGGCGGTGCTCGACGAGCTCGACTCGCTGGAAGCGCAGGCGCAGTCGTACACGCGCGAGCCCGAGGGACTGCTGCGGCTCGTCGCGCACACGACGGCCGCGCTGAACCGGCTCGTGCCGCTGATCGCCGGTTTCAAGGCCGCGCATCCGAAGGTGCGGCTCGACGTCACGCTGACCGAGCGCCCGGTCGACCTCGTCGGCGAAGGCTATGACATCGGCATCGTCGTGCCGTACATGCTGACGAGCGAGACGACCGTCGTGCGGCTGATCGAACGCATTCCGGTGGTGATCGTCGCGACGCCCGCCTACCTGCGCGCGCATCCGCGTCCCGAAACGCCGGCCGAGCTCGCCGGCCACATGTTCGTGCCGATGTCGCCGTCGCTGCGCCGGCCCGCGCTGTCGTTCCGCGTCGACGGCGACACGCTGACCGTGCCGTTGAGCTTCGACGTCTCGTCGAACAGCCCCGTCTTCAACCGCGAAATGGTGATGCACGACTTCGGCATCGGCGTGGTGCCGAGAGCGCTCGTCGAAGCCGAACTCGCGTCGGGTGCGCTCGTGCAGTTGCTCGAAGGCGCCGATCTCGTCGACGCGTTCGTGGAAATCAAGCTCGCCTACGCGAACCGCGCGCTGCTGCCCGCGAAGGTCAAGGCGTTCATCGACTACACGGCCGCGTACTACGACCGCGAAGGCTCGATTGTTCCGGCCGCGGCCTGATCCGGCGCGCAAACGCACCTTTCCACCGCCGATTGGTACAGCCACGGCACCAATCTGATCCTGTCTCGCCGCTCGCTTCGCATCGCGTGGGCACCTAATATGTGCACATGCACAAGTCCACGCTTATCGATGACGATTGCTTCGCGGTCCGGCAAGCCGCCCGGCGAATCTCGCAGTTCTACGAGCGCTACCTGTCGCGGGCGGGCGTCACGCCGTCGCAGTACAGCATTCTCGCGCTGCTGCGGGAGCGTCCGGGCCTGACGATGGCGACGCTGTCGGCCGTGCTGGTGATCGAGCGCACCGCGCTGTTGCGCGCGCTGAAGCCGCTGGTCGGCGCGGCGCTGGTCACGGGCCGGCTCGAGCCGCGTTGCCGCCGCCAGACGTTCGCACTGACCGCGCACGGCGAAACGAAGATCGCCGACGCGCATGTGCACTGGCTCGCCGCGCAGGAAGCGTTCGAGCAGCGGTTCGGACCGGCGCAGGCGGCCCGCCTCAGAGACGAATTGTTCCGGATCACGCACAACCTGCCGGAACGCTAACTTCCCCGATCGGCGACGCGTCGTCGGTCGTTTCAATAAGTGCATATACATAGGTGAATCGATGGAAACGACCCAAGCCGCTGCCTCCCGCGAGGCAGCCACAACCGACCGGCCGGCAAAGCAGCGCCGCGTGCCGTGGATGCGGATCGCGGTGGCCGCCGTCGTCGTCGCGGTCGCGGCCGCGGCGCTCGACTGGCTGTTCGTGCTGCGTTTCCAGGAGAGCACCGACGATGCGTATGTCGGCGGCGACGTGACGGTGCTCGCACCGAAGGTGAACGGTTTCGTCGACAAGATCCTCGTGACCGACAACCAGCGCGTGAAGGCCGGCGACGTGCTCGTGCAGCTCGATGCGCGCGACTACGATGCGAAGCTCGCTCAGGCGAACGCGGAAGTCGACAGCGCGCGCTCCGCGGTGGCCGAACTCGAAGCGAAGCAGCAACTTCAATACGCGGTGATCGGCCAGCATGCGGCGGACCGGAATGCGTCGTCGGCCGAGCTCACGCGCGCGTCGTCCGATCGCGTGCGCTACCGCGAGCTCGTGAAATCCGATGCGGTATCGAACCAGATCGTCGAGCGCGCGGACGCCGATTACTCGAAGGCGGATGCGGCCGTCGCACGCAGCGACGCCGCGCTGCTCGCGTCGAAGCGGCAGCTCGACGTGCTCGGCGCGCAGCTCGCCGATGCGCGGGCCCGCGTGAACACGGCACTCGCCGCGCAACGCGTCGCGGCGCTGAACGTCGAGTACACGACGATCCGCTCGCCGGTCGACGGTTACGTCGGCAACCGCACGGGCCGCGTCGGGATGCTCGCGAACGTCGGCGTGCCGCTGCTGACGGTCGTGCCCGCGGCCGGGCTGTGGATCGACGCGAACTTCAAGGAAGACCAGCTGCGCAAGATGCACTCAGGCGATCGCGTCGACGTCACGCTCGATGCGTCGAGCACGCGCCTCCACGGCCGCGTCGACAGCCTGGCGCCCGCGACCGGCGCGACCTTCAGCGTGCTGCCGCCCGAGAACGCGACCGGCAACTTCACGAAGATCGTCCAGCGCGTGCCGGTGCGCGTGCATCTCGATCCGCAGCCGGGCATCGAGCACGTGCTGCGCCCCGGTCTCTCCGCGGTCGTGACCGTGCATACCGACCACGCGAACTGAACGGGAGCCTGCGATGACCACTGCGATTTCCGGCGACCCCGCGTCGCAACCGACCAGGCAGCGCGTCTTCGCGTTCGCGCTGATGTGCGTCGGCTTCTTCATGGCGACGCTCGACATCCAGATCGTCGCGTCGTCGCTGCGCGACATCGGCGGCGGGCTCTCCGCGAGCCAGGACGAGCTGTCGTGGGTGCAGACGGCCTACCTGATCGCCGAGATCATCGTGATCCCGATGTCGGGCTGGCTGTCGAAGGTGATGTCGACGCGCTGGCTGTTCACCGCGTCGGCGGTCGGCTTCACGATCACGAGCATGCTGTGCGGGCTCGCGTGGGACATCAACTCGATGATCCTGTTCCGCGGGATGCAGGGTGCGCTCGGCGCCGCGATGATCCCGACCGTGTTCACGACCGCGTTCGTGCTGTTCCCGGGCAAGCAGCGGCTGATCGCGTCGACGACGATCGGCGCGCTCGCATCGCTCGCGCCGGCGATCGGGCCGGTGATCGGCGGCTGGATCACCGATCAATGGTCGTGGCACTGGCTGTTCTACCTGAACCTGGTGCCGGGCATCGCGGTGGCCGCGCTGGTGCCGCGCTACGTGCACATCGACGCACCGGACCTGAGCCTCGTCAAGCGCGGCGACTATCTCGGCATCGTGCTGATGTCGGGCTTCCTCGGCTGCCTCGAATACGTGCTCGAGGAAGGCCCGCGCAAGAACTGGTTCGGCGATCACGTGATCGTGTTCTGCGCGTGGATCTCCGCCATCTGCGGCTTCCTGTTCATCGTGCACGCCCTGACCGCGGAAGACCCGATCGTCGACCTGCGCGCGCTCGCCGTGCGCAACTTCGGGATCGGCAGCCTGCTGTCGTTCGTGACCGGTATCGGGATCTTCGTCACCGTGTTCCTGACGCCGCTGTTTCTCGCGCAGGTGCGGGCGTTCAGTTCGCTGCAGATCGGCATCGCGCTGCTGTCGGTCGGCGCGTTCCAGCTGCTCGCGCTCTGCGCGTATGCATTCGCCGCGCGCTACTTCAGCATGCGCGCGCTGCTCGTGTTCGGGCTGATCTGCTTCGGCCTCGGCTGCTACCTGTACACGCCGATCACGCACGACTGGGGCTGGCGGGAACTGCTGCTGCCGCAGGCGCTGCGCGGCATCGGCCAGCAGTTCAGCGTGCCGCCGATCGTGACGATGGCGCTCGGCTCGCTGCCGCAGTCGCGACTGAAATCGGCGAGCGGCCTGTTCAACCTGATGCGCAACCTCGGCGGTGCGATCGGCATCGCGGTGAGCGCGACGATGCTCAACGACCGGCTGAACTTCCACTACCTGCGCCTGAACGAGCATGTGAGCGCCGGCGAGCCGCAAGTCGCGTCGCTGCTCGACCGCCAGGCCGCGTACTGGACCTCGGTGGCCGGCAACACGCTGGATACCGCGCAGGCCGGCCTCGCGAACCTGCACCGCCTGATCTATCGGGAAGCGCTGACGCTCACCTACGCGGATGCGTACTACGCGCTGTCGCTGTGCTTCGTGGTCGCGCTGGTCGCCGTCGCGTTTTCCCGTCCCATCACCCTCAACGCGCCGCCGCCGGACGCGCACTGAAGCCAAGGTCGTCATCATGAAAAAGCTACTCGTCGCGCTGGCCGTCAGCGCCTTCGCCGCAGGGTGTGCGGTGCAGCCCGCGCAGCATCCCGCGCTGCACGATTCCGTCCAGTCGCTCGCGCCGGCCGCGTGGGACACCGACGTGCCGCGCGCCGACATCGACGCCGCCGCGTGGTGGGCGCAGTTCAACGACCCCGTGCTCGACCGGCTGATCGCGACCGTGCTCGACGGCAACCTCGATCTGCAGGCCGCCGCCGAACGCGTGAAGCAGGCGCAGGCGCTGACCGTGCAGAAGCGCGCGGTGCTGCTGCCGGAACTCGACGCGACCGCGCATGCGGCCGACGCGCGCCAGAACACGCCGCCGCCGCTCGGCTACGTGCGGCAGGCCGGTGCGGGGCTCGCGCTGAGCTGGTCACCCGACGTGTTCGGCGGCGAACGGCTCGACCTGCTGGCCGCGCAGGCCGAGCTGGTCGGGCAAAAGCATGCGGAAGACGCGATGCGGCTCGCGCTCGCCGCCGATGCGGCATCCGCCTATGTCGACCTGCGCTGGGCGCAGCAGGAACTGAAGATCCTGCAGGACAACGCGGCGATCCGCCGGCATGCGCTCGAACTCACGCGCAAGCGGCAGGCGTTCGGGCTGTCGACGGAACTCGACGTCACGCGCGCGCAGAACCAGCTCGATGCGCTGGAGGCGCGGATTCCGCCGACGCAGGCGCAGATCGCGCATCAGCTCAACCTGATCGCCGTGTATTCGGGCCGCACGCCCGAATCGGTCGACCGGCTCGTGCTCGCGCAGGCCGGCGCCATTCCGGCGCCGCCGGCCGGATCGCCCGCCACGCTGCCGTCGCAGGCGCTGCTGCGCCGGCCGGACGTGCTGACCGCTTACGCACAGGTCGAGCGGCGCGCGGCACAGGTCGGTGTCGCGAAGGCCGAGCGGTATCCGAAGTTCTCGCTGAACCTGACGGACGGGATTCTGGCCGCGTCGTATCTCGGCTTGCCGACGCTGACCGACAACCTGTTCAGCGCGGCGCTGAGCGCGACGAGCCCGATCTTCAACGCGGGGCGGATTACCGCCGATATCTCGCAGAGCGAAAGCCGGATGCGCGAGTCTGAACTCGGGTTGCGGCAGACGATGCTGCAGGCGTTGCGGGAGGTCGAGGATGCGCGCGCGAACCTCGTCAGCAGCGATGCAGCGACGCAGCGGCTCGGCAGCGCGCTCGCGGCTTCGGACAAGGCGCTCGGGCTGGCGAACCAGCTCTACAAGGGCGGCGCGACGGATTTTCTGGACGTGCTGTCGGCGCAGGAGGTGTATCTGCGGGATTCGGACGCGCTCAACCAGGTCAGGCGCGAGCATGCGCTGGCGGCGGTCGCGTTGTATCGCTCGCTCGGGGGCGGGTGGAGCAGGAATGATGCGGCCGGTGGGCCCGAGGTGGAAGCCGTGGCGAAGAACTAGGCGCGATCACGATACGGCGCCGGCCTCGACACGTGCCGGGGCCCCGCTCTTCGGCCGCACGATCCCGGGCATTCGACCGACAACGCGATCAAGCAAGCCGCCAACCACGCGATTGCAAATTCGCGTATGCCGGAGGACGAGGTCATCCCGCGTCGGGCCAACGGTAACCGATCACTTCGTTCAGCGGGTACGCAAGCTCGCGTACCTCTTCAAGCTGATTGCCGCCGAACAGATGCACGTGCTCGTCGTCGTGGCGCAAGTAGAACCCGACATGCCCTTTCCAGCTCGCGGGATCGTCACGCGTCAGGATCGCGATGCAGCCGTAGACCGGGCGGTCCAGCGGGCGGCCCCATTCGAGCCACGAACGCGCGAGCGCGGACCCCGTGCCGCGGATGCCCGCATGCGTCATGCACCAGTTGACGAACGAAGAGCACCAGGAAATCTTGTCGTCGTAGCCGACCAGATTCGTCCGGTTGTTGTACTCGACGATGCGCGGGTTCACGCTGCCGGGCGGATGGCGGCGGATGCCGAGTTCGGCCAGGGCGACGGCCATCCACGGCGGATCGGCGGCGTCCGGGTTGCGCTCAGGATTTGCTCGGGTCACGTCGTTCTCGGGCGAGTGTGATGTGCGTGCAATCTTCGCACGGATGCGGAGGTCGGCACCACCGTTCGGTCAGCCCAGGCCTCTCATGTACGCCACCCGCTTCGACGCCGGGATGGCGTCATGCGCCGCCGGCGTCGAAAGGAAAATCCGGTAACCCGAATCGAGCGCGCGGCTCCAGTCGGGAGGTACGGAGTCGATCGCACGCGAGGTTCGGGCGCGCATTGTTGCGCGCCCGGGCGACTCACATGCGTCGGGTATCCGGTCCCACGGCGCTGCCTTTAACCGCGCGTATCGACCCAGTTGCGTGCCCAGCGTTCCGAGTGCCGCAATGCCTGCGCTTCACTCGCGAAGTAATCGAGCGAATAGAACCGGTAGCGGCCTTCGACAGACGCGCTATCGATGCGCTCGAGCAGCAGGTTGGCTGAAAAACTGCCATCGGGCAAACGATGCGCCGAGGGCCGGACGGCATAGCCGTTGTATTGATGATTTTGTGTGTTTTGCATTTTTAATTTTAATAATGTTCGGCTGCGCGCGTGCCGTGCGAAATGTGCACGGATGCGCCGATCCAACGCCATTGCGAGCTGAACCCGAAGCAGTCGGAAAGCGAAAATACGGCGCTGCGGCCGGAGGGGGAACGAAGTGCAGCGAGGTGTATGGCGCCTGGTTGGCGGCTCAATGAGCAGACGCAGCCGGAAACGAGCGCGCCAACTTTACGAGACCAAGCTCCGTGCGGATGTCGCTGCGGCCCGGCGCCCATCGTGGGATGGCCGGGCCCTTCAGACTTTACAGCGGCTTGATGTTGGCCGCTTGCAGACCCTTCGGGCCTTGCTTCGTCTCGAAGCTCACTTTCTGGTTTTCGGCCAGCGTCTTGAAGCCGTCGGCACGAATTTCCGAGAAATGAGCGAACAGGTCGTCGCCGCCGTTGTCCGGCGTGATGAAGCCAAAGCCTTTGCTGTCGTTGAACCACTTGACGATACCGGTATCCATGAAGATTCCTTGAGAAAAATGAAGATTTGCCCTGCTGGAGAGCGCGTGAAGCATCAAGGAGGGAGAGGACAACGAATACCGCTGAGGAGAGCGAGCAATTGATGAACAGCAATCGGACTTCTTGGACTTCGACGCACACACTAACTGCCGGGGAGATGCGCGTCAACGGCTAACTTGTAACTGTTTTACCCCGCGACCCGCTGTTCGGGCGAAGCGATGCGGCCCTGACTGACGGCGCGCGTGGCCTGGCCGGGCGCGCGTTGCACATGATCTCCGCACGAACGGGCCGATCGGCAACGATTTTCCCGCCTTCCGGTTTCCGTTCGATCCGCCCGTATCGTGTCGACAGCCTCCTCCGATTCCCTGCGCCCATGACGTCGTCGTGCTCGCCGGAAATCCGCTCGACGATATCGGCCTCGTCGCGGGAGAAGGCGAACGTGTCGCGTACGTGCTGCAGCGGGGCAAGATCGTGAAGGCCCGGGCGGCGGCCTTGCGCTGACCGTCCGCGCGGGCCGGCCGGCAATCGTCGGCCGGCCCTGCCCGTCACTCGACCGTCACCGATTTCGCCAGGTTCCTCGGCTTGTCGATATCCGCGCCGCGCAGGCACGCGGCGTGATACGCGAGCAGTTGCAGCGGCACGACGTGCAGGATCGGCGACAGCAGCCCGTAGTAATCTGGCATCCTCATCACCGACACGCCTTCGCTGCCGTCGATCCGCGTATCGGCATCGGCGAACACGTACAGCTGACCGCCCCGCGCCCGCACTTCCTGCATGTTCGACTTGAGCTTCTCGAGCAGCGCGTCGTTCGGCGCGATCGTCGCGACCGGCATCGCGTGTGTCACGAGCGCGAGCGGCCCGTGCTTCAGCTCGCCGGCCGGATACGCTTCCGCGTGGATATACGAAATCTCCTTCAGCTTCAGCGCCCCTTCGAGTGCGATCGGGTAATGCAGCCCGCGCCCGAGAAACAGCGCATTCTCGTGCCGCGAGAATTCCGCGGCCCAGCGCTCGATCTGCGGCTCCAGCGCGAGCACGTCGTCGAGCGCGCCCGGCAGCCGCCGCAGCTGCGTCGCATAGCGCGCAAGCTGCGCATCGTCGACGTAGCCGCGCAACCGGCCGAGCGTCACCGCGAGAATGAACAGCGCGACGAGCTGGGTCGTAAACGCCTTGGTCGACGCGACGCCGATTTCCGGGCCGGCGCGCGTCAGGAACCGCAGGCTCGTCTGCCGCATCATCGCGCTGGTCGGCACGTTGCAGATCGCGAGCGTATCGATATGCCCGAGCGCCTGCGCATACTTGAGCGCGGCGAGCGTGTCGGCGGTCTCGCCGGATTGCGACACGCCGACCACGAGCGTATTCGGCAGCGCGAGCGCATCGCTGTAACGGTATTCGCTCGCGATCTCGACCTGCGCCGGCAGGCGCGCGATCGTCTCGAGCCAGCGGCGCGCGGTCAGGCCGGAATAGTGACTCGTGCCGCACGCGAGGATCAGCACGTTGTCGATCTGCTCGAACGCGCGCGCGGCATCGGGGCCGAACGCCGCCGGATCGAACAGCCCCGCATCGGGGATGGTCGCGGCCACGGCCCGCGGCTGCTCGAAGATCTCCTTCTGCATGAAATGCCGGTACGGTCCGAGCTCGACCGAGCCTTGCGTCGACGAGACGGTCTGGATCGGACGATCGACCGGCGTGCCGCCGCGTTCGAGAATGCGCACGCCGCCCGGCGTCAATTCGACGATGTCGCCCTCCTCGAGAAAGATGAAGCGGTCGGTGATGCCGGCGAGCGCGAGCGCGTCGGACGCGAGGAAGCATTCGTCGTCCTTCAGGCCGACGACGAGCGGCGAGCCGACCCGCGCGCCGATCAGCCGCTGCGGCTCGTGCTTGCTGAACACCGCGATCGCGTATGCGCCGTGCAGCTGCGACGTCGCATCGCGCACGGCGGCGAGCAGGTCGCCGTGGTACTTGCTGTGGATCAGGTGGGCGACGACCTCGGTGTCGGTCTGGCCATCGAACTGGTAATGCTCGTCGGACAGTTGCCTGCGCAACGTCTCGTGATTCTCGATGATGCCGTTGTGCACGAGCGCGATCTCGTCGCGCGAGAAGATCGGATGCGCGTTGCAGGTGGCGGGCGCGCCGTGCGTCGCCCAACGGGTGTGCGCGATGCCGGTGCTACCGGACAGCCCGGCGCTGCGCACGTGCGCGTCGAGATCGGCGACGCGCGACACGCTGCGTTCGCGGCGCGCCTGGCCGTCGACGACGGTCGCCACGCCGCATGAATCGTAGCCTCGATACTCGAGGCGGCGCAAACCTTCGATCAGAATCGGAACGACGTTCCGTTGCGCGACCGCGCCGACGATGCCACACATGACACGTCTCCTTCCCCTGTTTCCGTTGATCGACCGTGCGCTTCTGTATCAACGCGATCCGGTCACCGTTGTCTTCGCCATCGTGAACCCGCATGGGCGGGAGCGAGCGGGGCGGCATCGGCGTAATGGCCGGCACACTCCGTCGCGTCGGCAACCTGCCGTGATGCGCGGTCAAGCGCGGCCTGCACGCCGCCCGCCCGGCACGTGTCGTCGCGCCTGGCAGGTTTGTCGTATCGGTATCCCCGCCCTTCCGTCGTCGCTCGAACTCGGACGGGCACGCCTGTCCTCCTGAACAAAGCAAGCGGTGAGCCATGGATCGCCCTGCCCCGTGATGCAATGGCCTGCGGGTACCCGATCGACGGGCTCGCGGCACGGATCGCGTGTTTTTGATTCACCGGTGAATCAGGGTTCACCTCCCCCCTAGCGGGATCTTCCGCCTTCAGTGAACCGAAACGTCGCGCGCCACCCTTTCTGCTGGTCGACCGCTGCAGGCTGTCGTTGCAGGGCTCTTGTCCGGCAACGCTCCGTGCGCGGCATGGCACACATCGACCAACCGACGTGCGGATATGGCCGGCCGGCTCCGGGCGGTCGTTACAGATACGCAACATTTCGCATCGCCCGCTACGGACGATGCGAGCGCCGCGATTCGTCAGGGTCATCCTTCGTGCGGAACCACTGCGTGGCAGCCGACGACGTCCCCCGGGTTGCCCGGACAAAACTCGCATGTCGAAACGCTCCGAGGCGCGTGACACGGCGCATGCGGTTCGATCGGCAGCCAGCGCGCGACGCAAGTCGCCATCCTCCGCATGACGTGACCGGCTCGATGGCGCAAACGGTCGGATTTTTACCCGCACCGCGGCAGGGCGCCGCAATCGCGCTCGTAGCAATTGTGAAACGTTCCCTGGCATTCCACCGGTGCGGCGCGAAGCGGGGCCGGCCACAGGGCCACTGGTTTGAATATTGCTCTATCGGAAGGAGGAACGGGTGCGGGCGCGCAGCGACGTGGAAACGTACGCGGCCTGACCGGCAGACATGGCGATCGACACAGCGAGAAATGCTCATGACGTGATTGACGAGGTGCAACGGGACGGCCGTAGTTCGACGATTGCGTGGCGCAGACCACGCGGACAAAAACGGCGCGCTCGCCCCGCAATACCGCTGCATGTCGCGCGACTGGCGCCGATACATGCGGGGACGGGACGGGTTGCCTGCAACCATGCCTGGCGCCAGACGCCGGATCTTCCGGCGCGAAGATGCTCAACGAGGACATCGATGAAAAAGATCTTGCTTGTGTTCGGAACTCGACCGGAAGCCATCAAGATGGCGCCGCTCGTCCGCGCGCTGAAGGCGCGCAAGGATGTCGATGCCCGCGTATGCGTGACCGCCCAGCATCGGGAAATGCTGGATCAGGTCCTTACGTTGTTCGACATCAAGCCCGACTACGATCTCAACCTGATGCGTCAGAGCCAGACGCTGACCGACGTGACGACCGGCATTCTTCAGGCGATCGGGACCGTCTTCGACGACTTGCGTCCGGACGTCGTGCTGGTGCACGGCGACACGACGACGACGCTGGCCGTCAGTATCGCGGCGTTCTACCGCTATCTGCCAGTCGGGCACGTGGAAGCGGGCCTGCGCAGCGGCGACATCTGGTCGCCGTGGCCGGAGGAATTGAATCGCCGCGTGACCGATGCGGTGTCGTCATGGCATTTCGCGCCGACGGGCCAGGCGCGCGACAACCTGTTCAGCGAAGGCGTGCCGGTGGGTGCGGTCGTGATGACGGGCAACACCGTGATCGATGCGCTGCACGACGTCAAGCGCATGCTCGACCACGATAGCGCGCTCCACGACAAGGTCGCCGCACACTTTCCGTTTCTCGAAGCGTCGCGCCGCGTCGTGCTGATCACAGGCCATCGCCGCGAGAGTTTCGGCGAACCATTCCGGCATTTCTGCGAGGCGCTCTGCACGCTCGCGAAGCGCTATCCCGATGCGCAGTTCGTCTATCCGCTGCACTTGAATCCGAACGTGCGCGAGCCGGCGCGCGCGCTGCTCGGCAGCGTACCGAACATCTACCTGATCGAACCCCAGGAATATCTTTCGTTCGTATTCCTGATGTCACGCTCGCACTTCATCATCACCGATTCGGGCGGCATCCAGGAGGAAGGGCCGGCACTCGGCAAGCCGGTGCTCGTCACGCGCGAGACGACCGAGCGGCCCGAAGCGATCCACGCCGGCACCGCACGGCTCGTCGGCACGGACCAGGAGCGGATCGTCTGGGAGGCGTCGCGGCTATTCGACAGCGACAGCGCGTACGAGGAAATGGCGCGCGCGAGCAATCCGTATGGCGACGGCCATGCGAGCGAGCGGATCGTTCATGCGCTGATGCACGCGCCCGGGGCGACCGCAAAGGCGACGAGCTTTTCGATGGGCGCCGCGGAGATGCCGTTCAACCCGCTCACCCTGGGGTTGCAGGCGTTGCGCTCGCGTTGAAGTCGCTCGCCGGACGGCATGCCGACGGTCGGCGACGCGTGATGTCGCCGACCGTCATTCGTCGGACGCGAACCTCCATCCAGCGCTGTCGAATCGCGCCGTGCGAGCGACGGCTGCGACCCGTGTCTGCCGCCCGCTATCCCGCTATCGGACCACGGCATCGGCCATCGATTGCGCCTGCGCGACCAGCCGCGGATAAATCCGCTGGGTCCCCACCTGCCTGGCGAAACACGCCTGCCGCGCGTTCTCGGGCACGCGCGCCGCGCCGCACGCCGCGATCGGGCGCAGCGTCACGCCCCGCCACAGGATATAGACGCGTTGGCCCTGCCGGACCGACACGGCCAGCGTGTTCGGCCCGTCCGGCACGCCGTCCTGGCTTTCGCCCAGCAGCCACGCCTTCACCACGCCGTCGGCCGGCTGCCGCTTGACGGGCAACTCGGCGAAGCGAAACGCGGCGGCATCGTCGCTGAATACGTGCGTGTAAAGCGTTTCGTTGCCGAACATCGCGGCGACGTCGTCGGTCGGCTTGATGCCGGCGTCCGCCGTGCTCGCCCAGGCCTTCAGCAGCGGAACGGTCGTCACGACGAGATGCGTCTTGCCGTCGTCCGACTTGAAGGACAACCCGTCCGGCCCCGGCGGCATCCCGTCGACCGGGCCAACGCTCTGCACCGTGCCCTCAGCCTGCGCAACGAACCCTCTCGCCCTGACCGTGCCAATTAGTTTGGCGAGCCGCGCGTTCACGTCGGCCGTGTACTGCCGGTCGAGGCCCGCCCGATCCTCCATCCGGGCCGCCGCCACGGCCGCCGCGGCCTGCTTCCGATAGGCAAGATACGCATCCGCCGGCGATGCGATCACCTTCGCCCCGACCGCGGCGAGCACCGCCGCGACCGCCACCGCCCCCACCCCGATCTTCAGTCTTGAAATGCGCTTCATTTTTATGACGTCACCGATTCCCGCGCTGACAGCGAAAACGGCTACCGTATCCCCACGGCAGCCGTCCCCCAGAAACGCGTTCATTCTAACGTCGCGCGGACGCTATTCATTTACCTTGAACGCCGATACCAGGCGCGTCAGATCCGCCGCCTGCTGCTTCAGGCTCTCCGCGGCCGCGGCGCTTTCCTCGACCAGCGCCGCGTTCTGCTGCGTCATCTGATCGAGCGACTGCACCGCATCGCCGATCTGGTCGATGCCCGCGCTCTGCTCCAGGCTCGCCTCGGCGATCTCGCTCATCATCGCGCTGACGCCCTGCACCTGCGACACGACATCGCGCATCACCTTCCCGGCCTCGCCGACGAGCCGCGACCCGGTGCTCACCGTCCCCGCACTGTGCTCGATCAGCGCCTTGATCTCCTTCGCCGCCTGCGCGCTGCGCTGCGCGAGGTTCCGCACTTCCGCCGCGACGACCGCGAACCCGCGCCCCTGCTCGCCGGCGCGGGCGGCCTCGACCGCCGCATTCAGCGCGAGGATGTTGGTCTGGAACGAGATGCCGTCGATCATCACGATGATCTCGGCGATCCGCCGCGACGCATCGCTGATCTGCTCCATCGTGGTCACGACTTCGCCCACGACCTGCCCGCCGCGCGTCGCCGTGTCAGCGGCGCCGGTGATCAGCTGCGCGGCCGTCGTCGCGGTTTCGGTGTTGTTGCGCACGACCGCCGTGATTTCCTCCATCGACGAAGCCGTCCGCTCGAGGTTGCCCGACTGCCCTTCGGTGCGTTCGCTGAGGTCGGCATTGCCCGACGCGATCTGCGCGGACCCGGTCGCAATCGACGCGGACGCCGCGCGGATCCGGTGGACGAGCGTCGACAACGACGATACGAAACGGTTGAACGCGTCCGACAGCTGGCCGATCTCGTCCTGGCTTTCGACCGTCATCCGGCGCGTCAGGTCGCCCTGGCCGCTCGCGATGTCCGACAGCAGCGTCGCCGCGCGGCGGATCGGCGCTGCGATCGCACGCCCGACCAGCCAGATCACGACCAGCGCGACGCCGAGGCCCGCGATCGCGGCGACGAGCGACGCACTGCGAATCGCACGCGTCACCGGCCCGAGCAGCTCGGCCTGCGGCACTTCGACGACCACGTACGCATTCAGCTCCGGAACGAACGACGTCGCGATGAAGCGCGCGCCGCCGTCGCCGTCGTAGCTCAGCGTCGCATACGGCTTGCCGGCCAGCAGCGTCGACGATGCGTCGCCGGGCAGGCCCGGTTCGTCCTTCAGGAAGTGCTTGCCGTCGATCAGCGACGCATCGCGATGCATCATGATCGCGCCGTCCGGCCGCACGAGGTACGCAAACCCGGTGTCGCCGATCCGGTATGCGGCGATTCCCTTCGCGAGCGCGTCGACGGACAGGCTCATGCCGGCCGCGCCGATCGGCGTGCCGTCGAGCTCCACCCGGCTGTTGATGAACATCATGTAGCCGCCGGCCGTGACCTCGCGGTCCATGTTCACCTCGTAGGCCTTGCCCGACGCGAGGAAATCCGTCAGCCACCGATCCTGGTCGGTGACCTTCCGCTGCAGGCCGGCTTCGTTGTAGTAGTTGCCGCTCTTCACCGACACCCACTGCACGGACGCCGCCTTCTGCTCGTCCTTCACGTTCTTCGCCAGCTGAATCCAGCTGCGCGTGCCGGCATCGGGTTCGCCGTCGGCCTCCCATTGCAGCAGGAACGCATCGCGCGCAAGGAGGCGCGACGCGGCAATCGGCCCGGCCATCTGCCGCTGCACGTCGGCGCGGATGCCGCTCACGGCCGTCGGCAGTTCCTCGCGGACGACGCGATCGCGCACGGCGTTGCCGATCAGACGGACGCTCAACCCGCTCGAAATCGCGACGAACACGAGCAGGCAACTCGTCATGCTGAGAATCAGCTTGTTCTGAATGGACAGCTTGCGCCAGAAATGCATGGGGAACCCTCGATAACCGCTCGGTCTGAGCCAGCCTGGGTTATCGGCAGGCACGCGCGGAATCGCATCGCCGGGTTCACATGTTCGTCATCCGAGATCCGATATGTCGTCGACGGGCGGCCGTCGCGCGCCCGTCGAGATTCGCGCGCTCAATACGCGACGAAGATCGTCACCCGCCGGTTGCGCGCCCGCGCGGCCGCATCGTCGCCCGCGACGAGCGGCTGCGTATCGGCCCGCCCGATCGCGGCGAGCCGGTGCGGCGCGACGCCGCGATCGGCCAGATAGCGCACGACGCTGCCCGCCCGCGCGGACGACAGCTCCCAGTTCGACTCGTATTTCGCGTTCGCGATCGGCACGCTGTCGGTATGCCCTTCGACGAGGATGTCGCCGCTCGCATGCGCGCTCAGCGCCTGCGCGATCTGGCTCAGCACCGGTGTCGCGTCCGGCAGCAAGCGCGCATCGCCGACGTTGAACAGGATCTTCGCGTCGATGCCGATCTCGATGCCGTGCGGCGCGCGCACGAGCGAGATGCGGCCGGTCGTCTTCAGCGCGTCGAGCGATGCGAGCCACGCGGGCATGCGCCCGGTCGCTGCGTCGGGCGCGCTTGCCGTCCCGCCGTCATGCCGCGCAAGCGTCTGATAACGCGCATCGAGCGCGTTGTATTTCGCGAGCTGCAGCACGTACAGCGCGAGAAACAGCACCATCAGCGTCGTGACGAGATCCGCGTAGGAAATCAGCCAGCGCCCGGACTGCGTGCCTTCGGCCTCATCGTCGTCGCGCCCGGCCGCGGCCGAACCCGCGCGCGCGCCGTCAGTTCGAGCGGTCATGTCGAAGCTCCCGGTGCGTCATGCGAGCGATTCCGCCGCGCGGCCGCGCACGTCGCCGGTCAGCCGCGTCTCGATCGTGTGAGGCGACTCCTTGCGCGAGATCGCGAGCAAGCCGTCGAGATACAGCTTGCGGAACCGCAGTTCGCTGTCGATCTGCGCGCGCAGCTTGCCGTAGAGCGGCAGAAACACGAGGTTCGCGAACGCGAGGCCGTAGAGCGTCGCGATGAACGCGACCGCGATGCCCGGCCCGAGCTGCGCCGGTTCGAGAATATGGCTCGTCACCTGCACCAGCCCGAGCACCGAGCCGAGAATGCCGAACGTCGGCGCATAGCCGCCGGCCTGGTGCCAGACGCGCGCGGCCGCGAGGCGGCTGCGCTCGTAGGCGTCGAGCTCGCGCTGCAGCGCGTCCTCGAGCACCGCGGTCGACACGCCGTTCGCGAGCAGTTCGAGCCCGCGCCGCGCGAACGGATGGATGCCGCTCACGTCCATCGATTCGAAGGCGAGCAGCCCGTCGAGCTTCGCGCGATCGCCCCACTCCAGCAGGTCGGTCAGGTGCTTGCGGTCGACTTCCTGCGCGCGCACGAACGCGAGCCGCAGCTGCTTCACCGCATCGAAGAAGCGCGCCCACGTATTCTGGATCATCACCGCGCCGAGCGTGCCGCCGAGCACGATCACGAGCGCTTCGAACTGGAACAACATTGAAAAATGTCCGCCTTCCAGCGCGAAGCCGAACACGATCGCCACGCCGCCGAGCAGCACGCCGGCCAGGGTCAACAGGTCCATGGATGTCTCCGTCGGGTGGGCGTTACGCGGCGGATGAAGCCGGCGGCACGGACGCCGCCGGCGCCTTGGCCGCGCGCACGGCATCGAGCACGCGCCGCTCGATCTCCTCGATCTCGATCGGGTCGAGCTTGAGCTCGCGGCGCATCACCCACGACACCTCGTTGCGCCGCGCTTCCGTCATCACCGAGAACAGCTTGTCGGCCACCGCGCGATCGTCGAGGCTCGCGATCAGCTTCGCGAGATCGTACGTATCGAATGCGCTGATCACGTCGAACAACGTGCGCTGGTCGACCCCCACGAGATCCTCGAGCGCGCGCACGTCGCCGCCGGCGCGCGGGCTGCGCCGCGAGAAATACGCGACGCCTTTCTGCCCGACGTAACCGAGCACCTTCGACTTGCGGAACGCGAACACCTCGTCGGCGATCTCGCCGTGCGACAGCTTGTTGAGCAGCAGCTTCCGGTCGACGCCGATCAGCGCTTCGAGATCGGCGAGCTCGATCAGCTCCAGCTCGCTGTTGATCGACACGTCGAGATCGTGATCGGCAACCTGCTGCGCGCGATCGACCACGCGCGCCGCATCGAACGTGACGGTCTGGCGCGCATCCGACGACGCCGGGTAATCGGCCGCGCCGCCGGCATGGTCGCCCTGCGCGGCTTCGATCGTGACGAGATTGAGCTTCTCCATGCGGCGCAGCATCGCAAGCACGTGCGGGCGCGAATGGCCGGCAATCGCGCGGCACCGGCGGATCACCTCCGCGAGCGGCACCGACACCTCCGCATGTGCCTGCATCGGCCGCCGCGACCACGCGTCATCGGAGCCGCGCGCGTCGGCGCCCGCCATCAGCGACAGCACGTGCGCATACGACAGCACGCCCGGCATGAAGTCGGCATGCGTATAGGTCGCGAGCTGGTCGTCCTTGCGCTTCACGCGCCGGATCATCGTGCGCACGATGTGGCGAAGCAGCGCCGACACGTGCTCGATTTCCTCGTCGATCGTCGCGGCCGGCACGACCGTGAGCTGGCAGAACGACAGCGCCTTCGCGGTATGCGCGCGCGGCTCGGCGGCGAGCAGCGCCGATTCGCCGAAGAACTCGCCGCGCCCGAGCGTCGCGACGACGACGCGCTTGTCGTCGCAGCGCGTCGACAGCTCGACCTTGCCGTCGGCGATCAGAAAGATGACGGGCTCGCCGGCGAAGCCCTCCGAGTAGATGATCTCGCCGGGCGCGGCCGTACGCGTCCACGATTGCTGACGATTCATGTTGGTTCCCCTGCAGCGCTGGTTGTTGCGGACTGCGCGTCGCATGTCACATGCATGCGATCGGCAGTCATCCCCGTGCCCGTTTAACGTCATCGGCGCCGGCATCCTTTAGCGAAATCCTGCGCGTTACCGACGAAAATCAACGTGAAACGTTTGCGGATTGCCAGCATCGTCAGCAGATTCTTCGATGCGTGCGCTTGCGTGCGGCACCGCCCGTGAGCGGATCACCGCCTGGCCATCGCGAACGATGCGGCCGATCGTGAGCACGGCAGTGTTGACGATGGCGAAGTCGATGTCGAAGCCGATGTCAAAGCCGATGTCGAAGTCGAAGTCGAAGTCGAAGTCGAAGTCGAAGTCGATGCCGACGCCGAAGCCGAAGCCGATGTCGAAGCCGACCGCGAAGCCGAAGCCGAATCGCAGCGCGTATACCCGAATGCGCCACCACGCCCGGTCGTCAGGAGATTCGCCGTTCCGCCGGTCGTCCCGATGCCCGCTTGCAAACGTTTCGGGATGCTGCGTTTTTGATCGCCAGCCAGCCGCGCAGCAATTTCCATTCCGCAGCATCCGCCCCCTTATTGCGCATATCGTCCGATAATTACCTTTTATTTTCGTCTAAAATCGCGCTTCTTCTTACCTTAGGACGGAACCGAAGTTTTGATTAAACTGACGAAAACCATCTCACGCACGGCCATTGCCGCATGCGTTGCTTATGCCGGGCTGATACCCTTGTCCCAAACCGCCAACGCCCAGGTCGAACCGCTGAAGAATCCGGTCTACGGCGTCACGCTCGATGACCTGACGAAACTGGATGCGATCATCGCGTCGCTGCAGAACCTGCCGTACCGACCGACGGTGCGCGTCGTGTTCGATCCGGGCACGTCGGCCGCCGACTACTACGCACCGCTGCTGCGCCTGCACTCGGTCGCATACGTGATGGGCGAAGTCTACGATTCGTACTATTTCCCGACGGATATCACGACGTACAAGGCGCGCACGCAGGAACTGGTGTCGCAGCTGAAGAACACGGTCGACGTGTGGGAAATCGCCAACGAAATCAACGGCGAATGGCTGCGCAACGATCCGAGCGGCACGAACACCGTGGTCAATTCGGAAGAGCAGCAGATCGGCCAGATGGTCGCCGCGGCCAACACGATCGTCAAATCGAACGGCGGCAAGACTGCGATCACGCTGTACTACAACGACGACAGCAAGGGCAACAACTGCTGGGAGAAGCCGCAGGATTACTGGAAGACGTGGCCGACCGCGTTCCTGCCCGCAACGGTTCGCCAGCAGGCCGACTACGCGCTGTTCAGCTACTACCCGTACCAGGATTGCCCGGGGCTGAATCCGTCGTGGAACAACGACTTCGCGGCGCTGGAAAGCATCTTCCCGAACGCGAAGGTCGGCTTCGGCGAAATCGGCACGTCGGATATCGCGGCGCCTGCGTCGGTGCAGCAGAACCTGATCAAGACCTACTACCCGATGGTCAACAGCATGACCGATCCGCGTTTCATCGGCGGATTCTTCTGGTGGAACTACGTCGAGCAGATGCTTCCGTATTCGACCAGCTCGTACTTCCAGCTGCTGCGTCAAACGATCATCACGCTCAAGTCGCCCAGCTGATCAGCCTCACCATCGAGTCGCCTGATCGTCAGCGCAGTTGCTCAGAACCACAATGTCGCGCGTACCACGAGACCACGTGCGCGTGCCGCTGACGTCAACCCGAACCGGTATTGCACCGTCACGTCGAGATAGCTCGCCGGCGCGGTATACCTGCCTTCGCGAAACCAGTACCTGAACTGGACCCCTGGCCCCGCACCGATTGCCGTCTTGTCAGGCTGACGGTTGTCGTGATCGCCCGCCACCGCGGCGTGCGGGTAGACGGTCAGCCGGTCGCTGATCATCGGCAAGCGCCACGTGTGCCCGTAACGCAACTCCGAATAGATGATGTAACGCCCGGCATTGATGAAGTACGCACCTTCTACATAGGCCTGCCAGCTGCGCCAGCTCGGTTCGGTGACCCGCAGGTCGGTGCCCGCCTCCGACGAGTAACCCAGGCGCATCAGCCAGTCCGTCATCGACAGGCTGCCGATATGGAACAACCGCTCGGCGGTCACCACCACGTTCTGATCGGGTATCGGCTTGTAGCGCACGCCCACCGACCCCTGCACGGTCGGCATGCCGGTCACGTTGCCCGTGCCGTCGTAGGCCGTGCCGTATCCGCGCACGAAGAACTGAAGAATGCGGCCGTTCCGATAGCCGATCTTCGGCGGCTGCCAATACGCCTCGATACCCGGCTGGAGCACGCTGATCGTGCCTTGCGGGCCGAATGCGGCCGACTGGTATGGCGCACTCAGCACGAAACCCCAGGTGCGCTCGAGTTGCTCGACCTCTCGCCGATAGCCGAACTTGCGCTGCGCGTCGAACGCATGTTCGTTTTCGTCGGCGTCGAGACTCTGCTCGAACATCTGGACGGACTGCTCGTTCAAGCCGATCCGCTTGGCCGCATAGCCGGCGTCCGCGTAGTTCATCGCGTTGCCGGCGCCACCGGCGAAACCTTCCTGAAATGCGTCGAGCGCCTCGCGATCCTTGTGTTCGCGCAGGAGATCATAGGCGTGCTGCAAGGTCCGTTGCGCGGTATCGTCCACCGGCACCTCGGGCTGCTGATCGGCTTGCCGCGCCTGTGCCGCGATCGACTCGGCCATGCTCCGCTCGGCATCGGTCGATGCGTCGCCGGCCGCCAGCTCGGCCACGCGGAGCGCGCTGTCGTGGTCGCCCGCCTGCAAGCTCATCTGCGCGATACGCAACTGAATCACGGCGGATTTTTCATCAGCCAGCGGCGCCAGCGCGACGCCGGCCTCGTGCGGACGCTTCGCCGCGAGCGCACTGTCCGACCACGCGAGGCGCAAGTTGCGCTGCTGCTCCTTGCTCCAGTTTCCAGTCGCGACGGCCGCCGCGAAATTGCTGCACGCGACGTCGTAGCGCATCTGCCGCTGCGCCAGATAGCCATGCTGCGCCAGTACCGCCGCGCTTTTCGGAAAACGAACGCTAAGCGATTCCAGCAGCGCGTCCGCTTCGTCGACTTTCCCTTCGCGCCGGTACACATCCACGAGCAACAGCCCGAGTTGCTCGCTTCCCGGCTGAATCTTGAGGGCGCGCAACGCGTACGCTTCCGCGCGGGGCAGGTCGCCTGCGTTGATCGCCTTGTAGGCGCCATCGGCGAGCCGATAGGCTTTGGGGTTGAGCTGCTGGGCGGCGGATGCCGGCGCCTGCCAGGCGAGCGACAGGGCAATGGCCAGCGCGCTCAAGCGTGCGCAGCGCTTGAGGCCGGCCGCGATCGGACGTGTCGAGCGCTTCATGCCTGTTCTCCCGACGGCTTTTTCACCGGCACTGCCTGCTGCGTCGCGCCGTCGCCGTCGCGCAGCCGCGCGATTTCGACGAAGCGCGAGTGCCGGCCAAGTTCGGCGGCGATCTCCGCATCGCAGGCAATGAAGTAGGCAACGTTCGTTCGGGCGCCGCGCCGCACGACGTCCTGTTCGTCCTGCGTGAGCGGCCGCCCTACCGCGACGTTCAGCGTCCCGTCGGCGGCGGTCGAAAACGGGACGACACGATACGCGTACTGCAGCTCGAATGCCAGCGAGTCCGCGAAGTGGCCCACCGCCACGTTGCCGAGGCTTACCCGCGGCAGATCGGCCTGCTCGGCGATCGCATCCGCCAGCGATTCGGTGGACAACGCACTGGCTTCGAGCAACAGTTCGCCCAGCCGCTTGCCGCATGTCAGTTGCCGCTCGAGGCCGTCCTCCAGTTGCGCCGGGGAAACCACGCCCCAGCCGACCAGGATCTCGCCGATCTTGTGGCGCACTTTCCCGAGTTCTTCGTTGGACAGGTATGTGTGACTGGTCTTGTCCCATGCGATCGGCTTGCCGCTCACCAGGTGGCCGACATAGATGCGCCACGCGCGACTCACCGCGCAGAAATTGATCAGGTTGTTGACGAACATCCTCGGGATCGAGAGCAGCCCCTGGAGCGGGCCGTTCAGCTTGCTGACGAAGTAGAAGCGCTGTCCGGCACGGGCGAACAGCATGAGGGTGTTGACCCACAGCAGCGGCGTGACCCAGGCACTGGCCGTCACGAGGTGAGCGCTGGCGGGAATGACGTGACCGGCATTCTGAAGAAAGGAAAGCAACACGAAGTTGAGCAGCACGCCATAGGCAATCACCGAAAACAGCGACGTCACGATGCCCTTGCGATCGTGGAAGAACATGTAGCGGGTGAGGAAGTCGCCCTTCCAGCCGAGTTGCTCCCAGCCTTGAAACGCAATGCCGAGAATCCAGCGCGCGCGCTGCCGGTAGGCGGTGCGGAATGTCTTGGGAAAGTACTCGCGCGTGGCCAGCAGGTTTCGACCGGCGGCACCGTCCTTGGCGCGATTGCCGCCGGCATCGCGCACGATGTCCGAAAGCGGCGTGCGGGCGAAGGTTTCCTTCATGCCGAGGTCTCTCAAGCGAAAGCTGAAGTCATAGTCCTCGGTCAGCGAACTCGTGTTGAACGGGCAACCGTTGCGCTCCTTCATCGCCGCTTCGATCGAACGCCGGCTGTAGCACGATGCAACACCCGCGCCCGGCACGACCCCGGTCAAGCGTGCCCGCACCGGCACGTCCTTCTGGTGCGTTTCGCTGAAATCGTCGAGATAGCAGCCGGCGACGAACTCGTTCCATTTCCGGGGCAATGACAGCACGGGAAGCTGGACCAGATCGCTCTCCGCCACCGCATGGTTGAGGTACTTGAGTTCGACCGGGTGAATGACATCTTCGCAGTCGTGCATGACGACGCCCGCGAACTGAATATGATGGACCGCTTCGTAACGCAGGATCGCCTCGAGAATCCAGTTGAGGCAGTCCGCCTTGCAGGTCGGCCCGTCGTTCATGACCGTGGCACGCGTCACCCTGCCCGGATACCGGCGGACCATCCGTTCGACTTCCGCCGTGGTTTCGGCGTCGTTGTGATAGGTGCCGACGAAGATGACATACCGCTCGTACTCGATGGTCGCCAGCGTGTTTTCGATCATCTTGGCGATCACGTCGTACTCTTTCCATGCCGGCACCATGAGTGCGAGATGGCGCTCTTCCAGCGCGCGCAGCATGCCGATGTCGACGGTCTGCGATTTCTCGCGACGCAGGATGCGCCCGATTTCGAATGACCAGTAACAGCCATCCAGCGTCAGGTCATCCAGCGTGCTGACCAGGATGACGAGGGCGGTCACAATGGCGACAAGGTTGAGCGCATATAAATACGCACTCCATATCATATTATCCATTACCTTTCCGCGATTTTCGCTCGTCTGTATTTCTTCTCCGCACACCAACGGAAGACGAAACCGCCCTGTCCCCGTCGACCCCGTCACGTCCACTCTTGCGGCTAACGCCACATCCGTTCTCGTCGTTCTCAAAAGACTCGAGGCTGCCTGGAGCGCTATTGATACGACCACGCAACATCACCAAAAATGCAACGTGTTCAGTGGATGACTTTTGACAGCCGGTTTCCCCGCTTGCCTGCATTCGTCCCCTGCGTGCGCCGGCGCTTGCAGCCGCCCCCCGATCCAGCGCCTTGCAGTGCGCCCCATACACCGCCTCTTCGATACACAGCGCTTCAAGCAAGTCGTGCGCCATCGTCCACCACCCTTGCGCCTTCCGGGTACCGGGCGTGTGCCGCACACGATCGGCGAATCGAAACCGAGCCAAATGTTTCAGTGCTGAAACATGCGGACCGGCGTTCCGAATATGAGACGTTTGGCAGGTTCTCTACCCTCGCCCCCGATCATCGCGACCGGAGCGCGTCACGCGATTCCGTCGATCCTGGACGGACGGATCGACGATGAAACCGAAAATCCGGTGCTCCGGTCGCCGTTGGATGGATGCGCCGCCGGCTCGGTTGCCGCGTTGCCGTGGGCGGAACTAAGCACGCAACCGGTTTCACCTGAATCGCTCAAACAGACGTTACGCGTTCGTCGGACCCAATTTCCGAAACCGGTCGCGTTGCATGCGTGAAACGTTTATCGAGACAATTTCGGACCGTCTCGACGCGCCGATTTTGGCATCCCGGCCCGGTGTCCATTTGCGGCGGATGGTACAGAACTAGCTTGAAAGCCAACTGTCCGGTTTCGTTTCATTAACCGGGGTATTAAACGCAAAAAAATAACGACATAACACCCGATTCTAAATCGGGCAATGGGGCGTGCTCGTTTCGTTAACGAGAATCCAATTTGCATATCAAAGGATGAAAATCATGCCCTCGCATCGCAATCGATTTTTTCGAATCGGGTTGAGCACCGTTGGGCTACTCCTTGCATTGAGTCCCGCGCTCGTCATCACCAGCGCGGTTCAGCATGCGAGTGCGCAGCAGACGAACCAGTCGTCCGGCGGCAAGATCAAGCCCCCGCCATTGCCAAACGGTTCTGCCCAAGTCAACGTGAAACCCGGCATGTCCGATGAGGATTGGGACAAGGCATACAAGGAGACGGGGCGCCCGAAGTTCAGCAGAAATTCCGTCAAGAAGCACGGCGGCAACGTCGAACGCGACTAGGGAGATACGGCCATGAAAAAGATCTTGATCGTCATAGCCCTGCTTGCCGGACTCGCGCAAATGACATTGCCGGGCACGGCGCACGCGCAGACCACGACCGCACATACGCTCGTGTTATACGACAACCCGGCCAACGACCCGTTTTCGAAGCTCGGCCTGATGTACAGCATCATGTTGAGGAACCTGCTCGGCCACTTCAATACGACCGTCGACCTGGTACCGATACAGAACTACACGTCCGGCATGATCGGGAGCCACGACGCCACGTTCTATATCGGCGACTACTACAACAACCCGATTCCGACGGCGTTCATGAGCGACGTGATGACCGCCACGAAAACCGTGGTCTGGTTCAAGTACAACCTGTGGCAGCTCGCGTGGAACACGGCCTATACGTTCAACCAGACCTTCGGGTTCAGCTTCCTGGGCCTTGCCGGGATGAACGCGACACCGTCGTCGAGCAATCCGAATCCCGGCTTCTACGACACCGTCACGTACAAGAACCTGGCGATGGTCAAGTACTACGCGTTCGACGCGTCGACCGGCGCCATCAACGCGGACCCGGATGTCGGCCTGACCCAGGTTCTCGATGCCACCAAGGCGCAAGTGCTCGTCACCATCAAGAACAGCAAGAGCGGCGCAACCACGCCCTACGTCATGCGCTCCGGCAAGTTCTGGTACTTCGCGGACATGCCGTTCTCCTACATCGGCCCGACGGATCGCTACCTGGTGATATGCGACATCCTGCACGACATCCTGCAGACCAATGCACCGGTGAATCATCGTGCACTGGTCCGCCTCGAGGATCTGGACGCATTCACGACGACGAGCTCGATGAGGCAGCTGTCGGACTATCTGTACTCGAAGAGGATCAAGTTCACGATGGCGACCATTCCGTTGTATACCGACCCGAACGGGTATTACAACGGTGGCGTGCCGGAGACGATTCACCTCGCACAGGCAACGGGCCTCAAGAGCGGGTTGAACTACGCGCTCCTGCGTGGCGGCTCGATCGTGATGCACGGCTATACGCACCAGTATGACTCGACGCCGAATCTTCAGAATGCGGTGAGCGGCAGCGACTTCGAGTTCTGGTACGCAGTCCAGAATCGTCCGGTCGACGAGGACTCGGTGCAATGGGCGAAAGGCAGAATGGCCGACGGCCTGCTCGAGTTCACGCTCAACGGCTACAAGATCGTCGGCTGGGCTGCGCCGCAGTACCAGATGTCGCCGATGGCATCAACGGCCACGGCGCAGACGTTCCCGACCACGTTCCAGCGGGCCGTCTACTACACGTCGACCAATCCGCAGATCGGGACGGGCGCGCCCAACCAGGACTTTTCTGCCGGGCAATTCTTCCCGTACATCATCAACTCCGATTACTACGGGCAACGAATCATTCCGGAGAACCTGGGCAGCCTTCAATACAACATCTGCAGTAAAGACCCGTTCTCGTGCATCACGTACACGTGGCAGCAAATCGTGACCAATGCGCAATACGGTCTGGCGGTGCGGGACGGCTTCGCGTCGTTCTTCTTCCATCCGTACTGGCTCGAGCCCGATCTCGGACTGCCCGCCTTCCAGGACTTCCAGAGTATCGTGACGGGCATCACGAATCTCGGCTACACATGGGCGGACGGCACGACGGCCAAGTGACGCGAGCCGGTGGAAGCCTCGTGCGACCCGCAGCAGCAAGGCGGGTCGCACGTTTGCATGTGATCGGCTACGATGTCGCGCAGGAATGCTTCCGGGGAGGCCGCGATGATCACGTACGCCATCCCGGCCTTGCGCGGGATTCGACTGCGTCTGGGCCGGTTCCGGCACGCAGGCCGGCCACGCCGGCGCGCGCGCGCGCCGCGTTCGTCCCGCGCGGCGATGCTCGCGGCCGTCGGGGCATCGCTCGCCGTGGCCGCGTGCAGCTGGACGGCGCATGACGTGCATGCCGACGGAATCGTCTGGCAGGTCGACAACGCGACGACGAATCCCGTCGGGAACTGGCAACAGCTCGGCGTGCACGATCTGTTGATCCAGTGGAGCGTCGTCGACGATACCGCGTACGTGCCCGACGCCGGCATCCGTCCCGCGGCACACCTTCCCGACTGGGGGCGCATCGGCCGCGAACCCTGGGCCAGAAACGTCATCCTGGGCCTCGCCGGTTACCAGGATGAAAAGCGAGCACGCACCCATTTGTCGACACTCGCGGACCAGTCCCTGGCGGTAGCGCGCACGCACGTTCCGCTGAATGTCACCGGCTACTACTTCCCGGTCGAAATCGACCCGACCTGGCAGGACGCGCCGAAGCTTGCCGATATCCTGAAGCGACTGCCGCGTCCGCTGTGGGTGAGCGTCTACGACCAGACCAATATCGGCGGGAAGGCGCTGGCGGACTGGCTCGTGTCGTGGCTGCCGTCGGACGTCGGGGTGTTCTTCCAGGACGGCTGCGGCGTCTATGCGCGCGAACCCTACGTCGCGCGCGCCTATGTCGACGAGCTGACCTCGCGCCTCGGAAAGCAACGTGTGCGGGTAATCGCGGAGGCCTTCCGGCCCGCCGAGCACGGGGGATTCCGGGCGGCCAGCGCCGACGAATTGAGCAGGCAGCTGACAACCTACCGTGGCTATCAAGTCTATCTGTTCGATGGCCCGCACTATGTGTCGGACAACCTCACACGCGAACTCCTCACGCGTCCGGCCAAGCCACCCGCGGCCGAGCCGGCCAAAACGAGTCCCTAATCCTGCTACGCCGTGCTGCAATGCGGGGAGCGAGCCTCAGGGTGCCCGGCAGCAGGTAAGCAACGCCCCGCCGAAACGGCGGGGCGCGATGCCCGACAGATGCTGCGCGGGCAATGGGCGAGCAGGACACGCGCGGCCGCATCGACGATTCGTTTCGATGCACGTGCCGGTCATCCGGTTGAACGCGCGAAGGTGCGTTGCAGGTCAGAACTCCATGTCGAGTTCGTCGATGTCTTCGTGCTCCGCCTTCGCGGCATCGATCCACTCCGCCACGAACGGATGCGCGAGCATGCGCATGCAGTACTCGGCAATATCGGGTTCGAGTTTCACGTCGTACGTCAGGAATCGCGTGACGACCGGCGCGTACATCGCATCGGCGATGCCGATCTGCTCGCCGAACAGCCAGGGGCCGCCATACGCGGCCAGACACGCGCGCCAGATCGTCACGATGCGCTCGATGTCGTGCTGCGCACGCGACCAGATCCGGAAGCCGGGAAAATGCGCACGCAGGTTCATCGGCAGCGCGGAGCGCAGCGCACTGAAACCGGAATGCATCTCGCCGCAGATCGACCGGCAATGCGCACGCGCACGCCGGTCGTCGGGCAGCAGCCGCGCCTGCGGCCGGATTTCGTTCAGGTATTCGGCGATCGCGAGCGTGTCCCATACCGTGCTGCCGTCGTGTGTCAGGCACGGCACGAGAATCGACGGCGACAGCAGCAGCAGTTCCGCGCGCGATGCCGCATCGATCGGCACGCTGATCGTCTCGAACGCGAGGCCGCTCAGCTTCGCGAGCAGCCAGCCGCGCATCGACCACGACGAGTAATTGCGGCTGCTGATGGTCAACGTCGTCTGTCCGGTAACGTCCATGTCGCTCCCCTGCTGATTGCCGTTCGTACCCCTGCACCGAAAGCGCGCGCCACGCCGTGCGAAGCGCACCACGCCTGTGCGAAGCATTCGCCGAAGTGGCGCAGCGCGCTGCCCGGCGCAGCGACACATCGAGTAGGCCGAGCGTCGTTGGCAACGGCGGCGCATCGCATTCGGTCGTCGGGCCCCACGCGCCGCATGCATCGCCGCATGAGACGCCGCGCGCGTCGCCACGCGTATCGCCGCATTCGCAAACCCCGTGCAACGCGCGTGCCAGCCGCACGCTGGCATACGGCTTGCCTCGCTCGACGTAACGCGACGCAACGAACGACGGCCATGAACCTGCTTGCCTATCCTTTCTACCAATGGTCTGCCGAATGCCTGCGTCCGGCGCGCGCATGGGCGGCCGCCACGCGCGCGACGATGTCGCTGTGGCCGCCCGCCACGTCGACCCCGACGGGCCGCATGGTCGACGCGCTGTGCGAACTGCTCGAATGCTGCGCGTTCTCGCACCGGCGTCCGGCGTTCGGCATCGCGTCGACCGTCGTCGACGGCGAAGTGGTGCCGATCGTCGAGGAAGCCGCGGCGGCCACGCCGTTCGGCACGCTGCTGCATTTCCGCAAGGCGCGGCCGGTGGCGCGCCAGCCTCGCGTGCTGATCGTCGCGCCGATGTCCGGGCATTTCGCGACGCTGCTCCGCGGCACGGTCAGCACGATGCTGGCCGATCACGACGTGTACATCACCGATTGGCACAACCCGCGCGACATCCCGCTCGCGGCGGGCCGCTTCGGCTTCGACGAATACGTCGGGCACGTGATCGATTTCATTCGCCACATCGGCCCGGATGCGCACGTGCTCGCGATCTGCCAGCCGACCGTCGCCGCGCTTTCGGCGGTCGCGCTGATGGCCGCCGCCGGCGATCCCGCCCAACCCGCGAGCCTGACGTTGATGGCGGGGCCGATCGACTGCCGCGTGAATCCGACGAAGGTCAACGCGCTCGCCACGAGCCGGCCGATCGAATGGTTCGCGCGCAACCTGATCAGCGTGGTGCCGGCCGGCTTCGTCGGGGCGCAGCGCTGCGTGTATCCGGGCTTCGTGCAGGTCGGCGCGTTCATGTCGATGAATCCCGACCGCCATGCGGCGTCGTTTTCCGACCTGTACTACGAGCGCGCGAAAGGCGACCCCGCGAAGGCCGACACGCTGCGCCACTTCTACGACGAATACTTCGCGACGGCCGACCTCACCGCGGAGTTCTACCTGGAGACGGTCGAGAAGGTATTCCAGCAATACGCGCTCGCACGCGGCGAGCTGACGGTCGGCGACCGGCTGGTGGAACCGGCCGCGATCCACCGCACCGCGCTGTTGACGATCGAGGGCGAGAAGGACGACATCTGCGCCGTGGGCCAGACGGTGGCCGCGCAGGAGCTGTGTTCGGGATTGCCGCCGTACCTGAAAACGCACCACGTGCAGACGGGCGCGGGCCATTATGGCGTGTTCAACGGCGGCCGCTGGGAAACGCAGATTTATCCGATCGTGCGCGCGACGATCCACGACAACGAGCCGTACGATCGCACCGCTACGAACGGCAGCGCGAGCGGCGCGCACTACGTGACGCTGCGGGCGTTGCTCGACGCGCGCGCGGCCGGTCGCGACGCGACGGCGGCCGCGGCGCCATCCGATCACGTGCACTGAGCCCGCGCGGGATGGCAACGCTCGGTGCGGCACACCGGCGTTGCGCTCGAATCGCCCCGCCCGGATGGCGGGGCGCGATGCCGGGCAGTGCGCGAGCGGCAACGCTCGCGCGTTCCGCCGGTGTTACGAACAGGCCTTGCCGTGCGACGCGTGGTAGCCCTTCGCCTTCGCATCGGCTTCCGACATGTAGCTGCCGTGCTTCGTCTTGCCGTAGTACTTGTCGGTCGAGCAATGGTAGACCTTCGTGCTGTCGTTGGCCCACACCTTGCCCGCGCCGCCGCCGGGCGCCGCCGCGGCGGTCGTCGCGGGCGCGCTCTTCGCCGGGGCGGCGCCGGATGCGGCGGAAGCGACAGCCGCGCTCGCGGGGGCCGCGGCCGGTGCGCTCGCCGCGGCTGCCGACGCTGCGCCATACCACGTCTTCACGCCCTTGTGGCCGGCGCACGCGCCCTTCTTCGACGCGCCCGAGTAGAACGAGCCGTCCTTGCACAGCCCGGTCGTACCGGCCGGCGCGCTGGCCGGAACCTGTGCGAACGCACCGATCGACACACCCATGCCGGCGACGAGCGCGGCGATCAACATCGTCTTTTTCATGATCCTCTCCTGATTTGCCTGAACGGGAAAAGCGTCCCGACGCTTTGCCGGGAATAACGCGTCGCGGGTCAACGGACCCAGCGGCACACGCGGTGATGGTGGTGATCGAAATGGCACACACGGTGCGAATGGGCTTCGGCCAGCGCCGGCACGAGGGTGGCACAGGCGACGGCCGTCACGGTCAGGATCTTCGCGATGCGGGTCATGGACATTCTCCTGGGTAGGCCAGCCGGTGGTCCGGCTGTTACGTCCTTAACGCCGGTCGCCGACGCGCCGTGCACCGCACCTGCATCGAATTGACGATCTTTGACACGGTGTAACGAAACATCACGCGAAGCTGACAAATTGCCACCTGTCTTTTCGATTTCCTTACGCGGCAAATGCTTCGGATGTCGAATGACCCGGTCAGAACCCGAAGCCCGGACAGGATCCATAAAAAAACCGCCCGAAGGCGGTCTTTCTCGGGCACGCGGATGCCTCGCATCCGATGCGACGGAGGGCTACGCGCCCGCGTCGCCCCACGGCGTCGGCGCCGGCACCGCGCACGGCCCTTCGACGTCGATCGACTTGAAATCGGCCGGCCCGACGATCTCCAGGTACTCCATGTCGGGCGAGTAGTCGAACAGGTAGTGCACGATTCCCGGCGCCTGGTGCACGCAGTCGCCGGCGCTCACCAGCGTCTCGCGATCGCCGTACATGAAGCGCGCCCAGCCCTTCAGCATCATCACGATGTGGAACTCGGCCTCGTGACGGTGCCAGCCGGTGCCCGCCGCCGGTGCATGATTCGCCCTGACGAGTTGCGCGACGACCTTGCCGTTCGTCGCGGCCGCGATGCCGAGATCGCGATACAGGAAGAAGTCGCGCAGGCCTTCGCCTTGATATGCGGTGTCCTGCGGCTTCACGTGGGAAAACGCGGTAGGGGTCGGCGTGCTCATCGCGGCGCTCCTCGATCGAAAGAGTCGTCCGAAACAAGCATTTAGCGTTCCAGGCTGCGGCGGCCCCCGCTTACTTGAGCCGCCCCGACAGGAACTGCCCGAGCCGCTCGCTCTTCGGGTTGACGAGAATCTCCCGCGGATCGCCCTCTTCCTCGATCTTCCCCTGATGCAGGAAGATCACGTGGTTCGACACGTTGCGCGCGAAACCCATCTCGTGCGTGACGACGACCATCGTGCGGCCTTCCTCGGCGAGCTTCTGCATCACCTTCAGCACTTCGCCGACGAGTTCCGGATCGAGCGCCGACGTCGGCTCGTCGAACAGCATCACTTCGGGCTCCATCGCGAGCGCACGCGCGATCGCGACACGCTGCTGCTGGCCGCCCGACAGGTGCGACGGATACATGCCTTCGACGCGCGGCGCGAGCCCGACCTTCTCCAGATACTTGCGTGCCCGCGCAACGGCCTCTTCCTTGCCGATCCCCAGCACGGCCATCGGTGCCTCGATCACGTTCTCGAGCACCGTCATGTGCGACCACAGGTTGAAGTGCTGGAACACCATCGACAGCTTCGTGCGCATCCGCTGCAGCTGCTTCTGGTCGGCCACGCGCAGCGAGCCGTTACGGTCGCGCGCGGTCTGGATCGGCTCGCTGCCGATCGTGATCTGCCCCGAGCACGGCTGCTCGAGGAAGTTGATGCAGCGCAGGAACGTGCTCTTGCCGGAGCCGCTCGAGCCGATGATGCTGATCACGTCGCCGGCCTTCGCCTTCATCGATACGCCCTTCAACACCTCGTTGTCGCCGAACTTCTTGTGCAGGTTGTCAACGGTGAGCTTGTACATGCTTGGTCCTTCCTTGCGAATGCATTAGTGGCTGCGCGGCGAGAGGTACGCGAGCCAGCGCGTCTCGAGCTTGCGGAACGCCCAGATGAGCGTGAACACGACGATGGCGTACAGCACGGCGGCGATGCCGTAGGCCTGGAACGACATGTACGTCGCGGAGTTGACGTCGCGCGTGACCTTCAGGATGTCGGGCACGGTCGCGGTGAACGCGAGGGTCGTCGCGTGCAGCATCAGGATCACTTCGTTGCTGTAGCTCGGCAGCGAGCGGCGCAGCGCGGACGGCAGGATGATGCGCGTATAGAGCTTGAAGCGCGACATCCCGTAGGCCATCCCGGCCTCGATCTCGCCGGCCGACGTGGCCTTGATCGCACCCGCGAAGATCTCGGTCGCATACGCGCATTCGTTCAGCACGAACGCGAGCAGCGTGCAGTTCATCGCGTTGCGGAAGAACGTGTCGAGCAGCACGTGGTTGTGCACGACCTGCAGGCTGTAGATGCCGGTGTAGCACATCAGCAGCTGCACGTAGAGCGGCGTGCCGCGGAACACGTACGTATAGAGCCACACGGGGCCCGAGATCCAGCGGTTCGACGACGCGCGCGCGATCGCGAGCGGCACGGCGAGCGCGAAGCCGAACGCGATCGACACGACCAGCAGCCACAGCGTGATCGCGAGGCCGCTGAAGCGGTAACCGTCGGTATAGAGATAGCTTTGCCAGTACTGGCTGACGAGTTCGATCACAGTGCAAGCCTCCGGACGCCGACGGAATAACGCTTCTCCAGGTGGTGCAGCACGACGTTCGACACCGTCGTGATCGCGAGGTAGATCGCGCCGGCCGCGAGCGTGAAGAAGAAGAAATCGAGCGTGCTCTTGCCGGCGTCCTGCGACGCCTTCACGACGTCGGCGAGGCCGATGATCGACACGAGCGCGGTGGCCTTCACGAGCACCTGCCAGTTGTTGCCGATGCCCGGCAGCGCGAAGCGCATCATCTGCGGGAACAGGATGCGGTGGAACACGCGCCAGCCGCTCATCCCGTATGCGAAGCCCGCCTCGAGCTGGCCGCGCGGCACCGCGAGGAATGCGCCGCGGAACGTCTCGGTGAAGTACGCGCCGTAGATGAAGCCGAGCGTCACGACGCCGGCCACGAACGGGTCGATGTCGATCTGGTCCCAGCCGAGCAGGTCGGTCGCGTCGTTCAGCAGGATCTGGATCCCGTAGAACAGCAGCAGCATCAGCACGAGATCGGGTACCGCGCGGATCAGCGTCGTATAGAACGTGCCGACCGACTTGAGCACGCGGTTGGTCGAGAGTTTCGCTGCCGCGCCCGCGAGGCCCAGTATCAGCGACGCGGCAAGCGACAGCACCGCGAGCTTCACGGTCTCGACCGTGCCGGCCCACAACAGCGGGCCAAATCCTTGGAAGATCATATAAGGGATCCAGAACGATGTGGCTGGATTGTCAATAGCCATTAACCGCGCATCAAACGAGTTCTGCGCACTACCTGATGCCGTCTGCTCATCAAGCCAGAGGCATCACGCGAAGCGGGCGGCGCGCGCCACGGCCGGTGCGCGCCGCGAAGGCGTCAGCCGCCGTACACGTCGAATGCGAAGTACTTCTTCTCGAGCTTCTTGTAGGTGCCGTCCTTGATCATGTCGGCGATCGCATGGTCGATCTTCGCCTTCAGGTCGGCGTCGTCCTTGCGCAGGCCGATGCCGGCGCCGTTGCCGAGCGTCTTCGGATCGTCGATGTCCTTGCCGGCGAATTCGAAGTTCGCGCCACGCGGTGTCTTCAGGAAGCCGATATCGGCCTGCACCGCGTCCTGCAGCGCGGCGTCGAGGCGGCCGGACATCAGGTCCTGGTACACGCCGTCCTGGTTCTGGTAAGGCACGACCTGCACGCCCTTCGGCGCCCAGTAGGCCTTCGCGTAGGTTTCCTGGATCGTGCCCTGCTCGACGCCGACCGACTTGCCCTTCAGCGATTCGGCCGTCGGCTGCAGGTTCGCGCCCTTCTTCGCGACGAGGCGCGTCGGCGTGTTGAACAGCTTGTCGGAGAACGCGATCTGCTCGGCACGCGCCGGCGTCATCGACATCGACGACAGCACGCCGTCGAACTTCTTCGCCTTCAGCGCCGGGATCATCCCGTCGAAGTCGTTCTCGATCCACACGCATTTCGCCTTCAGGCGCGCGCAGATCTCGTTGCCGAGATCGACGTCGAAGCCGACGACCTTGCCGCTTGCATCCTTCGATTCGAACGGCGGATAGCTGGCGTCGACGCCAAACCGGATCGTCGACCAATCCTTGGCGTGGGCACCGACCGCGAGGCAGGCAAGGGCAATACTGAGCGCGAGTTTCTTCATGGCGTTCCTGTCATAGGCGAACTGGGCACGGGTCCCGTCGGGCGTCGCCGCCGCGAACCCTTCCAACCGGGAGGTCATCCGTCAGACGACTCTCCAAGTTGTACATACAACTTTGCCTTTTTCAGGTCACTGGCAGCAATCCGTGTTTATCTCTAATTGTCGGCGGATTGTTTACCTGAGCGAATTTTCCTTATATTTCAATTCGCTACACCTTACATGAAGCTGAACCCCTTGTTTCGGTGCGGATTCGGCACATCGTCGCCGCCCATGCATTTGTCTATACTTTTCGTTTGCCGGGCTCGCCGGCGCGGCGGCCGCGGCCCGTACGGGCCCCGCGGGCCCTTGGCCGGCGCGCCGGATGCGGGCCGGAATAACCCGAATCCCGGGCCCACAGTCGGGCCCGCGCGGCGTCGAACCCGGTACACTCCGCCCGGACACCGCACGAAGGCCCGCGCGCGACGGCACGCGGCCGCCGTCTCTCGAACAGCAATGCAATGACCACACCGATCTATCAGGAAATCAAGGACTTCATCCTCGCGCGCATCCATGCGGGCGAGTGGGCGGAAGGCGACCAGGTGCCGTCGGAAAACGAGCTCGCGCGCGAATTCAACGTCGCGCGGATGACGGTCAACCGCGCGCTGCGCGAACTGACGGCCGAGCAGGTGCTCACGCGCACGCGCGGCTCGGGCACGTATGTCGCGTCGCCGAAATACGAATCGACGCTGGTGGCGATCCGCAGCATCTCGGACGAAGTCGCCGCGCGCGGCCATGCATATCGCGCGCACGTGCTGGAGGTCGGCGCGGCCATCGCCGACGCGAAGCTCGCCGACGAGCTGCGGCTCGACGCCGGCAGCCCGATCTTCCATTCACGCGTGCTGCACTTCGAGAACGACACGCCGGTGCAACTCGAGGAACGCTGGGTCAATCCCGCCTGCGCGCCCGAATACGCACTGCAGGACTTCACGACGACGACGCCGAACCAGTACCTCACGCGCGTCGCGCCGCTGCAGCGGGTCGAATACCGGATCGAGGCCGCGATGCCCGATGCGCAAACGCGCCGCCACCTGACGATGGACGAACGCGAGCCCTGCCTGCTGCTGCATCGGCGCACATGGTCGCAGGGGATGGTCGCGTCGGTGGCCAATCTGTGGCACCCGGGCAGCCGCTACCGGTTCACCGGGCATTTCTGACGCGGCGCCGGCGCGTTCACCGCATGCCGGGCCGCCCCCAGCGCTCGATCGCGGCGACCGCCCGCCGCACGCCGTCCTCCCGTGCGATCCGCGCACCGAGTCCGGCGGCGCGCGCCTGCGTGTCGGCACGCGCCGCGAACGCGATCGCGCGTGCGAGCGCGGCGGCGTCCACGCGCCGGCCCGCCACCGGCGCATCGGCCACACCGAGCCGATGCAGCCGGTTCGCCCAGAAGAACTGATCGCCCGCGAACGGCACGACGACCGACGGAATGCCCGCCCGCGCGGCCGAATGCGTGGTACCCGATCCGCCGTGGTGGATCGCCATCGATACATGCGGAAACAACCGGTCGTGCGGCGTCTCGCCGATCACGCACACGTGCGCCGGCAGCATCGACGCATCGATGCCGCTCCAGCCCGGATGGAACAGCGCGCGCCGGCCGTCGAGCGCCTGCAGCAGCGCGCCGACCATCGCGGCGCGATCGAACCCGGCCATGCTGCCGAAGCCGATGTACACGGGCGGCTCGCCCGCGCCGAGAAAGGTCGCCAGCGCGGGCGGCGGCGTCCACGCCGGCGCGTCGGCGTGCCACTGACCGCAGGCCTGCACGTGTGACGGCCAGTCGGCCGGATCGGACAGCAGCACGGGCGACACGCCGTACAGCATCGGATGATCGGTCCAGACGTGCCGGCGCGCCGGCAGGCCGCACACGCTGGCGCGCGCTGCATTGGTCGCGTTCCTGAACGCGTGCCACAGCAGCGCGTTCACGAGCCGGTGGCTCGCGCGATTCAGCCGGCGCGGCACCTTGCCGGGCGGCAGGAACGGCGACGCGAATGCCGCGGTCGGCGTGATCGGAATCATCCCCGTGCCGATCGCCGGCACGCCGCGATACTCGGCGACCGACAGCCCGACGAACGACGCCAGCCCCGACACCAGGATCGCATCGCAACCGGCCGACGCGGCCGCGACTTCGCGCATCCATGCCGCCGTGTTCGCATTCGCGATCGCCGCGAGCGCCTTCGACGTGTCGTTGAAGCCGCCGCGCCCGCGCACCGCGTCGGACAACGCGCCATCCGGCGCGATCGCCGCGCGGATATCGCCGGACAACGGCGCGCACGGCACCCCGAGCGCGGCGGCCGAACCGAGCGTCGCGGCGTCGGCCAGCAACCGGACCTCGTGGCCCGCATCCAGCAGCGCACGGCCGAGCGCCGCGAGCGGACGCGTGTCGCCTTCGGTGCCGTAAGTGACGATGACGAGCTTCATGCGTGAACTCCCCCTGCACGATGCAGGCAAGTGGATTCATAAAAATGCACGTCGTATACTAATGCAATTCGTGCACTTTCATTCGATACCGAACCATGCCGACGACGACCGACGATCCGGGCCGCCGCGCACGCAAGCGCATCCAGATGCTCGCGCATCTCGCCGACACCGGCGCCCGCCTGTTCGATGTGCATGGCTACGATGCCGTGACGATGGAGCAGATCGCCGCGCAGGCCGATGTCGCGAAACGAACGCTGTACAACCACTTTCCGACGAAGGAAGCCGTGCTCGCGCACTGGCTCGAAGGCGAACTCGCGCGCGACCTCGCGCACCTACAGCGCGACGTCGCGCGACGGAAGACCTTCGCGTCGCGGATCGCCTGCGTGCTCGACGCGTCGGCCGCGTGGTGCGAGCAGCACCCGGTGTACCTGCTCGCCTACCTGCGGCATCGGTTCCTGAGCATCGGCGTGACGGAAGCGGAAAGCGGGAAAGACGGCGGCGGCGACATCGCGCTCGTGTGGCAGCAGCTGATCGCGGCCGGACAGCAGGCGGGCGAACTGGACCCGGCGCTGGCGGCCGACCAGCTCGCCACGTGGTTCCATCATCTGTATCTCGCGGCGATGCTGCGCTGGCTGACCGTGCCGGGGTTATCGCTGAAGCGGGAATTCCGGTCGGTCGCGAAGCTGTTCGTCGAAGGCGCGCAAGCGAAAGGCTGAGCGGCCGCCGAGGCGACGCTCGGGCAGGAAGGTGCGTGCGCATCGAACGTGCACGGCGCTCACGCAATTCACGCGCACGCCGGGCGCGCGCGCTGGCCTGCGATCTGGAACACCATCCGGAATCGCTGCTGCCCGGCAACGCGGGCGACACGCAACCGGCCGACGCGTCGCGCTCCGCGAGCGGAAGCCGCTGCATGCTTCGCGCGATGCGCCGGGATTTTTACAACGCATGCACGCACGGGATGCCAAATCTTCCGCGCAGCAGTATGCTGATGTCGTACGGCCCCGCACGATGCCTCGGGCAATCCCTTAGTCCGCACGTCGTCGCGCCGCCGTCGCGACCGCAATCATGCGTTTGCAAGGAGGGCTTCGTGATGGCTACCATGCATCAGCACTTCCACCTCGAACTACGGCACGCCACGGCGCCGACGTATTTCATCAGCTACCTGTTTCCCGCCTTGCTGTTCGTCTACGAACTGCTGCGCGTCGGCCAATGGATCCGCGATCACGGGATGCAATTCGCCGCGTTCAAGCAGATGGGTTACGAGTACCTGCTGATGCTGCTGTTCGTCGGGCTGCAGATCGTCGTCGAGGCGATCTTCCTGCTCGGCGCCGCGATGCGCCGCGACAATCGCGACTTCGAACACCGGTTGCCGAACGTGGTCCTCGGCATCGGCTGCTCGATCGCGATTCTCGCGCTCGATCTCGCGATCCAGCTGTCGTTCTGAGCGCCGGCGGGCTCGGCCCGCCGGTCGCATCGCGCGCCTGCGCCCGGCCGTTCAGGCGAGCCCACCGCGCAGGAACCTCGCCACGGCCGCGAGTACGTCGCCGCTCCGCTCGCGATGCGGCATGTGTCCGCATCCGTCGAGCAGCAGGAACGACGACGGCCCCGCGACGCGCGCGGCGATCCGCTTCGGATGCACGTCCGACCCGTATTCGTCCTGCTCGCCGTGAATCGCGAGCGTCGCGCAGCGCACGCGCGGCAGCGCGTCGTCGAGACTCCAGTCGCGAAACGCCGGCGACAGCCACGTGCCGACCCACGCACGCAGCACCCATTCGGCCTTGTCGCCGTGATAGCGCACGAGCCGCTCGAGCTGGCCCGGCGCGTCGAACTGCTGCCCCGCCTCGCGAATGCCGTCGAGCGTGCGATCCTCGACGAACGCCTGCGCGGCGACCGTCACCAGCGCGCGGCAACGCGCGGGATACGCGGCCGCGCAGCCGACCGCCATGCCGCCGCCGACGCTGTGCCCGAACGCCACGAACGCATCGATGCCGAACCGTTCGAGCAGCGCGCGGAAGCCCTGATCGGCCTCGTCGCGCACGAACGTCGTGCCGAGCTGTCCCGGATGGCGGTCGGACCGGCCGAAGCCGAGCCGGTCGTATGCGATCACGTCGCGTTGCGTGGCGCGCGCGAGTTGCGCGGGGAAGTCGCGCCAAAGTTCGACACAGCCGAGTGAATCGTGCAGCAGCACGATCGGCGCGGCCGGCCCGGTCGCGGCCGTCGCCTGCGCGGGCGCACCGCGCCAGCGCTTCGCGAAGAGACGCCCTTGCGGCGTCTCGACCCAGGTCTCCTCGGTCACGATTTCAGTCATGTGCATGTCATCGTCTGCATGAAGGCTGCATGAAGGCGGCCGCACGCGGGCGGACCGCAGAATGCCGACGATGGTGGCCGGCCGACGCGCGCGGCGTCAAGCAAGCCCCCACCGCCCGCGCGCTCATTCGGGCTGCGGCGGCAGATACTCCATCTGCGACTCGTCGTACAGCCGGTAGATCAGCGCCTGCATCGCGCGGATGTCCTCCGATTCGTCGAGCATCCGCATGCTCATGATGATCGGCGACACGAGTTTCGGATCGTCGAGCGGCTTGTAGCTGATGTCGTCGCGCTTCAGCCCGTACACGCTGTGCGGCACGACCGACACGCCTTCGCCCATCGCGACGAGCCCGAGCGCGATCTGCAGTTCGCGCGTCTCGTAGATCTTGCGCGGCTGCAGCGCGCGATCGTGGAATGCCGCGAGCACCTGGTCCGCATAGCTCGGCCGCGGCGCCTTCGGGAAGATGATCAGCGTGTCGTTCACGAGATCGTGCAGCGACAGCACGGGTTTCGCGCCGTCGAGCACGTGACCGACCGGCAGCGCGACGATCATCCGCTCCTCGCGCAGCACGACGCGCCGCACGCTCGGGTCCTCGTGACGGATGCGCCCGAACCCGACGTCGATGCGCCCTTCCTTCAGCGCCTTGATCTGGTCCATCGTCGACATCTCGTGCAGGCTCAGCTCGACGGCCGGATACTCGCTGCGAAAGCGCCGGATGATCTTCGGCAGCATCCCGTACAGCGTCGAGCCGACGAAGCCGACCGACATGCTGCGCTCGATCTTGCCGACCCGCTTCGTCATCGATTCGAGCTCGGTGGTCTGCGCGAGCAGCTGCACCGCGTGCGAATAGAAGAACCGCCCCGCGTCGGTCAGCTTCAGCGGCCGCGCGTTGCGCTCGAACAGCGGCACGCCGAGCGCGTCCTCGAGCTGCTGGATCTGCCGGCTGAGCGGCGGCTGCGCGATGTGCAGGCGCTCGGCCGCGCGCGTGAAATTCCGCTCCTCGGCAACCGCGACGAAGTAGCGGAGGTGTCTCAACTCCATGTTCGAACCCTCCCGGACAGGCCACGGACGTTCATTCGGCCCCGCGCACACACGTGCCGCGCCGGTCGTCCCGTGAGCGCCTGCTCCCGATGCCATGACGATACCTCAGCCCGCGCCGATACCGGCGCGAGCCGCGCCGCGCCCGCCCTCGCGGGCGGCGCACCGCGCAAAGCCGCAAAGCAAAACGGGAAGCCGCCAGGCTTCCCGTTGCTTCATCGACGCCGCGTCGCGGCAGCGTCCCGACCGCGCGTCATGCCTCGGTCGCGTACAGCGCATCGCGCTGCGCGTCGCTCAGCGAGTCGAGCGGCACGTCCGGCAGCCGATAGCAGATCATCGTGCCGTACAGCTCGGCCAGGCAGTTGCTGCCGGCGTCGAGCGCGTAGCCGTCCTCGCCGTCCGGCGCCGGCGGATACACTTCGCGCCACGCGTTGATCGCGGCTTCGATTCGCACGATGGAAACGGGTCCGGCCTTCCGCTCGGCGGGTGATGCGCTCATGGATTCCTCTGGATTGCGCGCTCCGCGGGCCGGGCCGGCCGCGGCGGAACGATGGAAACGCCGGGCGCCGCCGGCCGCCGCAACAGGCGCGCGCCGGATGCCCGATCCGCGCCGCGCTCGTCGCGCCGGCCGGACCGTGGCCCGGTAGGGTCGGGAAATATAACCGGCTTTGACCCCGTGCAGCGCAAAGCCGACAAAAAAAGCGGGGTCGGCGGCGGCTGGAACGGTATCTGGAACGACGCACGCGTCGGCTACCGACGTCGGCGGCACCCCGCGTCGCCCGGACGTCCCAACGAAAAACGGGAAGCCCGCGGGCTTCCCGTTTTCATCGCGCACCACGCGGCCGGTGGCCGCACCGGCATCAGCCGACGGTTTCGCGGTTCTCCACGCGCTGCAGCTGCGCGCTGCGGTTCGCGGCCGCCCACGGCGCGATCTCCATGTCCTCGTAGCGCACGAAGCGGCTCTTGTTCAGGAGCCGGTAGCCGAGCCACACGACGAGGAACAGCGGAATGCCGACGTAGGTCGCGGCCACGCCCGCCCAGTCGATCCGGTTCGCGAGAAACGCCTGGTAGTCCTGGCCGAGCGCGATCACGAGACACAGCACGAACGCGAACAGCGGGCCGAACGGAAACCACTTCGACTGGTACGGCAGCTGGTCGACCGCGTAGCCCTGCTTCACGTAGCCCTTGCGGAACCGGTAGTGGCTGATCGCGATGCCGAGCCACGCGATGAAACCCGTCATCCCCGACGTGTTCAGCAGCCACAGGTACACCGTCTTGTCGCCGTACAGCGACGTGAAGAAGCACAGCGCGCCGACGGCGGTCGTCGCGTACAGCGCGTTGCGCGGCACGCCGCCCGGCGACAGCTTCGCGAACAGCCTCGGCGCACGGCCTTCCGTCGCGAGGTTGTAGAGCATCCGGGTCGACGCGTACATGCCCGAGTTGCCGGCCGACAGCACGGCCGTCAGGATCACCGCGTTCATCACGCCGGCCGCGAACGCGAGGCCCGCGTGGCGGAACACGAGCGTAAACGGACTCACGCCGATGTCGGTCACGTCGCTCTTCAGCAGGTTCGGGTCGGTGTAGGGAATCAGCACGCCGATCACGAAGATCGCCAGCACGTAGAACAGCAGGATCCGCCAGAACACCTGACGCACCGCGCGCGGGATCGTCGTGCGCGGGTTCTCCGATTCGCCGGCCGCGACGCCGATCAGCTCGGTGCCCTGGAACGAGAAGCCCGCGATCATCGCGACGCCCATCAGCGCCGGCAGGCCGCCCGCGAACGGCGCGTCGCCGATCGTCAGGTTGCCCCAGCCGTTGCCCGGCGCGCCCTTCAGAATGCCGAAGATCATCAGCAGGCCGACGCCGATGAACGCGACCACGGTGACGACCTTGATCAGCGCGAACCAGTATTCGGCTTCCCCGAAGCCGCGCACGGTCAGCGCGTTGAGCAGGAACATCACGCCGAGGAACGCGGCGCTCCACCAGACGCCCGGCACGTCCGGGAACCAGTAGTGCATCACGAGCTGCGCGGCGACCAGCTCGACCGCGATCGTCACGGCCCAGTTGTACCAGTAGTTCCAGCCGAGCGCGAAGCCGAAGCCTTCGTCGACGTATTTCGCGCCGTAGGTCGCGAACGAGCCCGACACCGGCATGAACGCGGCCATTTCGCCGAGGCTCGTCATCAGGAAATAGACCATCAGGCCGATCAGCATGTACGCGACCATCGCGCCGCCGGGGCCGGCCTGCGAGATCGACGCGCCGGACGCGACGAACAGGCCCGTGCCGATCGAGCCGCCGATGGCGATCATCGTCAGATGGCGCGCCTTCAGCGCGCGATGAAGCTTGGGTGGGTTCGCGGACGAACCGGGTTGGTCGGAATTCGGGATTGCGGACATAAACGAGACGAACGTTGAGCGGGCCGGCATCCGGGGCCGGCGCATGCGGGATCGGGGCGCGTCGCGCCGCCTGCTGCGATGCATTCGATGCGGCCCCGATACGCGTTGCGCGCCGGGCGCCAGCGGCGAAGCGCGGATTCTACCTGATTCGCCGTCGGAACCGCTCGGGTCCGGACACCCCGGCGCCGCATGCCGACGCGGGGTGAGCCGCGACGGTGCACCTCCCCGCCCGATACGCAATCGCGCCGGCGCAATAGCCCGATCCTGTATTAAAACGACAAAATCGATCGATATGCCCTAATAATCAGACAAAATACCGTCTACCCATAATCGCGATTCAAATCGAAACGAACGCCCGGCTCAAGGTAATGATGCGTAATCGTTCCGAATCGGATTGGCGCATGCATGTTTTGCATCGAGCGGCGAATTTCGGGAATTCGCGAGATAATGCCGACTAATGCGAATTAATCAGAGCGCGGAATCGTCGACGACGCACATATCCGCCGCCTGCCCCGAGGATGATGCCACCCACGCCGCTCGCTACGCTGCGCCGTCATACCGCGACGGCCGTGGCACGCATACTGTCGCCCCGCGGCGTGCTCGTCGCCGGCGTCGTGCTGCTGCTGTTCAGCTGGGGACTCTCGACGTCGCTTTTAATCGAGGCACGCCACGACGCGTATGACCATGCGGTCGAAAATGCGCGCAACCTGATGCTGCTGATCGAGCGCGATATTTCCCGCAATATCGAACTGTATGATCTTTCGCTGCAAAACGTCGTCGACGGGCTCGCCGATCCGGAACTGACGGCATTGCCGCCGCGCCAGCGTCACCGGCTGCTGTTCGACCGCGCCGCGACCGGCGCGTATCTCGGCGCCATTTTCGTAATGGATCCGCACGGCAATATCGTGATCGATTCGGCCGCATCGCCGCCGCGACAAGGCAATTTCGCCGACCGCGAGTATTTCGCCGTGCATCGCGACCGGCTCGTGCAGGGCCTCTATATCAGCCGGCCCTATGCGTCCCGGCTGCGCGGCGGCGCGCTGACGATCGCGCTCAGCCGCCGGATCACGCTGGCCGACGGCCGCTTCGGCGGAATCGTCGTCGGCACGCTCAACATCGGCTACTTCCGCGCGCTGCTCGACGGGCTCGCGGTCGGCCAGCACGGCAGCGCGGCGATCGTCGAGGACAATGGCGCGCTCGTCTCGCGCCTGCCGTACGATCCGCGCGTGGTCGGCCTCGACCTCCACCACTCCCCGCTCTTCATCAAGGCGCAGCGCAGCAGCGAAGGCGTGCTGACGGGCGTCGGCGCGATCGACGACGTGCGGCGCATCTACGTCTACAAGCATCTCGCGCATCTGCCGCTGATCGTCGACGTCGCGCCCGCCGAGATCGACATCTACGCGCCGTGGCGCCATCGCGCGATCTGGACCGCCGTGCTGATGGGCCTGTTTACCGTGTTCATCCTGGGGGGCTCGCTCGCGCTGTCGCGCGAACTCGAGCGCCGGCAGGTCACCAAGTTGAATCTGTACCGGCTCGCGCATACCGATTCGCTGACCGGGCTCGACAACCGCGGCACGTTCGATGCCGTGCTCGCGAAGGAGGCGCAGCGCGCGTCGCGCAGCGGCCGGCCGCTGTCGGTGCTGTTCGTCGACGTCGACCATTTCAAGGCGTTCAACGACTACTACGGCCACCTCGCCGGCGACGACGTGCTGCGCCGCGTCGCGCAATCCGCGTCGCGCTGCCTGCGCCGCGACAGCGACCACGTCGCGCGCTACGGCGGCGAGGAATTCGTCGTCACGCTGCCCGACACCGACGCGCAGGGCGCGGCGACCGTCGCCGAAGCGATCCGCCGTGCGATCGCCGGGCTCGACATCGCGCACGTCCGCAGCCCGTACGGGCACGTGACGGCGAGCATCGGCGCGGCGACCAGCGCCGGCGGGCGCGTCAACGCCGCGACGCTGCTGCGGCAGGCCGACGCGGCGCTGTACCACGCGAAGTCCGGCGGCCGCAATCGCGTGTCGAACGCCGAGGCGAATACGGCCGACGCGTGACGCGGCGGCCGGCGGCACCCGCGCCGCGCCGCGCCGTCGTGGACAGCCCGCGCGCGTTCGGCTAGCGTTACGTCAGCCGCGCGTGCGGCGCGGCGCCGGCCCGCCCGCGCCGCACGCGCATTCCGGCCATCCCGCCGGCCACCCCCGCTCCGTCATGACCGCCCAGTTCCCTGCCCGATTCCCGCCGCTCCTGCGCCACGCGCTCCGTCCCCTGCTGGACCCGTACCGCCGCTACCGGCACGCGAAGCTGATCCATGCGGCGCGCGTCGCGCTCGCGATTCTCGTGTCGATCGCCTTGTCCACCGGCCTGCGCGTGCCGCACGGCGAATGGTCGACGATCACCGTGCTGATCGTCGTCGGCGGACTGCAGCACCACGGCAACATCCGCAAGAAGGCGGCCGAGCGCGCGCTCGGCACGTCGATCGGCGCGCTCGCGGGGCTGGGGCTGATCCTGCTCTACTCCGTCCTGCACGCGCCGCTCGCGATCTACCTGCTGATGGCGATCGCGTGCGGGCTCTGCGCGTATCACGCGATCGGCAAGGCCGGCTACATCGCGCTGCTGTCGGCGATCACGATGGTGATCGTCGCCGGGCACGGCGACAACGAGATCGTCGACGGCCTGTGGCGCGCGGTGAACGTGCTGACCGGCATCGCGATCGCGCTGGCGTTCTCGTTCGCGCTGCCGCTCTATGCGACCTACTCGTGGCGCTACAAGCTCGCCGACGCGCTGCGCGCGTGCGCGGCCGTGCATGCGCGGCTCGCGGGCGACCGCCACGTGAGCGACGACGCGCACCTGAAGGAAATGGCCGCGCTGAGCGCGCTGCTGGTGCAGCTGCGCTCGCTGATGCCGTCGGTGTCGAAGGAATGCGACATCCCGGTCACGCAGCTCGAGGCGATCCAGCGCGGCCTGCGCCTGTGCATCGGCTATCTGGAGATCCTGTCGAGCACGGTGCCGGCCCGCGACGACCTCGCCGCGCGCGAATACATGCGCACCGAGATGAAGGCGATGAACCGGCGCATCCGCGACACGCTCGTCGGCGCGAGCCGCGCGCTCAAGTTCGGCACGCCGAGCCGGCTCGCACCGCGCCGCCGGCCGGCCGAGCCGCCGCACGACGCCCCGCCGGCGCAGTTGTCGGGCTACGTGTCGATCACGGCCAAGCTGGCCGGCGAAGTGGATCAGTTGCGCGAGAAACTGCTCGATACCGCGCAGGCGTGGAATATCTGAACCTGGAGCTTTGACGATTCGAAGGCCGACGGACGCCGGGCGCCTCAGGGCATCTTTCATTAGCCTTTCATAAAGGTGGCCCGGCATCCTGAGCGCGGATGCCGCACCGGCCGACCGATCTGGCCCCGCCAATCGGGCGTGCGCGCCGGCGCGCCTTCGCCAGTTTCGACCGCCGTCCGAGGCCGTTTCGCGCCGGATTCTCCGGCCGGTTAATCGCCCGCCAGGCCCGTCGCGACAGGCCCGAAGACGTATTGGCGCGAAAATCAGGTCTTGCCCCAACTTCCCGGACAGCCGATACTCGCATATTCCGCGAAATACGATCCCACCGGCTTCAATCCACGGTAATTCCTATGAGCACGATTCTCGAAAGCCTCCCGACCGGCCAGAAGGTCGGTATCGCCTTCTCCGGCGGCCTGGACACCAGCGCCGCGCTGCACTGGATGAAACTGAAGGGCGCCGTCCCGTACGCATACACGGCGAACCTCGGCCAGCCCGACGAAGACGATTACGACGCGATCCCGAAACGCGCGATCGAATACGGCGCAGCCGGCGCCCGCCTGATCGACTGCCGCGCGCAGCTCGTCGCCGAAGGCATCGCCGCGCTGCAAAGCGGCGCGTTCCACATCACGACCGCGGGCGTCACGTACTTCAACACGACGCCGATCGGCCGCGCCGTGACGGGCACGATGCTCGTCGCCGCGATGAAGGAAGACGGCGTCAACATCTGGGGCGACGGCAGCACGTACAAGGGCAACGACATCGAGCGTTTCTACCGCTACGGCCTGCTCGTGAACCCGGACCTGAAGATCTACAAGCCGTGGCTCGACCAGACGTTCATCGACGAACTCGGCGGCCGCGCCGAAATGTCCGAATTCATGAACCAGGCCGGCTTCGCCTACAAGATGTCGGCCGAGAAGGCGTATTCGACCGACTCGAACCTGCTCGGCGCGACGCACGAAGCGAAGGACCTCGAAAGCCTCGAAAGCGGCATCAAGATCGTGAACCCGATCATGGGCGTCGCGTTCTGGCGCGACGACGTGAAGATCGCCGCCGAGGAAGTGACGGTGCGCTTCGAAGCCGGCCAGCCGGTCGCGCTGAACGGCGTCGAGTTCAAGGATCAGGTCGAGCTGCTGCTGGAAGCGAACCGCATCGGCGGCCGCCACGGCCTCGGCATGAGCGACCAGATCGAGAACCGCATCATCGAGGCGAAGAGCCGCGGCATCTATGAAGCCCCGGGCCTCGCGCTGCTGTACATCGCATACGAGCGTCTCGTCACCGGCATCCACAACGAAGACACGATCGAGCAGTACCGCGAGAACGGCCGCCGTCTCGGCCGCCTGCTGTACCAGGGCCGCTGGTTCGACCCGCAGGCGATCATGCTGCGCGAAACGGCGCAGCGCTGGGTCGCGCGCGCGATCACCGGCGAAGTGAAGATCGAACTGCGCCGCGGCAACGACTACTCGATCCTGAGCACGAAGTCGCCGAACCTCACGTATCAGCCGGAACGCCTGTCGATGGAGAAGGTGGCGTCGACGTTCTCGCCGCGCGACCGGATCGGCCAGCTGACGATGCGCAACCTCGACATCACCGATACGCGCGACAAGCTGCGCGTGTATTCGCAAGTCGGCCTGCTGACGCCGGGTGAAGCGTCGGCGCTGCCGCAGATCAAGGGCGACGACAAGTAAGTCACTTCGCTCGACGCCGGGGCGCGTAGCCGATACGCGCTCCGGCCGGGCAGGCCGCATGTGCATCGGTGCACGCGCGGCCTGCTGCTTCTTCCTCCGCTTCTTTCCCTTCCTGCTCTACTCGCGCCACCGCGTCACGCGCAAACGGCGCTGCAAGGCTACGGCAATCGTGGCAAGCTGCCAGTCGTCCGATTTCCGGCCCGGCTCATGACTTCCCTCACCGTCATCCACCTGAACGGCCCGATCAACAGCGGCAAGACGACGATCGGTCGCGCACTCGCGCAGCGACTGCCCGATGCGCGCTTCATCGACGGCGACGATCACGACGCGCCCGACGACACCCCGTTCGACGTGCAGTGGGCGATCGCGCTGGCGCGCCTCGTCAAAGAGATCGCGCAGGCACGCGAACGTCATCTGGTGATCGCCTATCCGATCGGCGACGCGGAATTCGACCGGCTGCGCGCAGCCTGCGACGCACGCGACGCGCGCCTGTTCGTCGTGACGCTCGCGCCGCCGGAAGCGATCGCGGCGTCGGATCGCGGCACGCGCGCGCTGACGGACTGGGAGCGGCAACGTATCGCCGAGATGTATCGCGAAGGGTATGCGGCGCGCGCGTTCAGCGATTGCTTCGTCGACACGTCGAAAGCGTCGGCCGATGCGTGTGCGCAGGAGATCGCACGAAGCGCGCAATCGCCGAACGTGTAGCGGGGAAACCGGCGCGCGCGAGGGGCGGAAGTCGCGTCACACCGCGTAGTGGGCAAAGGCCTCGCGCACGCGAGCGCCGGCACCCTCCGCACAGTCGCCACGTCCGGCAACACGCGCTGCCTGCAATTCAATGATGATGCCGCACCCCCGGCACGACCTGCTCGCGCGCCCCCTTGCGGCTCAGCATGAGCGTGACGACCGCCGACACCGCGAGCGTGCCCGCCACCACGTACAGCCCGGCCGCATAGCCGCCCGTCACGTTCTTCAGCCAGCCGATCGCGAACGGCCCGACGAAGCCGCCGAGGTTGCCGATCGAGTTGATCATCGCGATCCCCGCGGCCGCGCCGGCGCCGGACAGGAACGCGCTCGGCATCGCCCACAACGGCGCCTTCGCGGCGCTGATCCCGATGTTGACGACGACCAGCGCGAGCACGGTCAAGAGCGCGGTGCTCGCCTGCCCCGCGAACACGAAGCCGATGCACGCGAGCACGCACGGAATCACGACATGCCACGTGCGTTCGCCGGTGCGATCCGAATGCCGCGCCCAGCCGATCATCGCGACGACCGCGGCGATGCTCGGGATGCCGGTCAGCAGGCCCGTCTGCCACGCGGTGAAGCCGAACTGCCTGACCATCAGAGGCGCCCAGAGGCCGAGCGTATAGAGCCCCGCCGACGTGCCGAAGTAGATCAGCGCGAGCGCCAGCACGCGCGGGTCGCGCAGCGCCTGCCACGCGCCGGCCGTGTGCCCGGCATGCGCGTGCCGCGCGTCGGCCTCGGACTTCAGCTTCGCGACCAGCCAGTCGCGCTCGTCCGGCCGCAGCCACGCGGCCTTCGACGGCGCATCGGTCAGGCACTTCAGCACGACGAAGCCGAGCAGGACCGCGGGCAGTGCCTCGACGATGTACAGCATCTGCCAGTCGGCAAGCCCGAACAGCGGCGGCATCTGCATGATCGCGCCCGACAGCGGCGAGCCGATCGCGGTCGAGATCGGCGCGGCCGCCATGAACCACGCGGCCGCCACCGCGCGCTGCTTCGCGGGAAACCACAGGCTCAGGTACAGGATGATGCCGGGGAAGAAGCCGGCTTCCGCGATGCCGAGCAGGAAGCGCAACACGTAGAAGCTCGTCGGCCCGGCTGCGAACGCGGACACCGCCGACACGATGCCCCACGTGATCATCACGCGCGCGATCCAGATGCGTGCGCCGACGCGATGGAGAATCAGGTTGCTCGGCACTTCGAACAGAAAGTAGCCGATGAAGAACAGGCCGCCGCCGAGTCCGAACGCGGTCGGCGACAGGCCGATCGCCTTGTTCATCGTCATCGCCGCGAAGCCGACGTTGACGCGATCGAGAAAGCTGACGAAGTAAAGCAGCATCACGAACGGAATGATGCGCCACATCAGTTTCCGCGCGACGCGGGTTTCCAGATCCGCTTGCATGTGTCTCCTCCTTCGAGGTCGAGTCGCGCGCTGTCCGCGCGGGCTCGGTGGGTACCGCCGGCATTACGACGAAGCGTGCGCGCCGGCGCCCGGCTCGCGTCGAATGCGCGAGTCGCGGGCAGAAAATCCGGGGGGCGGCGAACGGAAGGCGACCGGCTGCGCGTGCGGCCGTCGCCGTCCTCGTCGCCGTTCTCGTTACTGTCAGGCGGCGACCGCCGCGTGCGCGACGCGCTCGCAGACCGCGGCCGTCACCTGCGCGGTCGTCGCGCTGCCGCCGAGGTCGCGCGTATGCAGCGACGGATCGGCCGTCACGGCCTCGATCGCCTGCATCACGCGCGCGGCCGCTGCCGTCTCGCCGAGATGCTCGAGCAGCATCACGACCGACCAGAACGTGCCGACCGGATTCGCGAGGCCCCGGCCCATGATGTCGAACGCGGAGCCGTGGATCGGCTCGAACATCGACGGATAGCGGCGCTCGGGATCGATGTTGCCGGTCGGCGCGATGCCGAGGCTGCCCGCGAGCGCGGCCGCGAGATCGCTGAGGATGTCCGCGTGCAGGTTGGTCGCGACGATCGTGTCGAGCGACGCCGGGCGGTTCACCATGCGCGCGGTCGCGGCGTCGACGAGTTCCTTGTCCCACGTGACGTCGGGGAATTCCTGCGCGACCTGCTTCGCGATCTCGTCCCACATCACCATCGCGTGACGCTGCGCGTTGCTCTTCGTGATGACGGTCAGCAGCTTGCGCGGACGCGACTGCGCGAGCCGGAACGCGAAGCGCATGATGCGTTCGACGCCGGCACGCGTGAGGATCGACACGTCGGTCGCCGCCTCGATCGGATGCCCCTGGTGCACGCGGCCGCCGACACCCGCGTATTCGCCCTCCGAGTTCTCGCGCACGATCACCCAGTTCAGGTCGGCCGGCCCGCAGCGCTTCAGCGGCGCGTCGATGCCGGGCAGGATGCGCGTCGGCCGCACGTTCGCGTACTGGTCGAAGCCCTGGCAGATCTTCAGGCGCAGGCCCCACAGCGTCACGTGGTCGGGCACGTCGGGGTCGCCCGCCGAGCCGAACAGGATCGCGTCCTTGCCGCGCAGCGCGTCGAGGCCGTCGGCCGGCATCATCGCGCCGTGCAGGCGGTAGTAATCGGCGCCCCAGTCGAAATCCTCGAACTCGAACGCAAAGCGGTCGCTGCCGCGGGCCAGCGCTTCCAGCACCTGCTTGGCCGCAGGCACCACTTCCTTGCCGATGCCGTCGCCGGGAATGGTCGCGATACGGTAGGTCTTCATGCTGACATCCTCGATTGATCGTGAGCGTGAACGCACTTTACCGAACTGGAAGTGTGGAAACCGGGGCTATACTCAAAGCATCTTTAACTTCAATTCATGAATCCCGTCATGGCGGATACCGTCCAGCCGGCCGATCTCGGCTTCTTCTCGACGCTGGCCGCGGCGGGCAGCCTGAGCGCGGCCGCGCGCGAGCTCGGGCTGACCGCGGCGGCCGTCAGCAAGCGGCTCACGCAGATGGAGCGGCGCGCGGGCGTGACGCTCGTCAACCGCACGACGCGGCGCATGATGCTGACGCCCGAGGGCGACGTGTATCTCGACTACGCGCGCCGGATCCTCGATCAGATGGATGAACTGGGCGAACTGCTCGGCAGCGCGCGGCAGCGGCCGAAGGGGCTGCTGCGCGTGAACGCGACGCTCGGCTTCGGGCGCAGCCACGTCGGCCCCGCGATCTCGCGCTTCGTCGCGCGTTTTCCGGAGGTGTCGGTGCAGTTGCAACTGTCGGTGATGCCGCCGCCGCTCACCGACGACGCGTTCGACGTGTGCATCCGCTTCGGCGAGCCGCCCGATACGCGCGTCGTCGCGCGACGGCTCGCGCCGAACCGCCGGCTGCTGTGCGCGGCGCCCGCGTATCTCGCGCGGCACGGCACGCCGGGCACGCCGCACGAGCTGACGCGGCACAACTGCATCGGCATCCGGCAAGGCGACGAAGGCTACGGGATCTGGCGGCTGGCGAGCGGACGCGGCGCGGCGCGCAACACGGAAGCCGTGCGGATCAACGGCAACCTGACGACGAACGACGGCGAGATCGCGGTGAAGTGGGCGCTCGACGGGCACGGCATCCTGATGCGCGCCGAGTGGGATATCCGCGACTACCTGGCCGACGGGCGCCTCGTCGTCGTGCTGCCCGACTACGAAACGCCGAGCGCGGATATCTACGCGGTGTATGCGCAGCGGCATCAGATGTCCGCGCGAATACGCGCGTTCGTGGATTTTCTGGCGGGGGAGCTGGGTGGGTGACGGGAGGCGGGCGCCAATGCACGCGAACGTATCAGGATCGCGGCGCGACCGGTTCGACTGATTGAGTCTGACGATGCACCGGCTGGCGGAATGCCAGTATTTTGGCGAACCGGCCCACAAATCGCCAGAATATTGGCACATCCGGACGCGCGCCCCGCCGTCACGCCGCGGCCGCCAGCCTCCCGTCGGGCTCGCACGCGGCGATCGCCGTCGCTGCCATCTGCCGCAGCGCTGCCCCAGGCACGCTCACACCGGCCCGGTCCTGCGCGGCATCCTCGAAACGCTCCGCGATCCAGTCGACGAACGCGCGCACGCCCGGCGACACGTGCCGGCGCTTCGCATAGACGGCCGACACCGAAACCGCGCCCGGCCGCCACCGCGGCAGCACTTCCTGCAACTGTCCCGCGTCGATCAGCGGCTGCGCGACGACGCGCGGCGGCTGGATCAACCCGAGGCCATGCACGCCGCACGCCAGGTACGCCTGCTCGTCGTCAACGCTGACGATGCCATCGAGCCGGATCTTGCGCACCGCGCCGTCGATCGCGAATTCGAGTTCGGCGGTGCGCTGGGCCGACGCGAACGCGCCGTTGACCGCGCGATGCCCGGCGAGCGCATCGAGCGAACGCGGCACGCCGCAGCGCTCGAGATACGCGGGGCTCGCGCAGGTCACGCGCTCGAGTGCGCCGAGCAGGCGCGCAACCAGCGACGAATCGGGCAGCGCGCCCAGCCGGATGCTGCAGTCGACCGCATCGCCGATCAGGTCGGCCGCGCGTCCGGACACGCCCAGCATCAGCACGAGTTCGGGATGGCGCGCATGGAACGCGCCAAGCGCCGGCAGCACGATCGCGTCCGCCACCGCGCCCGGCAACTCGACGCGCAGCGGCCCGCTCGGATGCCGCGCCGCATTGCGCAGGCTCGCTTCGAGCTCGTCGACGTCCGCGGTGATGCGCTGGCACCGCCGGTAATACGCGTCGCCTTCCGGCGTCGCCCGCAGCGCGCGCGTCGTGCGCACCAGCAACGGCATGCCGAGCGCCGCCTCGAGTTCCTGCACGGTGCGCGTCGCGGTCGCGCGCGAAATGCCGAGCGAGTGCGCCGCGCGCGTAAAGCTGTTCATCTCGACGATGCGCGTGAAGATGCGCATCGCGCGAATCGGATTGTCCACCGGAAACTCCCGCGGAATACGGCATCACGCATCACGCGCGAACGCGACGCGGCGCATGCCTGTCAGTGAGCGAGCCGCGCCGCCGGCGCGGCGACCGGTTCAGTCGCGCGTGGCCGTGGCCGCGCGGGCCGGCGCGGCGAGCAGCTGCCGTGCCAGCGCGAGCGCCTCGTCACGATTCGCCGCCGCGTTCAACGGATACCCCCAGACCTTCTCGAACGCGGCCGAGAACGCATCGAGCGCCGCGCGCCGCTGCGCGTCGGGCTCGACCGCGATCATCGCGGGAATCCATTCGCGCGATTGCGCGCGATTCGCCTTGCTCCATTTCGCGAGCTGCTTGCGCATCTCGTGATCCTGCGCATCGCGATCGTCGCCGGACGGTGCATCGTCGGTCAGGAACACGAAACGTTCGCGGCGCGCGAGCAACGCGTCGAGTTCGGCCAGCAAGTGCGCGGGATCGCTCGACGGCGAACGCGCGTAACGCAACCACACCAACGGGAATTCAGTCGTGACGATCTGCATGTCTGCCTCCAGATGAGAATGATTCTCATGTTAAGGAGCGACGCCCGTCCCGTCATTTCTCGTGCCGGCCAACCGCTTGTTCGATCCGGTCAAGCGCGCGCGTGCCGACCTGGCACTGCACGGCTCAGCACGGCACGGTCAGCGCTGCCGGTCGGTCAGGTATTGGGTCGGCGACTTGCCGGTCGCCTTGCGGAACATCGTCACGAAGCTGCTCGCGCTCTCGTAGCCGAGGTCGATCGCGATCTGGTGCACGCGGCGGCCCGCCGTCAGCATCCGCAGCGACAGCGCGACGTGCAGCCGCCGGCGCCAGTCGCCGAGGCTCATGCCGAGTTCCTTCGCGGCGAGCCGCGTGAGGCTGCGCTCGCTGACGCCGGCGCGGCGCGCGAGTTCGGGCAGCGGCGACTTGTCGGCCGGGTCGTCGAGCAGGTGATCGATCAGCCTGCGCAGCCGGCGGTCGGCCGGCATCGGCAGATACAGGTCCTCGACCGGCGCCGCGACGAGTTCGTCGAGCAGCGTCGCCATCAGCCGCCCCTGCGGACCGTCGACGTCGTACAGGCTCGGGAAGCTCGCGGCCTTCAGCAGCAGTTCGCGCAACAGCGGCGACATGCCCAGCGTGCAGCAGCGCGCCGGCAGGCCGGGCGCCGCATCGGGCTCCACCAGCACCGCGTAGAACGTCGCGCCGGCCGAACCGCGCGCCGAATGCGTGACGCCGCCCGGAATCCACACCGTGCATTGCGGCGGTGCGCTCCACACGCCGCCGTCGATCTCGCAATAGATGACGCCGCTCAGCGTGTACAGCAGTTGCGCCTGCGGATGGCTGTGCCGTTCGAGCCGCCATTCGGGCTCGACGACCGAGCCGCCGAACACGACGAGCGGGCGCGGCACGTGATAGACGTCGGCGTCGGCAGCGGGGGCGGTAACGGGTGGCAGGTCGCGCATGGAACGATGGTGTCGAAAGCGGCCGGACGGCGTGCCCGCGCGGCCTTTCGTGCTTATACCAGAAAGGCGCCGGCGCGGCTGCGCGGTTCCCGGCCGGCATCGGCAGACGCGCGCCGATCCGAATACAATGCGTCGATCCCCCGCCGCCTCGCCAACCTTGCCGGAGCCGCCATGTTCGACCTGACCACGCTGGCCACCTTCACCGCCGTCGTCCTGGGCCTGTTCCTGATCCCGGGCCCCGCCGTGCTGCTCGTGCTGAGCCGCACCGTGCAGGGCGGCCGCAAGACCGGCATCCTGACCGGCCTCGGCGTCGCGAGCGGCGACTTCGTGCATACGCTGTTTGCCGCCGTCGGGCTGTCGGCGCTGCTGATGACGTCGGCGCTCGCGTTCAACGTCGTGAAGCTGGTCGGCGCGGCCTACCTCATCTACCTCGGCGTGCGTGCGCTGCTCGACGGGCCGTCCGATCCGTCGCTGCCGAAGGTGCCGCCCGTCACGCCGCTGACGGCGTACCTGCAGGCGATTCCCGCCGAAGTGCTGAATCCGAAGACCGCGCTGTTCTTCCTCGCGTTCATGCCGCAGTTCGTGCATCCGGAACGCGGCTCGACGTTCGTGCAGTTCGCGGTGCTCGGGCTGATCTTCGTCGTGCTCAGCTCGCTCTATACGACGCTGATCGCATGCTCGATCCGTCCGCTCGGCCGCGTCGTGAAGCGGCTTGCGTGGCTCACGCGCTGGCAGGGAAAGATCATCGGCTCGATCTTCATCGCGCTCGGGCTGCGCGTCGCGGTGCAACAGCGCTGACGCGGGTTTCGCGTGACGTCCGACGCGGCGGCCGCCGGCGAAATCCTCTATGCCGATCCGCGCCTCGTCGCGGTCTACGACCGGTTCAACGCCGGCGATCGTGACTTCGCGTTCTACGCATCGCGCCTCGGCACCGGGCGGCAACGGATTCTCGATCTCGGCTGCGGCACCGGCACGTTCGCGCGCCGGCTTGCGGCGGCCGGGCACGACGTCGTCGCGATCGACCCCGCACCCGCGATGATCGACCATGCGCGACGCCAGCCGGGCGCCGGCGCGGTGCGCTGGCTCGCGTGCGATCTCGGCGGCCTGCCGCCCGGCGCGCCGTTCGATGCCGTCGTGATGACCGGGCACGCGTTCCAGTGCCTGCTGACCGACGCGGAGATCGATGCGACGCTGTGCGGCGCGCGGCGCGTGCTGGCCGACGGCGGGCGCTTCCTGTTCGAAACCCGTAATCCGCGTGTCGAGCCGTGGCTCGGCTGGACTCCGGCGGCGTCGGCCACCCGCATCGATTCGCCCGAATTCGGCAGCGTCGAACTCCATCATGCGGTGACCGCGGTCGACGGTCCGATCGTGTCGTTCGACACGGTCTACCGCTTTCATCGCGACGATACGCAGGTGAAGAACGCGAGCCGGCTGCGCTTCATCGCGCAACCCGACCTGCAGGCGCGTGTCGCGGCCGCCGGCTTCTCGTCGGCGCACTGGTACGGCGACTGGCAAGGCGCGCCGTTCGACGACGCGGCCAGCGCGGAGATCATCGCGATCTGCCGCGCGTGAATGGTGGAACATCGTTCACGCGCGGCTACCGTGCAGCGAGCACTCCGCGAATCGAGTCGACCCGGTCGCGTCGTACCCCGATTCGGCCAACGCACGTCGGCCGGCAGCCAGTGAAGAAAAAGACAAGAATAGATGGAAGCATCATGCGTTCAAGAGCTTGCGCCGGACGACTGAAGGGGCGCTCGAAGGTGAAGCAAATGAGTCACGATGATTTTCAGGTGATGGAACTGGCGAAGGGCAAGCCGGTGAAGATGTGGACGCAAGGCGTCGCGGTCGAGGACGACGCGCGCACGCAATTGCGCAACACCGCGCAGATGCCGTTCATCTTCAAGCACGTCGCGGTGATGCCCGACGTCCACCTCGGCAAGGGCTCGACGATCGGCAGCGTGATCCCGACGAAGGGCGCGATCATCCCGGCCGCGGTCGGCGTCGACATCGGCTGCGGGATGATGGCCGCGCGCACGACGCTCACGACGGCGGACCTGCCGGACGCGCTCGGCGGGCTGCGCAGCGCGATCGAACGCGCGGTGCCGCACGGCCGCGCGCCGGGCCGCCGCGATCCGGGCGCATGGGGCGATCGCACGCCGGCCGCCGTGACGGAGTCGTGGAAGTCGCTGCTGCCGGGCTTCCAGCGGATCGTCGGCAAGTATCCGAAGCTGGAAAAGACGAACCACTACGCGCATCTGGGCACGCTCGGCACGGGCAACCACTTCATCGAGGTGTGCATCGACGAAGCGGATCGCGTGTGGTTCATGCTGCACAGCGGCTCGCGCGGCGTCGGCAATGCGATCGGCAGCCTGTTCATCGAACTCGCGCAGGCCGACATGCGGCAGCACATCGCGAACCTGCCGGATCGCAACCTCGCGTATTTCACCGAGGGCAGCCGGCACTTCGACGACTACGTCGAAGCGGTGGGCTGGGCGCAGGACTACGCGCGCCGCAACCGGCAGGCGATGATGGACGCGGTGATCGGCGCGGCGCGCGGCGTGATCGCGAAACCGTTCGCGGTCGACGAGCACGCGGTGAACTGCCACCACAACTACGTGCAGCGCGAACGCCACTTCGGCGAGGACGTGCTCGTCACGCGCAAGGGAGCCGTATCCGCGCAGAAGGGACAGCTCGGCATCATTCCGGGTTCGATGGGCGCGAAAAGCTTCATCGTGCGCGGGCTCGGCAATCCGGAGAGCTTCTGCTCGTGCAGCCACGGCGCCGGCCGCGCGATGAGCCGGACCGAAGCGAAGCGCCGCTTCACGGTCGACGACCAGGTCAAGGCGACGCGCGGCGTCGAATGCCGGAAGGACGCGGGTGTCGTCGACGAGATCCCGATAGCCTACAAGGACATCGATGCGGTGATGGCGGCGCAGCGCAGCCTCGTCGAAGTGGTGCACACGCTGCGTCAGGTGGTGTGCGTGAAAGGATAGCGCGGCGCGCGGCCGAAGGCCGGGCGGCCGCGCTCGATGAAAGATCCGTGGCCGCGACCGTATCGCACGTCCGGTGCGGCCGACGACCGCGGTGATGCGCCACCGTCACGTCACGCGCCGACGATCGAGATCGAAAACCCGTCCCAGCCCTTCAGCCCGACCGTCTGCAAGGCGGTCGTCGTGAGGTTCGGCTCGGCGACGATCCGCGCGAACCCGTCGCGCACGCCGACGACGTCCGGCTCACGGTTGTCCGGATCGGCCACGCGCCCGCCTCGTACGACGTTGTCGACGACGATCACCGTGCCGGGCCGCGACAGTTTCAGCGCGGCGTCCAGATAAGCGGCGTTGTTGTCCTTGTCCGCGTCGATGAAGATGAAGTCGAACGGCGCCTCGCCCGCATCGACGAGCCGCGCGAGGCTGTCCTTCGCGCTGCCGACCACCACCGACACGACATCCGCGAACCCGGCGCGCGCGATGTTCCGCGTCGCGACCTTCGCGTGATCGGGGTTCAGTTCGAGCGTCACGAGCCGGCCGTCCGGCGGCAACGCGCGCGCGAGCCAGATCGTGCTGTAGCCGCCGAGCGTGCCGACTTCGAGGATGCGCCGTGCGCCGCGAATCGTCGCGAGCAGCTGCAGCAGCTTGCCCTGGTTCGGCGCGACGTTGATCGCGGGCAGCCCGGCCGCGTCGCTCGCCGCGAGCGCGGCGTCGAGCGCGTCGTCGGTCGGCACGAGCGTCGCGGAGAAATACGCATCCACCTTGTTCCACTGATCCTGGTCCATCGCGCACCCTTCATCGGAAGAAAAACGCATTCTATGCGCGGCGGCCCCATAAGCAACAAACCATTCGTTCTAAGGACGGCAGCGCACCTGCTCCTATAATCGCTCGACCACGACAACAACAGATGGAGCACTCATGACCGATCAGGCCTCTTCGAACTGGCGCCTCGAAACCATCGCCGTGCACGGCGGCTATCGACCCGACCCGACCACGCGCGCGGTCGCGGTGCCGATCTACCAGACCGTTGCGTACGCATTCGACGACACGCAGCACGGCGCAGACCTGTTCGACCTGAAGGTCCAGGGCAACATCTACACGCGGATCATGAACCCGACGACCGACGTGCTCGAACAGCGGATCGCCGCGCTCGAGGGCGGCATCGGCGCGCTGGCGCTGGCGTCGGGCCAGGCGGCCGTCACGTACGCGATCCAGACGATCGCGGAAGCCTGCGACAACATCGTGTCCGCCAGTTCGCTGTACGGCGGCACCTACAACCTGTTCGCGCATACGCTGCCGCAATACGGCATCACGACGCGCTTCGCCGATCCGCGCGACCCCGCGTCGTTCGAGCCGCTGATCGACGCGCGCACGAAGGCGATCTTCGCGGAATCGGTCGGCAATCCGCTCGGCAACGTGACCGACATCGCCGCGCTCGCGGAAGTCGCGCATCGCCACGGTATCCCGCTGATCGTGGACAACACGGTGCCGTCGCCGTACCTGCTGCGTCCGTTCGAACACGGCGCGGACATCGTCGTGCACTCGCTGACGAAGTATCTCGGCGGCCACGGCACGAGCCTCGGCGGCGCGATCGTCGATTCGGGCAAGTTCCCGTGGGCGCAGCACGCGGACCGCTTCAAGCGGCTCAACGAGCCCGACGTCAGCTATCACGGTGTCGTCTACACCGAAGCGTTCGGGCCGGCCGCGTATATCGGCCGCGCGCGCGTCGTGCCGCTGCGCAACATGGGCGCGGCGATCTCGCCGTTCAACGCGTTCCAGATCCTGCAAGGCATCGAGACGCTCGCGCTGCGCATCGAGCGCATCAGCGACAACGCGCTGAAGATCGCGCAGCATCTCGCGCGCCATGAACACGTCGAATGGGTGAACTACGCCGGGCTGCCCGATCACCCGGATCATGCGCTCGTCGCGCGCTACCTGTCGGGCCGCGCGCCCGGCATCCTGACGTTCGGCGTGAAGGGCGGACGCGACGGCGGCGCGAAGTTCCAGGACGCGCTGAAACTGTTCACGCGGCTCGTCAACATCGGCGACACGAAGTCGCTCGCGACGCATCCGGCCTCGACGACGCACCGCCAGCTGTCGCCGGCCGAGCTCGCGAAGGCCGGCGTGAAAGAGGAAACGGTGCGGCTGTCGATCGGCATCGAGCACATCGACGACCTGCTCGCCGATCTCGACCAGGCGCTCGCGCAGCTGTGAGCCGATGCGGGCGTGCCGACACGCCCGCTTCAAGACGTTCAATCGCCGGTCGATGCCTGGGGCCACGTTCGGCATGCAACCATCGTGCGTCGCAGCACCCGCATCGGCGCCTACGGCTACGCAAGGGATCGTCAATCTCGGACTACGCCATCGCTTCTGATCGGAATGTCGATCGCGCACCGATACGCGGCGTGACGAAAATTTCATCTTCCGATCAGGTTCGCGATGGATCGCGTCGCATACCATCGAATGCGTGACGGGTGATGCCCGTTGCGAACCACGCAAGCGTATCGCTGTCGCACGGCACGATCACGCGTTGGCCCGGACACTGCGAGTGCCGGGCCTTTTTTTGCTCGTTTGCGGAATTCCGTGGACAGGGCTTGCCGATCCGGTTCGGCCAACCGCACGTTCGCGAAGCAGCCGTCTATCCGGTGCGGGATCGTTCAAGGCGATACGGACCGCGACGACACCCGTGCATCCACTGGATTGCTATGGGCGTCGCTTGGGGTTCCACGCCTTGTGTACGAACTCGAGACGGTTGCCGTCGAGGTCGGCGACGTTGGCGGCGTAGTAGCCGGGGGCGAAGTAGGTACGATCCGCCGGTCTTCCCTCATCGAGGCCGCCGGCCTTGATTGCGGCTGCGTAGGCAGCGTCGACCAGTTCGTTCGTATCGCAGACGATCCCCAGGTAAAGGCCGGTCTCGCCCGGCTGACGTTTCCGTAGCCAGATACTTGATCCAACCCCCTCTCCCTTGCCGTACACATCGTCGCCGATGCCGTAGAGATCGGGGACGCTCGCCGGGCCATTCGCGGAGTCGTAGTTGCCGAATACGCTCCAGCCGAGTGGCTTCAACGCTTCGGAGTAGAAGATCAGCGACTTCTCGATGTCGGTGACTGAGATGTAAACGTGATCGATCATTTGCCCGCCTTCGACGTGGATGGGTGTTGTTCGTGCATAACTATAGTCGACAGCCGCGCATGTGGCGCGGGGATATGACTGCATCAAGGCGTGACGTTGCGCTTCGGGAACAGGCACGGATGCGTCTTCACGTAGAAGCCCGGATTGCCGCATCGATGCCCCGCATGGTCGATCCGCGCGCCGGGCATCAGGCCGGTGGGCCGCATCGCGCGCGGCCTTCGGCGCGGACGATCCGACCGTCCCGGCTTCGGGACGGGATGACGCGCAACCGGCGACCAACGGGGCAATCAGCAGGGCAAGCAACGACAGGCGAATGGCGGGACGATCCACTGTCGGGTCCGGAATGAAAGTCTAGACGAGACCGTCCGCCCTCCATGCCGGTGCGGCGAACGGTGCGCATGCCGTCGACACCATCGGCCGTCGGCAGGCGACATGCTCCGCGTCCCGCTCATCGCATGCATGACCCGAACATGACGATTGCATCACGTCGGCCAGACCCGCACGTCACGCCCCTCGGCCCCGCAATCTGACGCATTTGTCATCTGCCGATCACGGTCACGCTCGGCGGCTTTCGCATACTGCGCTCATGGATCGCCACCCGGCGGCCACATCAAGGAGAGCTTCATGAAAACGGCAAGACTCGCAGCCCTGTTCGTCACCGCCACGCTGTCGCTCGGCGTCGCCTCGCAAGCCGCCTTCGCGCAAACGCACACTCAAACGCAAGGCAAGACCCGCGCGGAAGTCATCGACGAACTCAAGCAGGCGCAGCACGACGGCGTGGTGCCGACGAGCAAGACGCAGTACCCGCCGACCAGCGAGATCATCGCGCGCAACAAGGAACTTCACGGGATCTCGGTGCATGCCGGCGAGAAGTCGCCACAGGCCGACAATCACGACAGCCTCGCGACGCGCTGATGCGAGTCAGGCGTGGGTGCTGCCCGGCGATCGCCGGCAGCGTGCCGCGCGCCGCCGGGTCGCGGCGAACGTGCGGCCGTGCCGTGCGGTGCGATCGCAGCACCGCAGGAAGGTGAAGTTCGGGCAGACGACACTGCCGGCTCGACAGTGTCCGCAACGCAGTTTTACAAGCTGCCCCGCTTCGCGCGCCGGCGTTGCACCAGCCAGTCGAGCAACTGCCGTCCGTCGCGTTCGCCGAACCATCGCGCATGACCGATCAGATAACCGTCGTACGCAACCTCGACGATGTCCGGTGCATTGACGATGCAGCCGAAATACGCGACTTCCGACAGCGCGAATTCGGTATGCACGACCGGCAGCATCGCGACCAGCGCCGCATATGCGTCGTCGCTCAGCGGTTCGAGCGATTCGTAGCCGTCGAGCAGCGCGCCGATCTGTTCATGCTCGACGCGACGTGCATCGGCCGGCGCCATCCAGTCGATCGCGTTGCGTTCGATCGCGAGCGCGAGATCCATGACGGCGCACGTGCGATCCGACAAGCCGAAATCGAGCACGGTCCGCACCTGCGCGCCGGGCGCGGCGTCCGTCCACAGCAGATTCGACGCATGCCAGTCGCCGTGCGTCCAAAGCGGCGCCAGCGCGGGCAGCAGCGGCACGAGGCGCGCGTGGTACGGGCCGATCGCATCCGCGACATCGCCGCGCCAGTCGCGCGTGCCGAGCGCGCGCACCAGCAGCGGCTGCGCATCGACCCAGCGTTCGAGCGCACCGGGAAGATCGGCGGACGACAGCACCCGGAAACTCGACAGCAGCGTGCGCACGGGTCGCGCCGGCGCATCGTAGCCGGCCGACGCGCGATGCAGTTCGGCCAGCGCGCGGCCTGCCGCGTACGCATGCGAAGGATGCGTGAACGGCTGCCACGACATCACGCCGCGATACGCGTCCACACCTGGCGCCACCACGTGCACTTCATAGGTCCAGTCGCCGGATGCGAACGCGGTCGCGCCGTCGCGACCGGCGAGCACGTCCGCGACCGGCACACCGCGATCGCGCAGATGCGCGATGAAGCGATGCTCCTCCTCGAGCCCGGCGACGTCGCGCAGGCTCGCGTGATGACGCTTGACGAACAGCGCGCGCGCGTCGGTCGTGTGCACCAGCACCGCCGCCGAGAACGGCCGCGGGCTGTGCCACGTAAGCCGCGCCGGCGCGCCGACGCCATCGATCCGCGCAAGCACGCCCGCGACTTCGTCGTGCGTCATCAGCGGCCAGTCGCGTTCGGCCTGCTCGCCGTCGACGCCGAATTGCGGCGGCGCGACGTCCCGCATGTCGGCGACGTCACGCGATGCAGGCGCGTCCGGCTCGAGTGGAAATGACATGAACGACGTCGCTCCGTAGTTGAATCAGCCCGTGAATCGGCTCGTGAATCAGCCCTTGGATCAGCCCGCCGGGCTCGCCGTCGTGCGCAGCGCATTCGCCGTCCGGCTCCAGTCGCGCCAGCCGACGACGGCGAGCGCGATGAACAGCGCGTAGAGTCCTGCCGTCAGATACAGCGCCTTGAACACGAACATCCCGACGTACACGACGTTCACGACGATCCACAGCCGCCACGACGCGATGTAGCGCCGCGCGGTCCAGTATTGCGCGACGAGGCTGAACGCGGTCAGCGACGCATCGACGAACGGCAGCGCCGCATCGGTCCAGCGCGCCATCATCCCGCCGAGCAGCGCGCTGCCGACGACGGCCGCGATCAGATCGGGCAGCATCTGCCGCGGCCGCACGCCGGTGACGGGCGCGACGTCGCCTTGCGGCGCCGCGCCGCCGCCCGCCTCGAGCGTACGCTGCGCGATCCAGCGGCGCCAGCCGTACACCTGCAGCACCGCGAACGCGCCCTGCAGCAGCATGTCGGAATACAGCTTCGCGTCGAAGAAGATCCAGCCGTACAGCGCGACCGACGCGAGCCCGACCGGCCAGCACAGCATGCGCCGCTTCGCGGTCAGCCAGATCGCGAGCGCGCTGACGATCACGCCGGCGATTTCGAGTGGGGACATCGTCTGTGCTCTCCTGGTTGGCTGCCGGGGCCGCGCATCACGCGGCCGGGTCCGGACGATCAGAAATCATAGGTCAACGACACGCGCGCGGTGCGCGGCGCGCCGGGGAACAGGTACGCGTCGCCCTGCTGCTCGCCCGCGTCGCGCCAGTAGAACTTGTTGAACAGGTTGTCCACCGACACGCGCAGCACCGTGCGATGGCCCGCGATCTTCGTCGTATAGCGCGCGCCGAGATTGAACACGAACCACGACGGCACGCGCGCGGTGCCTTCTTCGTTCGCGTTGCGCGCCGCGCTGTACTCGACACCGCCGAGCATGTTCAGGCCGGCAACGCCCGGCACCGCGTAGTCCGCATACAGCGACGCGCGCAGCGCCGGCACGTTGATGATCTGGTGCCCTTCGTACGCCGGCGAACCCGAGTCGTACGCGCGCGCGCGAATCGCCGCGACGCTGGCCGTCAGCCCGAGCCGCTCGGTCACGCGCCCGGCCGCGCCGAGCTCGACCCCCTGGTGGCGCTGCGTGCCGCGCTGCACGAACGTATAGCTCGTGCCCGACGCATCGGGGTCGGCGAACTGGAACGGCTTGCTGATCGAGAACACGGCGGCCGTGAGGCTCAGCCGGTCGAGCCAGTCGTATTTCGCGCCGAGCTCGAACTGGTGCGATTCGACCGGCGGCAGGAACGCATACGCGTTGGTCGCGCGCACCGGCGCCTGGTCGCCGAGCGACAGCGCCTTGCTGTACGACGCGTACAGCGACAGCACGTTCACCGGCTTGTAGACGAGCGCGACCTGCGGCAGGAACACCGAGCGGTCGGTGTGCGTCGCGTCGCCGTCGAGGCTGCTCCAGCTGCGCTGGCGCAGCAGCACTTCCTTGCCGCCCGCGAGCACCTGCCAGTGCTCGCCGATGCTGATGCGGTCGAGCCCGAACACGCCGTACTGCCACGCGTCGAGCTGCGGATACGACGGCCCGGCCGTGTTCGGCGACGGTGCGAACGCGACGTCGGGCCCATAGATGTTCTCGCTGCCCACGTAGTCGTACACGGCATTCGCCATGTGCACGACGCGGCGCTGCACGCTCACGCCGAGCGTCAGCTCGTGCCGCAGCGGCCCCGTCGCGAACTTGCCGGTCGTGACCGCGCGCAGGTCGTCGTTGCGGCGGTATTCGCCCGGGCTGCGGAAGTCGTACACGTCGTAGTCGCCGTTCGCGCCGAAGAAGAACGGCGACGTCGTGCCGGCCGCGCAGCTCGCCGCGTAATAGCAGCCGTACGCGAACGCGCTGTTGTCGTCGATCATCGTGCGGCTGCGGCCGGCGGCGACGTAGGCCTTCCAGTCGTCGTTGAACTGGTAGTCGAAGCGCGCGTTCAGGTTCAGCGCATCGGTCGTCACCGGCTTCGCCCACGGCTGCGTGCCGAGCGCCTTCGACGTCGTCTTGACCGACGGCACGGCGGTGCCGCCGAGCAGCTGGTAGCCGGGCGCGGAACGCTGGATCCACTGCTGGAATTCCGCGTTGAACTGCAGGCTCGCGCGCGGGCTGATGTCCCAGTCGGCGGCGATCGACCCGAACGTGCGTCGTCCGTTGGTGCCGTCGATATAGGAGTGCATGTTCTCCTTCGCGGCATTGATCCGGAAGCCGAACTGATTGTCGGGGCCGAAGCGGCGGCCGAGATCGACGGCCGCCGATGTCGAGCCGCGGCTGTCGACGCCGCCCGTCACGCTCGCGACGTTCGCCGAACGCTTCGTCACGAAGTTGATCACGCCGCCCGGCGCGACCACGCCGCTGTCGATGCCCGCCAGCCCCTTCAGGATCTCGACGCGCTCCTTGTTCTCGAGCGGCACGTTCTGCTCGCCGGACACCGTCAGCCCGTCGATCCGGATCGCGCTCGCGAGATCGACCGGAAAGCCGCGGATCGCGAAGCCTTCGAAGTAGCCGACCGGCGCGTAGTCGTTGACGACCGATGCGTCGTTGCGCACCACGTCGCTCAAGCGCTTCGCCTGCTGGTCGTCGATCAGCGCCCGCGTGACGACGTTGACCGAGGCCGGCGTGTCGCGCAGCGGCGCGTCGTCGAGCCCCGCGACCGACGCCGTGCGTGCGCGCAGCGTGTTGCCGCGCTCGCCGCTCACCGTGATCGCCGGCAGCGTCGCGCTGCCGGTCGCACCCGCGTCCGGCGCGTCGCCCTGCGCCACGGCGGCCTGCGCCGCGAAAAGCGTGATGCCGAGACCGACGCCAAGCCCGGCCTTCGCGCGCCGCCGCCGTGCGGGCGACGCTGTTGTTCTATTCACCGTCATTGTTCTGGATGGAAAACTCGCCACTCGACCCTGTCGAAACCTTCGAAACGCTTTGCGCCGCTGCGAAGCGCGACCTCATGCAAGAACCCGCGACGGTCCTGCGGACGCCGGGCACGAACGTCGACACGACATTCATCAGACGAATCTGACGATCGGGCAGCATGCGTGCCGATCGATCGGGAAAGCGCAGGATGGGACATCGGATGACGGTGACGCGCGGGGCACCGACGCAGCCGTCGATCCTGGATCGCGAGCATGTCGGGCGGCCGGCTGCGTCGCGCGGTCTTGTCATGCGGGGTTCGCTTCGAACGCCCCGGTTGCGGGCGCCGGGCAGTTGCGTACGCCGTTCGTCGGAACGGCGGCATGCCCGTCGCGCGCGACATCGCGGCGTGGCGCGCATTTTACCCCGGGCGGGGCTGAAGGCCGTGGAATCGGGTGGAACGGGAGACGGGAACGGCGGGATGGGGGAAATACGCTTCGAATGGTGCGACAGCGGCGGCGATGCGATCGCGATGCGCATCGCGCGCGGCGACCTCGACAACCGGTGCAGTCACGCGCCGGTCGAACGAGCGAAAACCGGAGCGGGAATGACGGCCCGCTGCCGGTTCACCCAACGTTCAGAACCCCTGCATCGTCGCGGTCGGATCGACAACCAGATGCACGACGCCGTAGATGACCGCGCCGACCAGCAGCGCGAGCACAATCGCCACGAACGGCAGCAACGTATAGTTGACGTTCGCGAGATCGGCCGCGTGCGCCTTGCTGTTGCGTACGCCGAAGAAACTCCACAGGACCAGCTTGATCATGCCGAGCAGTTTCATGGTTGTGCTCCTTTCATCGAATCGGTTGACGCTATCGTCGATCCGGCCGGCATTCGAAAAAAGAAGCAGTTGCGCGTGCTTTTCGCGCAGCAGGCCGTCTGCGGCGGCGTGTCGCAGGGGCCATCAGCGGTCGAGCACGAGCGCCTCCATGGTGCCCGTCGCGGGCCGCGCGACGCACAGCAGCGCACAGCCCGGTTCGACCGGCGCGTCGGGCGCTTGCACGTAATCGACCGCACCGGACAGCACGCGCGTCGCGCATGTGCCGCACGACCCCGACCGGCATTCGGACGGCACCGCCACGCCCCGGCCTTCGGCGAATTCGAGCAGCGTGCCGTCGGCGGGCGTCCATGCGGCGTCGCGTGCCGAGCGGCGGAACACGACCGGCACGCTTGCCGCCGGCGGCGCCCCGGCCGCGCGGGTCGCGCTGCGCACGACGCTCGACGGCCCGAACGCCTCGAAGCGGATACGCTCGTCCGGCACGTTCAGCGCGCGCAATCCGTCGTACATATCGCGCATGAACGCGGCGGGTCCGCACAGGTAGAAATCGTAGTCGTCGAACGGCAGGATGCGCTTCAGTTGCGCGATGTCGACACGGCCCGGTCGCGCCGCGCCGTCGCGCTGCGGCCGGCTGTCGAACCAGTGCAGCGACACGCGCGGGTCCGCGTCCGCGATGCGCGTCAGTTCCGCTGAAAACGGCCGGTCGGCCGTATCGCGCGCGCCGTGCACGAACACCACGCGGCGCGACGGTGCGTCGTCGGCCAGCGCGCGGCGCAGCATCGCGATCATCGGCGTGATGCCGATGCCGGCCGACACCAGCACCGCCGGACGCGGGCTCGCGACGTCGAACGTGAAGCGGCCGCGCGGCATCTGCGCATCGAGCGTCATGCCGGCACGCGCGTGGTCGTGCAGCCAGGCCGACACGCGTCCTTCGCGCTTCACGGTGATCCGGTAATGCGATGCGCCGGGTGCATCGGACAGCGTGTAGCTGCGGATCGTCGGCGTATCTTCGTCCGGCAGCGCGACGCGCAGCGTCAGATGCTGCCCGGCTTCGTAGGCCGGCAACGCGTCGCCGTCCGCCGCTTCGAAATGAAACGAGCGGATCGCGCGCGCTTCGTCGACGATCTTCGCGATGCGCAGCGGGCGCCAGCTGGAGGGGGACGAGGACGCAGATGCAGGTGCGGATACCGCCGGCACACCAGCCCCCACCTTCCCCGCAAACTGCGGCGCCCGCTCAACCGCCGACCACCGAAACGGCAGCACACCCCGCGTGCGCCGCACTTCGCGCACGTGAAACCGCACGACCCGCTGCGCGCCGTCGAACGACGCGACGAGCGGCCCGTCCCACACGATCTCCGCGTGCGCAGCGACATACAGCAGGTCGCCGCTGTCGAAATCGACGAACAGCAGCCCCGCGCGCGGATCGTGCTGCAGGTTGCCGAGCGTATTGAAGAAGCGGTTGCCGCTGAAATCCGGCGTCGTCAGCGTGTGCGCGTCGTCGACGCGCACGAAGCCGGGCATGCCGCCGCGATGCGACACATCCGCGCCGCGCGCGGCACCCGCACCGGCCGACGTGTTCGCACTCGCGACGAAGAACGTATCGGCCTGCGCGAGCAGCGCGCGATCCGCGTCGCTCAGCCGGTCCGACACGTCGGCCGCGACGGACGCATCGCCTTCGCGCGGCACGAACGTCGGCGTGCGGCCCTGAATGTACTTCGCACAGTTGCCGAAGCTCTGCTCGACCGCGATCGTCAGCGCGTCGCCGTCGACCGCGCGCACGACGCCGTTCACGCGATTGCGCCGGCGCGTGTCGAACTCGATCCCGAGCCCGCCGAGCGGCACGCCGGGCTGCCATGCTCCGGCCAGCGGATCGCCGGGCAGCGCGTCGCCGTCGATGCGCAGCGTGCGCGCGTCCGGCGTCGTCACGAAACCGGGCATACCGACCCGCAGCGTCGCCCACGGCTGGCCGTCCGGATCGACGCCGCCGAGCACGAAGAACGGCAACTGTGCGAAGAACGTGCGGTGCTGGTCCGGCATGAAGCGCCGGATGCCGCGCCGGCCGGCCGCGTCAGCGGCCTGCGTCACGCCCGCGCGCTGCTGCACGGCCAGCTCGCCCACATGAAACGGCGCAACATCCAGTTCCCAGCCCGGTACGGCGGCAGTCGGCGCGGTCATCGTGTTCCCCCGGTGAAATCGCGGCTTCGCCGTCAGGCGGCGAGCAGGCCGGCGCGGGTCGGCGGCATCGCGACGAAGCCCGGCAGCGCCTCGACGCGCGCGAGCCACGCGCGCACATGCGGATACGGTTCGAGCGACACGCCGCCTTCCGGCGCGTGCGCGATGTACGTGTAGGCAGCGATGTCGGCGATCGTCGGTTGCGCGCCCGCGGCGAACGGCTTGCCGGCGAGTTCCCGGTCGATCACGGCAAGCACCTTCGCGGCCGTGCGCTTGGCCGCGTCATGATCGAGCGGCGCGCCGAACACGGTGACGAGCCGCGCGGCCGCCGGCCCCGTTGCGATGGGCCCGGCCGCGTACGACAGCCAGCGCTGCACGGTCGCCGCGCCGGCGGCATCGTCGGGCAGCCAGTGCGCGTCGCCGTAGCGCTTCGCGAGATACACGAGGATCGCGTTCGAATCGGCGAGCACGGTGCCGTCGTCGTCGATCACCGGCACCTGGCCGAGCGGATTGAGCGCGAGGAACGCAGGTTCGCGCTGCGCGCCGGCCGCGAGGTCGACGTCGACGGTCTCGAACGGCAGCCCGAGGAACGACAGGAACAGCCGGACGCGATGCGCGTGCCCGGACAGCGGGAACGAATAGACACGAACCGGACGGGCGGGCTTGCTGGCGGCTGGCATGGGAAAGCTCCTGGATCTCGCGCCGCCGGGAATCGGCGACGAACGGCCCCAGCGTAGCGCTCGCCGTTCTCGGCCAGAAGACGGATAATCGCTGAAACATTATCCGCTTCCATAGGACAATCGACGATGGCCGATCTGCGCGACGTGAACCTGAACCGGCTGGCGATCTTCGTCGCGGTGGTCGACGCCGGCTCGCTGACGGCCGCGGCCGAGCGGCTCGGCCTCGCGAAGACGGTCGTCAGCACGCACATGCAGCGCCTCGAATCCGAGGTCGGCGCGAACCTGCTGGTGCGCACCACGCGACGGTTGAGCGTGACCGATGCGGGGCGTGCGTTCTACGACGCGTGCCGCGACATCGTGCGCGCGACCGAAAGCGCGCTCGACGCGGTGTCGTCCGACGCCGGGCCGCTGCGCGGCACGCTGCGCGTGAGCGTGCCGATCGACTACGGCGCGCTGGTCGTCGCGCCGGCGATCGTCGCGCTGCGCGACGCGCATCCGCGGCTCGACGTCGAACTGATCGCGAACGACCGCATCGCCGATCTCGTCGCGGACAATCTCGACGTCGCGATCCGCATCGGCCGCCTCGCGGATTCGAACTATCGCGCGGTGCAGCTCGGCGAGTACGAGAAATGGCTGGTCGCGAGCCCCGCGTTCGTCGCGCGGCACGGGCTGCCGCGCGACCCGGACGCGCTCGCCGCGCTGCCGTTCGTGATGCTGTCGACGCTGTCGCGCCCGCATACGGTCGAACTCGACCACGCGCGCGGCGGCCATGCGTCGGTGCGTTGCGTCGCGCCGGTCGTGTCGAACACCGCGACGGCCTGCCGCGCGATCGCGCTCGCGGGCGGAGGCTTCGGGCTCCTGACGGATTTCTCGATCGCGGAGGACGTCGCGGCCGGCCGGCTCGTGCGGCTGCTGCCCGCGTGGCGCTCGGCGCGGGCCGGGATCCATGCGGTGTATCCGTCGACGCGGTTGCCGTCGCCGAAGGTGCGCGCGTTCATCGACGCGATGAAGGCAAGGATCGCGGCAACGGCCGCCGCGCCGCGTGTGCGCGCGACACGGGCGCGACGCGCCGACGATTGAAAAGGCAACCGTCCGACACATGACCTTCGCGTAGCGCCGCCTTTTGGCGACCGCTTCGCGTTTCGAGTCTCTTCGGGTTCGTACACAACGCGAATTCGTATTCCTGCGCGAAGGCCTTGCAGCTACGCGCGGCGTTCGCGTGACGGCACACGACAGGCACGCGCTCGCGCCGCCTACCCCGCTTCCCGCAACGTCCCCAGCAGCACCTTCCTGCAACTCGCGACCATCTGCGCCTCCGGGTCGCGATACCCGGTGAGCAGCCACGCCGCGCCGACGTTCGTCATCGCGCCGACCAGCGCGAGCCCGATGAGCCGCTGCTCGGTGCGCTCGGCGGGTGTCGCGGCCTCGCGGGCCGCGCCGATCGCCATGATCAGCTTGCCGAAGTCGAGCAGCATCCGCTGGTACGTCATGTCGGTATCGGCGCTCACGCCCATCACCTCGAGCAGCAGCACGCGCGCCGCGCATGGATCGCGCAGGAAGCCGAAGAACGCGGCGAGCCCCGCGTCGACGCTTTCGCGCAGATCGCCGCCGCGCTCGGCCACCGCGCGTGCGACCGCGTCGTGCAGCTGCTGCGCGTGATGCAGGTAGGTGCAGCGCAGCAGATCCTCGGTGCTGTCGAACGCCGCATAGAAATAACGGTCGTTGAGCTTCGCTTCCTGGCAGATCGACCGCACGGTCGCCTTGCGGAATCCGACCGTGCCGAACACGCGCGTCGCCGCGCGGATCAACGCATCGCGCCGCTCGGCGGCCCGCACCTCGGGCGCCACGCCGCCGTACGCCCGGCCCCGTTTTTCCGTTTCGAGTGCTTTCTCCATTTCGCTATTTGACATCAGGACACCCGAAAACTAAAGTGGTGACGAATAACACCACAATAGGCGCGCCGCCGATGCAGCGCAAGCGGAACAGGAGGAACGACGCATGAAGGGGTTTTCCGGCAAGGTCGCCGCGATCACGGGTGCCGGTTCGGGCATGGGCCGCAGCCTCGCGGTCGAGCTCGCGCGGCGCGGCTGCGAGGTCGCGCTCGCCGATGTCAACGATGTCGGGCTCGCCGCCACCGCGGCCGCGTGCGCGAAGCACGGCGTGCGCGCGAGCACGCGGCGGCTCGACGTCGCCGACCGCGACGCGGTGTTCGCGTGGGCCGATTTCGTGCGCGCCGAACACGGCAAGGTCAACCTGGTCTTCAACAACGCGGGCGTGTCGCTGGCCGCGAGCGCCGAGACTGCGCGCATCGCCGATCTCGAATGGATCGTCGGCATCAACTTCTGGGGCGTCGTGCATGGCACGCAGGCGTTCCTGCCGCACCTGCGCGCGTCGGGCGACGGGCACGTGATCAACACGTCGAGCCTGTTCGGGCTCGTCGCGATGCCGACGCAGAGCGCGTACAACGCGACCAAGTTCGCGGTGCGCGGCTTCACCGAGGCGCTGCGGATGGAACTCGAACTCGACGGCGCGCCGGTCAGCGCGACCTGCGTGCATCCGGGCGGCGTCGCGACCAACATCGTCGACGCGAGCCGCGTCGACACCAGCATCCACGCGCTCACGGGCCAGGACGAAGCGACCCACCGCCGCCAGGCGAACCGCCTGATCAACGCGACGACGGCCGACGACGCCGCGCGGCAGATTCTCGCCGGCGTCGAGCGCAACGCGCGCCGCGTGCTGGTCGGCGCCGACGCGCGCCGCCTCGACAAGCTCGCGCGCCTGCTCGGCGCCGGCTACCAGCGGCTGGTGCTGCGCCACGTGCGCCGCGCCCGCGCACGCAATCTCGAGCGCACCCGTGCCCCCGCCGCGCGGCCGACCACACCGACCAAGGATCCCGCATGACCTCGACGACGACGACCGACCGGCGCGACGCGCCGTCCGCCTCCGGCGATACCCGTGACCTCGACGTGCTGATCGTCGGCGCCGGCCTGTCCGGCATCGGCGCCGCCTATCACCTGAAAAAGCGCTGCCCGCATGCGAGCGTCGCGATCGTCGAGGCGCGCGACGCGATCGGCGGCACCTGGGACCTGTTCCGCTATCCCGGCGTCCGTTCGGACTCCGACATGTTCACGCTCGGCTACAGCTTCCGCCCGTGGCACAGCGACAAGGCGATCTCGGACGGCCAGACGATCCTCGACTATATCCGCGACACCGCGCGCGCGTACGGCATCGACAAGACGATCCGCTACGGCCAGAAAGTGGTCGCGGCCGACTGGGATTCGAACCGCGCGCGCTGGACGGTGCGCATCGAGCGCATGCGGGACGGCGCGCTCGACACGCTGGTCTACACGTGCCGCTTCCTCTACATGTGCAGCGGCTATTACGACTACGACGGCGGCTACCTGCCCGACTGGGCCGGCATGGAATCGTTCGAAGGCCGGATCGTGCATCCGCAGCAATGGCCGAAGGACCTGTCGTACGCGAACCGGCGCGTCGTCGTGATCGGCAGCGGCGCGACGGCCGTCACGCTGGTGCCGTCGATGGCGGTCGATGCGAAGCACGTGACGATGCTGCAGCGCTCGCCGACCTACATCGTGTCGCTGCCCGCCCGCGACAGGATCGCGAACGCGTTGCGCCGCGTGCTGCCGTCGCGGCTCGCGCACCGGCTCGTGCGCATGAAGAACGTGCTGCTGACGATGTACCTGTACAACGTGTCGCGTCGCAAGCCCGAGCGGACGAAACAGTTCATCATCCGCGCGGCAGGCAGGCAGCTCGGCCCCGATTTCGACGTCGCGAAGCACCTGACGCCGCGCTACATGCCGTGGGACCAGCGCGTGTGCCTCGTGCCGAACGGCGACCTGTTCAAGTCGATCCGCGCGGGCCGCGCATCGATCGTCACCGACGAGATCGAGCGCTTCACGCCGACCGGCCTGAAGCTGAAGAGCGGCCAGCAGCTCGTCGCGGACGTGATCGTCACCGCGACCGGGCTGAAGGTGAAGCTGCTCGGCGGCGCGCGCGTCACGGTCGACGGCCGCGCGGTCGATTTGCCGCAGACCGTGTCCTACAAAGGAATGATGTACAGCGACGTGCCGAACCTCGCGTCGTGGACGCTGAAGGCCGAGCTGATCGCGCGCTACGTGTGCCGGCTGCTCAACCACATGCGCGCGAACGGCTACGACACCTGCGTGCCGCGGCTCGGCGCCGGTGACCTCGGCGACGTGCCGGCGGTGAACCTGAGCTCGGGCTACATCCAGCGCGCGGCCGGCATCCTGCCGAAGCAGGGGCACCGCAAGCCGTGGAAGTTCCACCAGAACTACGTGCTCGATCTCGCGTCGCTGAAGTTCAGCGGGCTCGCCGATTCGGCCATGCAGTTCGAACGCCGCGCGAAAGCCGGCCCGGCCGCCGCGCCGGTCGCCGAACCCGTACTCGAAACCCGTTGAGGCCGACATGAGCCATACGCTTCACCTGATCCAGAACGTGCTGCTCGGCGTCGTCGCGATGCTCGCCGCGCTCGCGCTGTTTTCCGGCTACGTCGCGCGTCGCGTGACGCGCGCGTTTCCGCCCGAAGGCCGCTTCGTCGACATCGGCGGCGACCACATCCATTACGTCGAGTACGGCAGCGGCCCGCCGCTCGTGTTCGTGCACGGGCTCGCCGGGCAGTGGCGCAATTTCGCGTACCTGCCGCTCACGCGGCTCGCGCAGCACCATCGCGTGATCCTCGTCGACCGGCCCGGCGCCGGCCGCTCGCTGCGCGGCGCCGGCTCGCAGGCGAACGTGTTCGCGCAGGCCCGCACGATCGCCGCGTTCATCGACGCACTGAAGCTCGACCGGCCCGTGCTCGTCGGCCATTCGCTCGGCGGCGCGATCGCGCTCGCGGTCGGGCTCAACCATCCGGAGCGCGTGAGCCGGCTCGCGCTGATCGCGCCGCTGTCGCACGAGCAGACCGAGCCGCCGGCACCGTTCAAGCCGCTGATGCTGCCGTCGCCGCTGGTGCGCCGCTTCGTGTCGTGGACCTTCGCGATCCCGCTGACGATCCTGACCGGCCGCAAGGCCGTCGATCAGGTGTTCGCGCCGGAAGCCGTGCCGCGCGACTTCCCGGTGAAGGGCGGCGGGCTGCTCGGGCTGCGGCCGCACGTGTTCTACGCGACGGCGACCGACCTGCTGTCGGCCCCCGTCGACCTGCCCGCGATGGTGCGCCGCTACGCGGACCTCGCGCTGCCGGTCGACGTGCTATACGGCCGCGCCGATCCGATCCTGAACTGGCGCACGCACGGCGAAGCGCTCGCGCAGAAGTCGGCACGCGTGAGGTTGAAGGTCGTCGAAGGCGGGCACATGCTGCCGGTCACGATTCCCGACGCAACGGCGGACTGGCTGCTCGAAGTCGCCGCCGCGCCGGTCGAGGCGCCGGCGCAGGGCGCGCACGTCGAGCATTGAGCGTCGGCGGGCCTGCCGGCCGCGCCGCGGCGCGCGCCGGTCAGGCTTCGTCGTCGGGCAGCGACAGCCCTAGCTCCGCGATGACCTCGCGCGCGCTGCGAAACGCCTCGACCGCCGCCGGCGCGCCCGCGTACAGCGCGCTGTGCAGCAGCACCTCGCGGATCTCGACGAGGCTCGCGCCGTTGTTGAGCGCGCCACGCACGTGGCCCTTCAGTTCCGTGCCGCGGCCGAGCGCCGCCAGCATCGCGCACGTACAGAGGCTGCGCGTCTTCAGGTCGATGCCGCCGCGCTGCCACGTGCTGCCCCACGCGTGCTCGTTCAGCCAGTTCTGCAGCGGACGCGAAAAACCGTCGAGGTCGCGCATCGCGCGCTCGACGAATGCCTCGCCCATGACTTCGGTGCGGCGCGCCTTGCCCTGTTCCCTGTCCTGTTCGCTCATGTCGTGTCCTGTCTGAAGTCTTGGCCGCTTCGGCGTCGCCTGCGGCCGGGTGGGTTCGCGTCATGTTCGCGGCGCGCGGGTGTTTCGTCAAAGAACGTGCCCTCGGGGCGCGGCCGGCTGCTTCACACGCGGAACACCGGGCCGAACGCTACGTAACATCCAGCCCGGCGTTACGGCACCTTACGGGAACATCACGGCGCGCACACCGGCGCAACCGGCGCGCCCGTCACGCGAAACCCCCAATTCCTCCGTTTAAATCGCGCCGATATTCCCGATTCCCGCAACAAAGCGCCGGCGCATTGCGCGGAAGATGTCATGGCGCGGAATTTGCAGTAATGGCCCGGACACAACTTCCAATGTCGAGGCCACCATGCACCATTACTTAAAAAAGACGACGGTATCGCTGGCCGTCCTGTCGCTGCTCTCACTGTACGGCTGCGGCTCGGTCGACGGGCCGGTCACGCCGTCGATCAAGCCGAGCACGTCGGGGACGTCCGGGACTTCGGGGACTTCCGGAACGTCCGGCGGCGGCTCGTCGGGTACGTCCGGCGGCGGTAGTTCGGGGACGTCGGGGACGTCGGGGACTTCGGGGACTTCGGGCACCTCCGGTACTTCGGGTACTTCCGGTACTTCCGGTACTTCGGGTACTTCGGGTACTTCCGGTACTTCCGGTACTTCGGGTACTTCCGGTACTTCGGGTACTTCCGGCACGTCGGGCACTTCCGGCACGTCGGGCACCTCCGGCACGTCGGGCA
>NZ_QTQN01000027.1:0-102475 GCF_003853755.1 Burkholderia sp. Bp8984
CAGGCGCTGTCGCAGCTGTCGGAAGCCGCGCAGCAGACGGCCGAATCGCTGCGCCAGTCGTCGCAGGCGATCGACGACCTCACGCTCGTCGCGAACCAGTTGCGCACCAGCGTGTCGCGCTTCAAGGTCGACGCGTGACGCGCGTCGAGTCGCACGGCGCCGCGCACGCGCTGTTCCTGATGTTCGAGCTCGACGGCGAGCGCTACGCGCTCGACGCGGCCGACATCGACGAGGTGTTGCCGCTCGCGACCGCCAAGGCCGTGCCCGGCGCGCCCGAATGGATCGCCGGGCTGCTGATGCGCGGCGGCCAGCCGGTGCCCGTGATCGACGTGCCGATGCTCGCGCTTGGACGGCGCGCACATGCGTTGCGTTCGACGCGGCTGGTGATGGTCCGCTACCGCGCCGGGCAGCTCGACCGCGAGCGCGTGATCGGCCTGATCATCGAGCGCGCGACGCAGACGCTGCGGATCGACCGCACGGCGTTCCGCGCCAGCGGCGTATCGACCGCGCGCACGCGCTGGCTCGGGCGCGTCGCGAACACGCCCGACGGGATCGTGCAGCAGGTCTCGGTGTCCGACCTGATCGACGACGTTGCGCGCCTGTATCTGTTCGACGGCCTGCCGGGCCACGGAGGGGAATCCGCATGAAAGAATCCGATTCGCGATTTCGCGGCTGGCTGCTGCGCGAGACCGGCATCGACCCCGATTCGCTCGGCAACGATTTTCTGAGCCGCGCGCTGACGGAGCGCGTGCAGGCGCTGCAGGGCGACGGCGAGCGGCTGCCGTCGGCGGCGCGGCCGCCCGTCACGCCGGAAGCGCTCGACGCGTACTGGCAGCACCTCAACGCGTCGGCCGACGAACGGCGCGCACTGATCGAGCTGTTCATCGTGCCGGAGACGTGGTTCTTCCGCGATCGCGAGGCGTTCGCGACGCTCGCGCGGCACGCGGCCGAGCGGCTCGCCGCGACGCCCGGGCGCGTGATCCGCGTGCTGAGCGCGCCGTGCTCGACCGGCGAGGAGCCGTATTCGGCGGCGATGGCGCTGCTCGACGCCGGGCTCGAGCCGGCCAGCTTCACGATCGACGCGCTCGACCTGAGCCCGCGCGCGATCGAACAGGCGCGGCTCGGCTGCTACGGGCGCAATGCGTTTCGCGGCACGGCGACCGAGTTCCGCGGCCGCTACTTCACGCCGGTCGCCGACGGCTGGCTGCTCGACGAGCGCGTGCGCGCGTGCGTGCAGTTTCGCCAGGCGAACCTGGTCGAACCGGGCACCGATACGGGCATCCGCTACGATTTCGTGTTCTGCCGCAACGTGCTGATCTATTTCGACCGCGACGCGCAGGACCGTGTGATCGGTTCGCTCGAAAGCGCGCTCGCCGATGACGGCATGTTGTTCGTCGGGCCGGCCGAAACGGGCGTCGCGATGCGGCACGGGATGCGTTCGGCACGCGTGCCGCTCGCGTTCGCGTTTCATCGCGGGCGCGATGGCGCCGCGGCGGACGGGTACGCGGCCCGCCATGCGGCACCGCTGCCCGCGATTGCGCCGTACCGGCGCGCCGAGCGTTTCGCCGTGGCGCCGCCGGCTGCGACGCGCCCGCTGCTGGCCGTCGTCCCGCCGGCGTGGAGCGATGCCGCGCCGTCGCGCGCTGCCTTTGAACCGGCCGGGCGACCGACGGCGTTCGGGCCGCGGGCCGACGCGCGCGTCGATCCGCTGGGCGATGCGGCGAACGTGGCCGACACGCCCGCGCCCGCGCCGGCGGCCGCCGACGGCGCCGCGCCGACGCTCGAGGAAGCGCAGGCGCTGGCCAATGCGGGCGCATTCGACGAGGCCGAGCGCGTGCTCGCGCAGTTCTCCGCGCACGCCGGGCCGCACGCCGACGCGTTCTACCTGAACGGGCTGATCGCGGATGCGCGCGGGCGGGTCGCGGAAGCGGGCGATTTCTACCGGAAGGCGCTGTATCTGCGGCCGACGCACCACGAAGCGCTGACGCATCTCGCGACCTTGCTGGACGTCGGCGGCGACGGCGCCGGCGCGCAATGGCTGCTCGAGCGTGCGCGGCGCTCGGCCGGATAATGAGAGTACGGGTTGGGAGCCGACATCGGGATGACCGAGGAACGAATGAACCGCGACGCCGTTGCCACTGACGACACGACGATCGGCGTCGACGATTGCTGGAACCGGATCGGCACGCACGGCGACCGCTCGTGCGAGCGGCTGGCCGATTGCCTGCGCTGCCTGAACTGCCCGGTCTACGCGTATCACGCGGCGAAACTGCTCGAACGCCCGCTCGGCGCCGCCGAGCTGGCCGACGCGACGCAGCGGATCAGCGCGTTCGACGCGACCCGCGCGCACGGCGACGACGATACGCATCAGGCGGCACTGGCGTTTCGCGTCGCCGACGAATGGCTCGCGCTGCCGATCGGCGTGCTGCGCGAGATCGCCGGCACGCGTCCGATTCATTCGCTGCCGCATCGTCGCCATTCGGCCGTGCGCGGCGTGGTCAACATTCGCGGCACGCTGCGCATCGCGATCTCGATCGGCGCGCTGCTCGGCCTCGACGCGGGCAAGGGCCGCGAGGGTGGCGCGGACGGCCGTTTCACGCGGCTGCTGGTCGCCGCGCATCACGGCGAGCCGGTGGTGTTTCCGGTCGACGAAGTCGAGGGCGTGCTGCGCTTCGGCGCATCCGAATGGGTGCCCGTGCCGGCGACGGTCGGGCGCGCGAGCGCCGGCCTGTCGCGCGGCGTGCTGTCGTGGCGCGGCAAGTCGATCGGCTTGCTCGACGACGATCGGCTGTTCGACGCCGTGACACGGAGCATGCGATGAGCGGCGATGACGATCTGAGCCAACTGTCGCTGCTCGAGCTGTATCGCGAGGAGACGCGCACGCAGACCCAGGCGCTGTCCGAGCGCCTGCTCGCGCTCGAATCGGGCGAGCCCGACTCCGTCGCGCTCGAGGCGTGCATGCGCGCCGCACATTCGCTGAAGGGCGCCGCGCGCATCGTCGGCGTGCCGCTCGGCGTCGACATCGCGGGGCGCATGGAAGAATGCTTCGTCGCGGCGCAGGCCGGTACGATCGCGCTGACGGCCACGCATGTCGACGTGCTGCTGGCCGGCGTCGACCTGCTGGTGCGCGTCGCCGATCCGCAGGCGCAGCCCGTGTCGCCGGCGGAGATCGAGGCGTTCGCGCTGGCGCTGACAGGCGCCGACGGCGCGCACGCGATGCCGGCACCGGCTTTCGCGCCGCCGCCGGCGGCCGCGGCGCCGTCCGTCGTGCCGTCTCGCGAGCACGACGGCGCCGCGAACGAGCCCGTGGGGGCCGGCGCCGCGGTGCCGCCGCTCGCGCTGCCGGCGGCCGTGCCCGATCCGGTCCAGGCCGGCCGCGCGGCCGGCGCGGGCGCGATGCGCCGCGTGCGGGCCGATACGCTGAACCGGCTGCTGAGCCTGTCCGGCGAGTCGCTCGTCGAATCGCGCTGGCTCAAGCCGTTCGCGGAGTCGATGCTGCGCGTGAAGCGCGCGCAGCGCGACGCGGCCCGTTCGCTCGATCTGTTGTACGAACAGTTTGCCGACGATCTCGACGCGGGCGTGCTCGCATCGGTGAACGAAGTGCGGCACATGCTCAACGACCTGCAGCGTTCGCTCGCCGAGCGCATGGACGAATTCGACCGCTTCGAGCGGCGCAGCACGCATATCGCCGAACAGCTGTACGACGAGGCGCTGCAGTGCCGGATGCGGCCGTTCGGCGACGCGACGCGCGCGTATCCGCGGATCGTCCGCGATCTCGCGCGCTCGCTCGGCAAGCAGGTGCGCTTCTCGATCGTCGGCGAAGGCACGCAGGTCGACCGCGACATTCTCGACCTGCTCGACGCACCGCTCGGCCACCTGCTGCGCAACGCGATCGACCACGGTGTCGAAGCGCCCGACGCGCGCCTCGCGCGCGGCAAGCCGGCCGAGGCGAGCGTGACGCTCGAAGCGCGGCATAGCGCCGGCTCGCTGCTCGTCAGCGTGATCGACGACGGGCCGGGCGTCGACATGGATGCGTTGCGCGCTGCGGTGGTGCGCCAGCGCCTGACCGACGACGAGACGGCCGCGCGGCTGTCCGATCCCGAACTGCTCGAATTCCTGCTGCTGCCGGGCTTCTCGATGCGCGATGCGGTGACCGACGTGTCGGGGCGCGGCGTCGGCCTCGACGCGGTGCAGGAGATGGTGCGCGGCGTGCGCGGCGCGGTGCGCATCTTCAACGAGCCCGGCGCGGGCATGCGCTTCGTGCTGCAGTTGCCGCTCACGCTGTCGGTGATCCGCAGCCTGCTGGTCGAGGTCGGCGGCGAGCCGTACGCGTTCCCGCTCGCGCACGTGCGCCGCACGCTCGAACTGTCGCACGACGACATCGACGTGCTCGAAGGCCAGCCGCATTTTCCGTTCGACGGCCGGCGCGCGGGCCTCGTCGCCGCGCACCAGCTGCTCGATGCCGGCGAGCCCGGCGTCGCGCGCGCGAGCACGGCGGTCGTGGTCGTCGGCGGCGAGCCCGAGCTCTACGGTGTCGCCGTCGACCGCTTCCTCGGCGAACGGATGCTCGTCGTGCAGCCGCTCGACAGCCGCCTGCACAAGATCCAGAACATCGCGGCCGGTGCGTTGCTCGAGAACGGCGACCCGGTGCTGATCGTCGATGTCGAGGACCTGATCCGCTCCGTCGACAAGCTCGTGCGCGGCGGACAGCTCGCGAAACTCACGCGCGACCGGCAGCTCGCGCTCGCCGACCGGCGCCGCCGCGTGCTCGTCGTCGACGATTCGCTGACGGTGCGCGAGCTCGAGCGCAAGCTGCTGGAAAAGCGCGGCTACGACGTGACCATCGCGGTCGACGGGATGGACGGCTGGAATGCGGTGCGCAGCGACGCGTTCGACCTGGTCGTCACCGACGTCGACATGCCGCGCATGGACGGGATCGAACTCGTCACGCTGATCAAGGGCGATCCGACGCTCAAGCGCGTGCCGGTGATGATCGTGTCGTACAAGGATCGCGACGAGGATCGCCGGCGCGGGCTCGATGCCGGTGCCGACTACTACCTCGCGAAGAGCAGTTTCCACGACGAGGCGCTGCTCGACGCGGTGCACGACCTGATCGGGGACGCACGCGGATGAACATCGGCATCGTCAACGATCTGCCGCTTGCCGTCGAGGCGCTGCGCCGCGTGATCGCGCTGCGCACGGATCACCGCGTGCTGTGGGTGGCGACCGATGGCGACGAGGCAGTGGATTTCTGCGTCGCGCATCCGCCCGATCTCGTGCTGATGGATCTCGTGATGCCGAAGCTCGACGGCGTGGCCGCGACCCGGCAGATCATGGCGCGCGCGCCGTGCGCGATCCTGATCGTGACCGCGAGCGTCAGCGCGAACACGTCGTCGGTCTACGAGGCGATGGGGGCCGGCGCGCTCGACGCGGTCGACACGCCGACGCTCGCGCTCGGCCTGCCGTCGGATGCGGCGCCGCAGCCGCTGCTCGCGAAGATCGACCAGATCGGCCGGCTGCTCGAAAGCCGGACCACGACGCTCGTGCCGCCCGGGCCCGCACCCGCGCGCGGCCAGCCGACGCTGATCGCGATCGGCGCGTCGGCGGGCGGCCCGACCGCGCTCACCGCGCTGTTGCGCGCGCTGCCGGCCGATTTTCCGGCTGCGCTCGTGATCGTCCAGCACGTCGACCAGGCGTTCGCGGTCGGCATGGCGGAGTGGCTCGACGGCTATACGCGGCTGCCCGTGCGCGTCGCGCGGCAGGGCAGCGTGCCGCAGGCGGGCGAGGTGCTGCTCGCGGCGACCAACGATCACCTGTACATCTCGCCGCGCGGCGTGCTCGGCTATACGCGGCATCCGGCCGAGACGCCGTACCGGCCGTCGATCGACGTGTTCTTCAACAGCGTCGCCGACGGCTGGGAGGGCGACGCGCTCGGCGTGCTGCTGACCGGGATGGGGCGCGATGGCGCGCTCGGGCTGAAGGCGATGCGCGCGAAGGGGTGCTACACGATCGCGCAGGACGCGGCGACGAGCGCCGTCTACGGGATGCCGAAGGCGGCCGCAGCGATCGGCGCGGCGTCGGCGATCCTGCCGCTCGACCGGATCGCGCCGCAACTGATTTCGCGCGTGACGCGCATGCCGCTCGACTGACGGCGCGCCGCGGCCCCGGCGGGCCGCATTGCGCGCGCCGTGCGGCGTCGCGTACAATTGCCGCCTGCGGAGATGGCATGCCTCCCTGCGGTCGATCCCGGCGCGTCGCGCGCGGTTCGGCCCTCAACCGCCGGTTTGCCCGGCTGATGATGCCTGCGTGTTCCTGGGTCGTCAGGAGGTCGCAGGCCGTCCATGCGGTATTCTGCCGCCCAGGTTTTGATGTCCCGTCGAATCTGGAAATCATGTTTTTCTCGACTTCTGCCGATTTTTTCGCGACCGTGCGCTACGTGTGCCGCTGGCTCGCGCTCTCTGCGTTGCTCGGCGCGCTGGCCGGCACGGCTTCCGCGTTGTTCCTGATCGCGCTCGACTGGGCGACCGGCACGCGCGTCGCGCATCCCTGGCTGCTGTGGGGGCTGCCGGCCGCCGGTTTGGCGACCGGCTGGGTCTACCACCGGTTCGGCCAGTCGGTCGCGCGCGGCAACAACCTGCTGATCGACGAGATTCACGACCCGAAGGCGCTGGTGCCGAAGCGGATGGCGCCGCTCGTGCTCGTCGCGACCGTCGTCACGCACCTGTTCGGCGGGTCGGCCGGCCGCGAGGGCACGGCCGTGCAGATGGGCGGCGCGCTCGCCGATCGCGTCACGCACCTGTTCCGGCTCGATCGCGAGCACCGGCGCGTGCTGCTGATGGGCGGCATCGCGGCCGGGTTCGCGTCGGTGTTCGGTACGCCGCTCGCGGGCGCCGTGTTCGGGCTCGAGGTGCTCGCGATCGGCCGCGTACGGTACGACGCGCTGCTGACCTGCGTCGCGTCGGCGATCGTCGCGGATGTCGTGTGCCGCGCGTGGGGCGTGCATCACACCGCTTATGCGATTCCGTTCGTGCCGGCCGTGTCGGCGACGGGGCTGGCCGCGACGGTCGTCGCGGGTGTCGCGTTCGGCGTCGTCGGCCGGCTGTTCGCGTTCGCGACGCATGCGCTGACCGCGTGGTTCCGCCGCGTGATCCGCTATGCGCCGCTGCAGCCGGTGCTCGGTGGCCTGCTGGTCGCGGTGGCCGCCACCGTGCTGAACGTGCCGCAGTATCTCGGCCTCGGCATCCCGACGATCGAAGCCGCGTTTCACGGGCCGCTGCCGGCTTACGATTTCGCGGGCAAGTTCGCGTTCACCGTCGTCACGCTCGCGTCGGGGTTCAAGGGCGGCGAAGTGACGCCGCTGTTCTACATCGGCGCGACGCTGGGCAACGCGCTCGGACAGGTGCTGGCGCTGCCGGTGCCCGTGCTGGCGGGGCTCGGTTTCGTCGCGGTGTTCGCGGGCGCGGCCAACACGCCGATCGCGTCGACGATCATGGCGATCGAACTGTTCGGCGCGGATGTCGGCGTGTATGCGATCGTCGCCTGCGTGGTCGCCTATCTGTTTTCCGGACACGCGGGGATTTATCGCGCGCAGCGGGTGGCGGTGGGGAAGGGGGCGCAGGTGGAGGTGGAGTAAGGCGGCGTGCGGGGCGGCCGGCCGCATCGCGACGGAAGCCGACGCCCGGTGATACCGGGCATCAGCGGGAACGGCGGCGCTCTTCGCCGTTACGCCTTCGGCAGCTTCGTGACGTTCCGCGCGAGCAGTTCCTCGATATCGATGCCCTTCTCCGCGAGCAACGTCGTGACGACGCCGGTCAATTCCCCGAGGGTTTCCTTGACCGATTCGCGGATCGTATCCACGACGACCTGCGTGCCGCGCTCGATCTCGATATTGACCTTGTCGCCGGCGCCCTTCGCATCGAAGGTGGTCGCGCGTCGCGTTTCGGGAATCAGCCAGACGTCGAACCAGCCTTCTTCGCGATTGACATCCGACACGGTGAGGCTGCAGCCGTTGATCGCGATATAGCCTTTCGCAAACACGTAGCGCCTGAAATCGGCCGGCACGCCGATGCGGATCATCCGGTTGTGTTCGGATGACGCGATGTTCGCGATCGTTCCCATGAAGTCGACGTGTCCGGACAGCGGATGTCCGCCGATTTCAGCGCCGTCCTTCGCGGCCCGCTCGACGTTGATCCGGGCGCCGGTCGTGAGGTCGGCGAGCGTGGTGATGCGCAGGCTCGGCAACATCACGTCGAAGTCGATCAGCTCGGGCGAGTGGATGGTCGTCACGGTCAGGCAGACGCCGTCGACCGAGACGCTTGCGCCGATCTCGATGTCGGTGGTGAACCGCTCGGGGAATTCGATGCTGAACGTTCTCAGTTCGCCGTGATCCTTGATGGCCTTGATGACGCCAACACCCTGAACAATGCCTGTAAACATGATCCGCCTTTCGTCGCAAATTGCCTGGCCGGTATGATAAGTGATCCCGGCTCGCCTCGTTCGCAACGGGTTTGCCGGGCAGCGCACGGCGGCTCGCGTGGCGCCGTCGAATGGAATCGACGACGCACGCAACGGCCTGGTGAATTCCTGACGATCGCATCGACGTACCGTGTGGCGCAACCGGGCGCGGCGGCGGTGTGCCGCGCGTCCGGTTGCGATCGGGTTGCCATCAGGCTTGCGCCGGCTCCCCAAGCGGCCCGGCATTATCGTCCGCCGTGCGCCGCGGCGGATCGATCAGGCCCTTCGCGAGTTCCAGCGCCTGCCGCTCGAACAGCCGGCGATACGTCCCGCCGTCGATGCGGATCAGCGCGTCGTGGCTGCCTTCCTCGATCACCTTGCCGCGCTCGAGCACGATCAGACGGTCGAGCGCGCGCACCGTCGACAGCCGGTGCGCGACGACGAGCGTCGTGCGCCCGACCATCAGCCGCTCCATCGCCTGCTGGATCAGCACCTCGCTTTCGCTGTCGAGGCTCGACGTCGCTTCGTCGAGGATCAGGATCGGCGCATCGGCGAGGAACGCTCGCGCGATCGCGACGCGCTGGCGTTCGCCGCCCGACAGCTTGATCCCGCGCTCGCCGACGAGCGTGTCATAGCCGTCCGGCAGCGCGACGATGAAGTCGTGCGCGCTGGCAAGACGCGCGGCGCGCTCGATCTCCGCACGGCTCGCGTCGGGGCGCGCATACGCGATGTTCTCCGCGAGCGTGCGGTGGAACAGCACGGGTTCCTGCTGGACGATCGCGATCTGGCTGCGCAGCGAATCCTGCCGCACTTGCGCGATGTCCTGGCCGTCGATCGTGATGCGGCCGCCCGACACGTCGTACAGGCGCTGGATCAGTTTGATGAACGTCGTCTTGCCCGACCCGGAATGGCCGACGAGGCCCACGCGTTCGCCGGGCGCGATGCGCATCGAGAAGTCGTCGTACAGCGGCACCGGATGGTTGCCGTAGCGGAACGTCACGTGCTCGAAGCGGATCTCGCCTTGCCCGATCCGGATCGCGGGCGCGCCGGGCCGATCGTCGATGCCGAGCGGCTGGCGCTCGAGCGCGACGAGCTCTTCCATGTCGTTGACCGAGCGTTGCAGGTTGCGGATGTGCATGCCGACGTCGCGCAGGTAGCCCTGCAGCATGAAGAACATCGTCAGCGAGAACGCGATGTCGCCGACGCTCGCTTCGTCGTTCGCCCACAGCCGCAGCGCGACGCCGATCATCGCCGCCTGCATCGCGACGAGCATCGCGCCCTGCAGCCCGCCGTTGAACGTGCCGCGCACCCACGTGCGGCGCGTGCGCTGGCGCCACTTGCCGATCACGCGATCGAGCCGCGCTTCCTCGCGCGTTTCCGCGCCGAACGCCTTGACGACCGCGTTGCAGCTCACGGCGTCGGCGAGCGCGCCGCCCATGCGCGTGTCCCACAGGTTGCCGAGCCGCGCGGCCGGCGCGACGATGCCGAGCGATACCGCGACCGTCACCGAGATGTACAGCAGCGAACCCGCACCGACGACGAGCCCCATCACCGGCCAGTGCGTGCCGAGCAGCACGGTCGCGCCGACGAGCATCGTGACCGACGGCAGCAGCGCGATCAGCACCGTGTCGTTCAGCAGGTCGAGTGCCCAGATCCCGCGCGTGATCTTGCGCACGGTCGATCCCGCGAAGCTGTTCGCGTGCCAGTCGGTCGAGAAACGCTGCACGCGATGGAACGACGCCGCGGCGATCTCGCTCATCATCTTCAGCGTGAGCGTGATGATGTTCAGGTAGACGCCCTGCCGCAGCAGCGTCGCGCCGATGCCGAGCGCGGCCAGCGTGCCGAACGCGGTGACGGCCGCATGCCACGCGGCGGCGCGGTCGGTCGGGCCGCTCGACAGCGCATCGACGAGGCGCCCGGCGAACAGCGGCGTGAGCACGTCGGCAAGCGCGCCGAGCAGCGCCAGCGTCGTGATCGTCGCGATGCGCACCGGCTGCTTGCGCCAGTAGCGGAACGTGAAGCCGAAGACGGCCTGGAATGCCTGGCCGCCCAGATGGGTGGTTTTTCTGGTCATGTATCGTTGCCCGGCGCATCGCGCGACGGGACTTTCCGGTTCGGAGAACGTCGAAAACGCGACAGCCGGACCGCGCGCACGACGCGGGCGAAACGAAACGGGCTGTCGGGAAATTGCGCGGGCGGGCGGGTTAGCGGAGCACCCGGAAGCCGGCGCGGACGACGGGCTGGATCAGCCGCGCCGTGGGACCACGTTCGGGAAGGTTGCTGGCATTCGGAACATCTGCACCTCCCTGAAGTGAACGGTTGAAAGGACGCCGAAAAAGACGTGAAGGAATTTTATCAGCAGAGCCGGACGCGCCGCAACGTCTGACGAATACGGCGTTGCAGCAGCGATGCGGTTAGTATTCGGGGTTTTGGCCCTCTTTCGTGCGTGTTCCGCGGTGCGGTGCCGCACGGGGCGGCGGGCGGCATCGATTACACTCTGCCGTTGCGCGCCGGCCGCTGCGGCCCCGCGGATTCACCCCGATACACTCCTGAGGAAACGATGAGCGACGTTCAGCAAGGCATCCTGGCTCCGATCGACACGGCGGCCCGATACCTCACTTTCACGATTTCGAACAACGTCAATGTGGCCGCGGCGCTCGCGGCATTGCGCGAGCTCATCGACGGGCGCGACGCGGTCGCAGGCTTCGGGCAGGCGCTGGCCGCGCATCTCGGCCGCCCGGTTCCGGGGCTCACCGAATACCCGGCGTTCGCGGTGAACGACCGTACGCTGCCGATCACGCCGGCCGACGTCTGGGTCTGGCTGCGCGGCGACGATCGCGGCGCACTCGTGCTGCGCGCGCGGGCGATCGAGCGGGCGCTCGCGCCGGCGTTCGTGCTGCAGGACGCGGTCGACGGGTTCCGCTATTCGACCGATCGCGACCTGTCGGGTTACGAGGACGGCACCGAGAACCCGACCGGCGACGACGCGCTGGCCGCGTCGGTCGTCACGGGGCAGGGCGCGGGGCTCGACGGTTCGAGCTTCGTCGCGGTTCAGCAATGGCTGCACGACTTCGACCAGATGGAGCGCATTGCGTCGGGCGACATGGATCACATCATCGGCCGCCGCCGCTCGGACAACGAGGAACTCGACGACGCGCCCGAGTTCGCGCACGTGAAGCGCACCGCGCAGGAGAGCTTCGAGCCGGAGGCATTCATGCTGCGCCGTTCGTCGCCGTGGTCCGATGCGCGCCGCGCGGGGCTCTACTTCGTCGCGTTCGGCCGTTCGTTCCGCGCGTTCGACGTGCAGATGCGCCGGATGAGCGGCGCGGACGACGGCATCGTCGACGGCCTGTTCCGCTTCACGCGACCGCTGACGGGCGCGTATTTCTGGTGTCCGCCGGTGAAGGACGGCAAGCTGGACCTGTCCGCGCTCGGACTCTGAGCGCCGGACGACATCCGCAAACGGGCGGGCCGCGCATCGCGCGCGGCCCGCCCGTTTTGCTTGTGACGCGGCGATCGCGTGCGGCGCGGTACGCCGCCCGTCAGTTCAGCGTCGTTTCGATGCGCGTGCCGCGCTTGATGAACAGCGTCACCGGCGTCTTCTCGCAGATTTCCGCGAGCCGCTGGCGCTGCGCGTCGTCGAGCGGGCCGTCGAGCGTCACGACGCGGCGCACGTATTGCTGCCCTTCACGATCGGCATGCAGTTCGGTGCGCACGTCGATGCGCGCGGCCGGCCACGTCTTGCGCTGCATGTACATGCGCAGCGTCGCGGCCGTGCATTGCGCGAGGCCGGCCAGCACGAACTCGAACGGCGCCGGCCCGAGGGCCTGTCCGCCTTCGCGCGGCGCTTCGTCGCCGGTCAGCGCGTGCGTGCCGGCCTGCAGCTGGACGACGTAGTCGGGCGCGTCGGCGGCGAGGGTGGCGGCAGCGTGGATGAGCGGCATGGCAAGTCTCCGGTAAGCGGGTAAGAGGCGGCCGCGACGATGCGCGGCGTGCGAGCCGTCAGCATACCGTCTCGACGAAAAACGCGGGCGCCACGCGCGTCGACGGGGCTCGCCGGGATCAGCCGGCGACGCCGGCACTCCGGCGCACGAGCGTGGCGACGCGTTCGCGCACCCACTGGTGCGCGCGGTCGGTCTCGCGCGACTCGTGCCAGTACGCGAGCAGCGGAAACGGCTTGAGCCGCAGCGGCAGCGGCTGCACTGCGATCGGCAGCATCGCCGCCATGCGCAGCGCATACGTGCGCGGCAGCGTCAGCAGCAGGTCGCCCGCCGCGGCGATCTGGCAGGCGGCGAAGTAATGCTGGCAGACGAGCTGGATGTGACGGAAGCGCCCGTCGTTGCCGAGCAGCACGTCGAGCGATTGCGGTTCGCCGAGCGACGACACCGCGACATGCCGCGCGGCGAAATAGTCGCCGCGCCGCAGCGGACCACCGGCCAACGGATGATCGTGCCGCATCGCGACGACGAGCGAATCGTCGAGCAGGTGCTCGGTCACGATGCGCGGGCCGGTCTGCACGCGTCGATCGACGGCCAGATCGAGATTGCCCGACGCGAGTTCGCGTTCGATGTCGTGCACCGCGACGCGGCGGCTCACGAATCGCAGGCCCGGCGCTGCGCCGGCGAACGCGGCGACGATCTGCGGCAGCGCGATCGATTCGAGCACGTCGCGAATGCCGACCGCGATGCTCAGGTCGAGCGTCGCCGGGTCGAATGCCGCCGGGTCGCGCGCGGCGCGCTGCAGGCCGGCGAGGTGAAGCTGCACGTCCGCGATGATCGCGCGCGTGCGCTCGGTCGGCACGACGCGGTTGCCCTGGCGCACGAACAGCGGGTCGTCGAAATGCGCGCGCAGCCGGTTGAGCGCATGCGTGACGGCCGGCTGCGTCAGGTGCAGCGCACGGGCGGCCGCGCCGATGCCGCCGTGCACGTAGACCGCATCGAGCACGCGGAACAGGTTCAGGTCGAGACGATGGTCGGCGGGCACGGACGAAGGCGGCGTGGTGGGCGGTGGGGCGATTCTAATGGATGCGCGAACAACGGAACGCGGGTGCGCGTTGTACCGGCGACCGATGCCGTCCGATGCATGCCGATGACGATCGTCCCGCTACGCGAGCGTGCGTGGAGCCGATGCGCGATACGAGGCAGGCGTCACGATCCGAGTCCGCCCGTCGACACGCGCATTTCCGCGCGGCCAGATCATCGGTCGGCGATAGCCTGTAAAAATCCGCCATCATGCTGTCCCGGTCGGCCATTTCGTGACAAAGAGACGACCCGTTCGGCTAGTTCGGCTAAGATGCCGTCGCTTCATATTTCGAGATAGCCGTCCCTGTCGCACGTGTTCAAACCAAATATAAGCCTGACAGTTCGACGGCAATTAAAAGAAGTCGAAACAGTCCGGGGGCTTGGCCAGTGGAAGCAGCAGATCAGAGGTGGGTCGTAATCTATTTGAGTACGGGGTTTTCCTTGGCCGAGGCCGCGCGTCTGAGCGAGGCCTTCAACCTGGCGAATCGCCTGAACGCGTTCAATGCGGATTACCAGCTGAAGTACGTATCCGAAAAGGGGGGCTTGCTGCAGTCGTCGTCCGGTGTGCAGATCGCCGCCGATTCGCTCGGCGACGAGCATGGCCATCGTGCACACGCGTTCTTTCATCTTCATGGTGAGCGCGCGTCGATCAACTGGAACGATGCGTTGCGGCGCCGCCTGAGCGACATCCGCCGCCATGCGCGCTGGATCGTCGATGCGATGGGCCTGTCGACGCTCGCCGCGTCGCAGCGGCAGACGGAAGCCGATCGCGCGCGAACCGATCGCGCCCGCGGTGCGGCGGCCACGATCGAACTGCAGGCCGGCGAGGCCGACGTGTTTGCGACCGTGCTCGACATGTTCCGCGCCGATCTCGGCGACAGCGCCGCACAGGAGATCGCCAGCAACCTGATGCAGCCGGTCGAGCAGCGCTATGCGCAGTCGATGTGGGCGTTTCGCGAACTGAGCGCGAGCCCGTCGATCCGGATGTCGGTGCAGCGGCTGCGCGCGCAGAGCGCGAACCGCATTTCGGTTGCGGAAGTCGCGCAGACGGTCGCGATGAGCGAGCGCAATTTCCTGCGGCGCTTCAAGAAGGAAATCGGCGTGACGCCGACCGAGTTCGTGCAGCACGTGCGGCTCGAGCGCGCCTGCCACATGCTGGTCCACACGACGCTGCCGGCCGACAAGGTCGCGCGGCGCACGGGCTTCGGCAGCGGCGAGCGTCTGGCCAAGCTGTTTCGCCAGCGCCTGCTGGTGTCGCCGACCGAATTTCGCGTCGCCGAGCGCGAGCGGATCCTGACGAACGGTGCCGGGACGCCGCACCCGCAGGCCGATCGGCAGCCCGCGCCGCGGCTCGCGACTGCCGACGGCGAGCGGGCGAGCCGGGGTGTGCGCGGCGATGCGCGGGAGAAAGCGGGGCGGATGAACGTAAAATCACCGTGTCGCGATCACGATCCCCGGTTTCCATGCCCCTGCTTCCCACTACCGCCACAGCCCCCTTCTGCCCGTCGGAAGTAAAGGGCAGCATCACGATCGACGCCGGCGCGTCGCGCTGGATGAAGCTCAAGCGCTTCTTCGGCCCGGGCCTGCTGGTCGCGATCGGCTATATGGATCCCGGCAACTGGGCCACCGACATCCAGGCCGGCTCGCAATTCGGCTATTCGCTGCTGTGGGTCGTCGCGTTCTCGAGCCTCGCCGCGATCTTCCTGCAGATGCTCGCCGCGCGGCTCGGCCTCGTCGCGGGCAAGGATCTCGCGCAGGCCAGCTACGACCGCTATGGCACCTTCGGCCGCATCGTGCAGTGGGTGACCGCCGAGGTGTCGATCATCGCGTGCGACATCGCCGAAGTGCTCGGCTGCGCGCTCGCGTTCAAGCTGCTGCTCGGCGTGCCGCTCGCGTGGGGGATCGTGCTGACCGCGCTCGACACGGTGATCGTGCTCGGGCTGCAGGGCAAGGGCGTCCGGCAGATCGAGGCGATCGTGCTCGGGTTGATCGCGACGATGGCGTTCTGCTTCGTCGCGCAGGTCGCGATCACGCCGCCCGACTGGCATGCGGTCGCGAAGGGGCTCGTGCCGGGCAATCCGGGCCATGACCGCAAGGACGCGATCGTGCTCGCGCTCGGCATCGTCGGCGCGACGATCATGCCGCACAACCTGTATCTGCATTCGTCGGTCGTGCAGACGCGCCATGTCGTCGGCGGCGCGCGCGGCCTGATCCGCGACACGCTCGCGCTGGTGCGCATCGACACCTGCGTGTCGCTGTTCGTCGCGATGCTCGTCAATGCGGCGATCCTGGTCGTCGCGGGCGCGGCGTTCCATGCGACCGGCCAGCACGACGTGACCGACATCGAACAGGCGTACCGGCTGATCACGCCGATCGCGGGCGGCGCGGCCGCGCTGCTGTTCGGCATCGCGCTGCTCGCGTCGGGGCAAAGCTCGACGCTGACCGGCACGATCGCCGGCCAGGTGATCATGGACGGCTTCCTGCATACGAAAATCCCTTGCTACCAGCGCCGGCTGATCACGCGCGGGCTCGCACTGGTGCCCGCGCTGATCGGCGTGCTGTGGCTCGGCGAAAACTCGGTCGGGCAATTGCTCGTCTGGAGCCAGGTGCTGCTGAGCCTGCAGCTGCCGTTCGCGATGTGGCCGCTGATCCGGTCGGTCAGCGATCGCAACACGATGGGCGAGCATGCGATCGGTCGCGGGATGCAGGCCGCCGCCTGGGTACTGTTCGCCGTCATAACCGGCACGAACCTGCTGCTGATCACGGGTGTCGCGGGCTGATACAGCTTGTCACAGGCTGAAACAGGCGCGTGGCGCGCCTGCGTTAAACTGCGCCTTTTGCCAGCCGTTCGACGTCCGTCATGTGGAGTGAAATCAGCAACATCGGCGATGCCGCGCTGACCTTGCCGGTCGCGCTGACCTGCGCCGTCTGGCTCGCGCTGTCCAACTGGCGGCTCGCGGTGCGCTGGATCGTGCTGCTCGCGGCCGGCATGAGCCTGGTCGGGGCGACCAAGATTCTTTATGCGGGCTGCGGGGTCGAGATCCCGCAGTTCGATTTCCGCGTGATCAGCGGCCATACGATGCTGTCGACGTCCGTGTGGACCGTCGCGCTGTCGATGCTGTGGCAGGCATTCCGTCCGGGCAAGGAGCCGGGCGTGGCGGCCGGTCTCGTCGTCGGCGCGCTGACGGGCGTCGCGCGCGTGTTCGACCATTCGCACACGGTCCCGGAAGTCGTCGTCGGCTGGCTGCTCGGCGCGCTGGTCGCGCTGGTGTTCCTGCGCGCCTACCGGCGGGCGCACAAGCGCGCGTTCTCGCCGCGCATCGCGGCCGTCTGCCTGCTCCTCGTGTCCGGCATCGCGTACGGGCATCGCGCACCGTTCCAGCAGATGATCGACACGCATTCCCCGCAGTTCTGCGCGTTCATGCGCACGTCCGGCGACGGGTTCTGACGGCTGTTCGTTGCCGCGCGTCGGTGCGCCGGTGCCGGATGCGGTCGTCGCCGCGGCGGTGGCCCCCCGAGTCCCGTCCCATTCCTTCTTGGTTATTGTCAAAAGCCGTTTCCCGATCGTTATCGAGCCGACATCGGCGATGATCGGCTGTGCTGTGCTGTGCTGTTGCTGTGCCCGCCCGCCCGCCCGTCCGCCCGTCCGCCCGTCCGCCCGCCCGTCCCGCCGCCCGCGGATCCGAAGGTCATGAGTGATGTCTATGACCGGGCATTACGAAGATTCATTTCATCGATTGGCGGCAATCGCGTACGCTGGCGTTCGTTCGAGCGGGGCCGGCAGCGGCCGGCCGCCGGATTCGTCCGGCCCGGTGCGGCCGGCTCGCTATACTCGCGCATACCGCGCGGCCGTCGGCCGGCGCACGGCAACCGCCGTCGCGGCACCGGTCCGCCGCGACGACTCACGACAGGAGCAGGTCCCATGACAATCGTTTCCACGCGCCTCGCAGGCAAGTGCGCGTACATCACGGGCGCCGCCGGCGGCCTCGGCCGCGCGATCGCGCGCCGGATGGTCGAGCAGGGCGCGCGCGTGTTCCTGACCGACGTTGCCGACGCGGCGGTGCTCGATGCATTCGCCGACGAACTCAACGCGGGCCACGCGACGCCGGTCGCGTTTGCCGCGACGCAGGACGTCCGCGACGAAGCGCGCTGGCAAGCGCTGCTCGCGCAGGCGGTCGATGCGATGGGCGGGCTGTCGGTGCTCGTCAACAACGCGGGTGTCGGCTCGATCGGCTCGCCCGCGCAGATCGAACTGGACGAATGGCGGCGCGTGATGGCGGTCAACGTCGAGAGCATCGTGCTCGGCTGCAAGCATGCGCTGTCGTATCTGGCCGAGAGCCATCCCGCATCGATCATCAACATCTCGTCGGTGGCCGCGTTCAAGGTCGAGCCGGATTTCACCGCGTACAACGCGTCGAAGGCCGCGGTCGCGTCGCTGACGAAGTCGGTCGCGATCGACTGCGCGCGCCGCGAGCTCGACGTGCGCTGCAACTCGATTCACCCGGCGTTCATTCGCACGGGGATCGTCGAGCCGCTGTTCCAGTCGCTCGGCGAACGCGATGCGACGCGCAAGCTCGCACGCGGCATTCCGCTGCGCCGGCTCGGCGAACCGGACGACGTCGCGCATGCGGCCGTCTATCTGGCATCCGACGAAAGCCGCTTCGTGACGGCCGCCGAACTCGTGATCGACGGCGGCATGTGCGCAGTTTGACGCGCATCGATAAACACAACCGGAGGAGAACATCGTGTCGACACCCGTGAACCGCCAGCTGCTGCTGAAGACACGCCCGGAAGGCCGGGTCGGCCGCGAACACTTTTCGTTCGTCGAAACGCCGGTGCCGGCGCTCGCCGACGGCGACGTGCTCGTGCGTGTGCTGTATCTGTCGATGGATCCGACCAACCGCGTGTGGATGAGCGACGTGCCGCAATACCTGCCGCCCGTCGCGATCGGCGAAGTGATGCGTGCGCTCGGCATCGGGCGCGTGGTCGCGTCGCGCCACGCGGGGTTCGCGCAAGGCGATCTCGTGCAGGGGCTGCTCGGCTGGCAGGACTATGCGCGGGTGCCGGCCGACCAGGCCGCGCAACTCGTGAAGCTGCCCGCGCAGTCGGGCCTGCCGCTGCCGACGCTGCTCGGCGCGTGCGGGATGAGCGGCCTGACCGCGTACTACGGGCTGACCGACATCGCGCCGGTGCAGCCTGGCGAGACGCTCGTCGTGTCGGCGGCGGCCGGGTCGGTCGGCTCGATCGCCGGCCAGATCGGCAAGATCCACGGTGCGCGCGTGGTGGGCATCGCGGGTGGCGCGGACAAGTGCCGCTACCTGACCGAGACGCTCGGCTTCGACGCGGCCGTCGACTACAAGGCCGACGATTTCCGTGAGCAGCTGAAGGCGGCGACGCCGGACGGCGTGCACGTGAACTTCGAGAACGTCGGCGGCGAGGTGATGCGCGCGGTGCTGTCGCGGATGGTGATCGGCGGGCGCGTCGCGCTGTGCGGCGTGATCTCGAACTACAACAGCGGCCGCGCGGCGGACGACGTCGGCGTGCTGATCTCGAAGCGGATCACGATGCGCGGCTTCCTGATCCTCGACTACCGCAAGAGCCGCGAAGCGGTGCAGACGCTCGCGGGATGGCTGCGCGACGGCCGGCTCAAGGCCGAGGAAACCGTCGCCGACGGGCTCGAAAACGCCCCCGACGTGCTGAACCGCCTGTTCGACGGCGACCATCGCGGCAAGCTCGTGCTGCGCGTCGATCCGGACGCATGAGCCGTCGCGCTCGCGCGCATTGAGTCCGAATATTCCGGTATCAGTTTAGGACTTGTCTCATTTATTGTTCCGGCCGCTCTCCCTAAAGTAATTGCCGGCAAGCGGCGGCGTGACCTGCGCGTCACGCCGCCGTTTTCATTTGCGCGGCGAGAAGCGGGAAGGGAGGCGGAACATGCAGATGAAGACGACATGGGCGGCACCGACGGCGGCGCGCGATCGAACGAAGCGGCGCATCGGTGTCCGGGCGCGGATGGCGGCAGCGGGGATCGGCATCGCGCTCGCAGTGTCGAGCGCCGGTGCGGCCGGGCACGCGGGCGCGGCTGGCATCGTGCGCTTCACCGGCGCGCTCGTCGATCGGTACGACGTGACATTCGACACGCCGTCGCTCGGGGCGTCGGGCAGCGCGAGCGCGGCGGCACTCCGCTTCGATGCGCATGGCCGGCGCTTGCCCGGTGCGCATCTGGCGCTCGTGGGGCCGGACGGCCAGCCGCTTTCGCAGCCTGCGGGCGCGGCGGTTCGCGCAATCTGGCACGATGCGCGCGACGATCGAGCCGTGCCGCTGGAAGCGGGGCGCGCGCATCGTGTCGGGCCGTATGGCGGCGTGCTGACGATCGCGGGGCCGGACATGGAAACGGGCGCCGTGGCGCCCGTCGTGATCAGGATTCGTCATCCGTGACGCGCGGCGTCACTCCCCCTGTTCGGCGCGCGCGTAGATGTCCCAGCTCGCCATGAACAGCGCAGCGACGAGCGGCCCGATCACGAAGCCGTTGATGCCGAACAGCGCCATCCCGCCGAGCGTCGAGATCAGCACGACCCAGTCGGGCATCTTCGTGTCCTTGCCGACGAGGATCGGGCGCAGCAGGTTGTCGACGAGGCCGATCACGCCGACGCAGAACGCGACGAGGATCACGCATTTCCAGATCGCGCCGATCGCGAGGAAGTAGAGCGCGGCGGGCACCCACACGAGGCTCGCGCCGATCGCCGGCAGGAGCGACAGGAACGCCATCAGCGCGCCCCACAGCACGACACCCTCGATCCCGAGGATCCAGAAGATCAGGCCGCCGAGCGCGCCCTGCACGAGCGCGACCGCGATGTTGCCCTTCACGGTTGCGCGCACAACCGTCGTGAACTTCGCGAGCAGCAGGTTCTTGTGCTCTTCGTCGAGCGGCATCGCGCGGCGCACGCGGCGGCCGATCTCGCCGCCGTCGCGCAGCAGGAAGAACACCATGTACAGCATCACGCCGAAGCTGACGACGAACTGGAACGTGTTCTGGCCGATGCTGAGCGCCTGGGTCGCCGCGAACTGGCTGATCTGCGCGGCGCCGTCGGTCAGCTTCTTCTGGATGCCGGGGATGTTGGTCAGCCCGTATTTCTGCAGCAGGTTCTGGATCGACGTCGGCAGCGCATGAATGATGTCATGGAAGTACTGCGAATAATTCGGCTGCGCGCTCTTCAGTTCCTGGTACACGTACGCGATTTCCTGCACGAGCGTCGCCATGACGAACACGAGCGGCAGGATCACGATCAGGATGATCAGCGACATCGTCACGAGCGCGGCCAGGTTGCGCCGCTTGCCGAAGCGCGCGGCGAGCCAGCGCTGCACCGGCTGGAACAGGATCGCGAGAATGGTGCCCCAGAAGACGGCGCCGGAGAACGGCGCGAGTATCCAGCACAGTCCGACGGTGACCGCGAACAGCAGGAAATAGAAGAATTTTTGGTGATCGTGTCCGCTATCCATGGATGGTTCGCGCAGATTGATGCCTGGTTTGATTGAATTTCGTTGCCTCGGGCGCGATCGGCTCGCGAACGTCACGGATGTCGCGGCGCAGCGCGGCAGGGCGGCCCGATCGGCAGTATGCCCGCAAAGGTGCCGCCATCATACCCGCCGCGCGCGGCGCACGAGAAAACGCCGCGGCCGGGGCCGCGGCGTTGCCGGGAAGCGAACCGGCCCGGGGGCCGTGCCGCATCGTCAGATGTGGAGCCGGGTGACCTTGGTGCCGCTGACCGACAGATCGCCCATCAGGCCCGCGTTGGTCAGCACCAGCACCTCGACCGGTGCGGTGGCCGTGTTGGAGTCGATCGCGCCGTTCGCACCCATCTTCACGACCGCGACGGAGGCGTCGGCGCCGGCCGACCAGCCTTCGGACTTGCGGAACGAGTCGAGCGCATCCTGCGTCATGAACAGGAACACGATCGCCTTCGATTGCGCACCGGCCTGCAGGCCGACCGACAGCGACGACGTGTTGTAGTAGCCGACGGTGCTGCCGCCGACGCGCAGCGCGCCGTTGCCGGACTGGCCGCCGACGATGAGGCCGGCCTGCAGCACGTTCGGGAACACGAGCACGCCGCGCGATTTCGCGACGAGTTCACGCGAGCCCGGCACCGTCGAATAGAGGCGCGACAACGTCGCGTTCACGCTCGCGTCGATCGACTCGCGTTTCGACGCGCTGGCCGACGCGTTGTCGGGTTTGTTGGGGGTGGTGGTGCAGCCGGCAAGTGCGAGACTGGCGAGCATGACGGCGGCGGCGGCTTTCAGGGCGAGGGACTTCTGCATGGCGTTTCTCCTTCGTTGTCGGGGTGAGGAAGGACGGGGTGATCGCCCCGTTCAACGGCGGGAAAGGAGCAGGCCGGCGACGAACGCGAGGCCCGCGACGACACCTGCGGTCTGCCATGGATTGTCGTGCACGGCTTGCGATACGCGTTCGGCCGAATCGCGCAGCCGCGCGACCGCGGTGCCCGACGCGTAGTCGAGCGTGCTGCGCGCTTCGTCGAGCCGCGCCTGCACGCGCTTGCGCAACGCGGCGATATCGCCGTCGCCGTCGTTCTTCAGCAGGTCTTCCAGTTCATCGACCAGCCCGCGCAGATCGTCGGACACGTCCGCATGCAGGTCGCGAGCCGCCGAGCGCGTCGTGCGTCCCACGCGCCGGCCGGTGCGACGGATGTCGGACAGGCCGCGGTCCAGCTTGTGTTCGATCGAGTCGGTGAGCGCCATGGTGTTTATCCTCCTTCGATTTGATTTGCAGGCCAATTTGAAGATAAGACGAATCCCAGCAACCAATGTGATTCACATCAGCCAATTGAGTTTCGAGACAAATTTTCAATTCGCCGGCAAATTTCCCGGAAAGCCCCGCGCAATGGGGCGGGGCGGCGGTTGAAAAAATTTCGCGCTTTGGGGCGAAGCGACCAGCAAGCCGTTGGCGCGACGTGAAAGTCCGGTAAATATGGCGTCGCCCGATGCGCCAGGTAAATAGTGCCGTTGCACGCATCATGCTGATGCAATTGCACTAATCGCCCGTCTCTTGATGGAGCACGGTTTGTGCCCGCGATGGCTCAGGTGGCGCCTTCGTCCGACGCGAGGTCGATGACGACGGGGTCGTGATCCGACGAGCGATAGGCATCGGGTGCGTAATAGGCCGCCCGTTGCGCCGCGGTTTTGTAATCGGGCACGGATTGCAGCGCGACCGGTTCGTCGGCATTGATGTGCCACGCATGCACGGCCTTCACGCGCGCGGCGAGCGGCGACGTGGCGAGTGCGTGATCGAGGTTGCCCGCTTCGCCGCGGAATACGTAGCTGTAGCCGGCGTTGCCGGCGAAGCGGGCGACGAGGTTCGTGTAGCCGCGCGATTCGAGCGCACGCAGCGGGTCTTCCTTCGCGTAGCTGTTGAGGTCGCCGATCAGCAGCACGCCGTCGGCCGGGGCGCCGGTCGGCGACGTGGCGAGCCACGCGGCGATGCGTTCGGCCGCACGCGTGCGCGTCGCGTTCCAGCAGCCCTGACCGTCCGACTGGTCGAGATCCGGGCCGGTCGCACGTGGGCAGTTCTTCGATTTCAGGTGATTGGCCGCGACCGTGAATGCGCGGGTGCCGCCGATGCGCCGGAACGTCTGCGCGAGCGGTGGGCGATTGCCGCCGTCGAGCGCGACGGTCGCGGCGCGCCCGACGGGTTCGATCGTCCGGCTGTCGTACAGCAACGCGACCGCGATCGCATCGCGGCCGAGTCGCGCCGTGCCGGGGTCGACCGCGCGCCAGCCGTCGCCGAGCCGCGCCGCGAGACGCTGCACGGCGCTCGCGGGGCCGTGGCCGTTGTTCGCGATTTCCATCAGGCCGATCACGTCGGCGCGCAGTGCGCGCAGTGCGGCGACGATCTTCGCTTCCTGGCGGGCGAAGACGGCGGGCGTCTTCGCGCCGCGATTGGCCGGGTCGTCGAAGCCGCCGCCGCTTCCGTCGCCGTTGAAATAGTTGAAGACGTTGAACGACGCGATCCGCACGTCGGCTTGCGGATGCCGCGGCGGTGCATCGGTCCGCGGATTCGATGCGGCGTCGAAGACCGGCGCCGACGCCGGCACGGGCTGCACTCGCCACGTGCCGTAGCGCTGCTCGAGCACACCTTCGACGCCGCGCACCGTGTAGCCCGCGCGCAGCGTGTTGGCGGCGCCCAGCGCAGGCGGCGGATAGCGGGCGGTCGCGGGGTTCACGCGGCTCGAACCGTCGTCGAGCACGATGCGGTTGCGGGCATTGGCCGCCGCCTGCGCGGCGGCGTCGGCCGGCGGCACCACGTGCGTCGGCATGTAGAGGCGACCGTGGCTGAGCACGATGCTGCCGTAGCGGCCGAGGTCGTAGGTATCGCTGACGGTCAGCGTTTGCGGAAAGCGCACGCGCATGCCCTCATGCGCGGCGAATACTGACTCGCTGTCGACCGGCAGCACGAGCGCGGCCGGCGTGACGGTCTGCCCGCGCGCACAGACGGCCACGCGGCCCGACAGAGCCAGTTGCGTGCGGCCGTACTTCTGCTCGATCCTGCCGGTGACGTGCACGCGTTCGCCCGGGCGGACACGCGCGTGCGGCGCGTAGACGAACAGGCCTTCCGGGACGCCCGGCCGGTGGCGCCGCTGCGCATCCGCCTGCTGGACGAAGAATCCGCCGAAGCCGTCGGCGCCGCCGAATGCCGCGGTGACGATCGCTTCGATCGACGCGGAGCGCCCGGCCAGCGGCGACCGGCCGCCGGAATGCCGGAGGTCGGCGATTGCCGTCGTGGGGCCGCCGCAGCCCGCGCTGACCGGAGGCGCGGTGGCGGCGGCGGTGGTGGCGGCGGTGGCGGCCGGCGCTGAAAGGGCAAATGCGGCAAATGCGGCAAACGAGGCAAACGAGGCAAACGAGGCAAACGAGGCAAACGAGGCAAACGAGGCAAACGAGGCAAACGAGGCAAGCGGGGCGAGCGATGCGGCGAGCGCGAGCGGCGGCGGCAGGCGTGACATGGAGTGCTCCACAGGAAGAAAATTCGAAGGTTCGGGCAAGCATCTTGACGGCAAAATCGCGTGCTGCGATCGAATTGGCCATCAGGCCAGTGTCGAACGGCCAACGATGACGGCAGGGCCGCCCGCGGCTGTTACGCTTCGCATCTGACGTGTCATTCCGGCCTGCGATCCGAACGCTTCTTGCGCACGGCCCCCCACTGGAGAGTTCCATGTCCTACATGCTGTTGATTGTCGAACCGACCGGCCAGCGCGCCGAACGCACGCTCGAGGAGGGGCAGGCGCTGTACGCGCGGATGGTCGATTTCGCTCAGACGCTGAAGGCGCGCGGCGTGCTGCGCGGCGTCGAGTCGCTCGAGCGCTCGGAGCGCGCGACGCGTGTGCAGGTGCGCGACGGCGAGACGCGCCTCGTCGACGGCCCGTTCGCCGAGGCGAAGGAAATGGTCGGCGGGTTCTTCATCGTCGACGTCGACACGCGCGAGGAAGCGATCGCGATCGCGCGCCAGTGCCCGGCCGCGCAATGGTGCACGGTCGAAGTGCGCGCGGTCGGCCCGTGCTTCCTGTGACGGCCACGGCTCGGTGTTAACCCGGATTCGTCGCGCCGTACGTCGATCCGGCAGTCTGCCGCCCGTCGTAGGGATAAGGCGCCGACGAACGGACGCCCCTTTCCACCGATGACAAGGAGTGAACGATGCGATTCATGATCATGATCCGGGCGAACGCCGTCAGCGAATCCGACGCATTGCCGGACAACCGGCTGGTCGAGGCGATGACGGTCTATCACGAGGAGCTGGCCAAGGCCGGCGTGCTGCTCGATGCGAACGGCCTGCGGCCGAGCGCGCGCGGCTGGCGCGTGCGCTACTCAGGTGGCAAGGGCACGGTGGTCGACGGCCCGTTCGCGGAGACGAAGGAACTGATTGCCGGCTATACGCTGATCCAGGTGCGCTCGCGCGACGAGGCGCTCGAATGGACGCGCCGGTTTCCCGCGCCGTTCGGTGCGGAGATGGACTGCGAGATCGAGGTGCGGCCGCTGTTCGAACTCGACGACCTGACGCCCAGCGAGGCGGTCGAGCGGTTCCGCGAACTCAATGTCGGGCACGGCCACGCCTGACTCCACCCCAAGCCAATCTCACCGGAGCACCCGTCATGCACAAGATGGTTTTCATCAACCTGCCCGTGGCCGACCTGCCGCGCTCGAAGACGTTCTACCAGGCACTCGGTTTCGAAGTCGTACCGGCCTATACCAACGATCAGGCTGCCTGCATCAAGATCAGCGACACGATTTTCGCGATGCTGCTCGTGCGGCCGTTTTTCCAGACCTTCACCGGCAAGACCATCGTCGATCCGGCGACGCAGGTGCAGGCGCTGTCGTGCCTGTCGTGCGACAGCCGCGCCGAGGTCGACGCGATCGTCGCGAAGGCGCTCGCGGCCGGCGGGTCCGCGCCGCAAGCGCCGCGCGAGTATCCGAACATGTACGGCCACGGGTTCGACGATCCGGACGGCCACGCATGGGAACTGATGGCCATGCCGCTCGATGTGTCCGCCCAGGGGCAAGCGTCGTGACGCGTGAGGCGACTCACCGTGCGATCGAAGCGGTCTGGCGGATCGAGGCGCCCAAGATCATCGCGCGCGCCGCGCGCGTGGTGCGCGACGTCGGCGTGGCCGAGGAACTGGCGCAGGACACGCTCGTCGCGGCGCTCGAGCACTGGCCCGTCGACGGCGTGCCCGACAATCCGGCCGCGTGGCTGATGACGGCCGTGAAGCGGCGCGCGCTCGACCGGGTGCGGCAGGAGTCGCTGCATGCGGCGAAGCGCGACCAGCTCGGCCATGAAATGGACGCGCTCGAGGCGCACGTCGTCCCCGACATCGCGGAGGCGCTCGCCGATGCGCGCGACGACGATATCGGCGACGACCTGCTGCGGCTGATCTTCACGTCGTGCCATCCGGTGCTGTCGACCGATGCGCGCGTCGCGCTGACGTTGCGGCTGCTCGGCGGGCTGACCACGAGCGAGATCGCGCGTGCGTTCCTGTCGCCCGAGCCGACGATCGCGCAGCGCATCGTGCGCGCGAAGCGCACGCTTTCGGCGGCGCGCGTGCCGTTCGAGGTGCCGGCCGCGGACGCGCGGCCCGCGCGGCTCGCGTCGGTGCTCGAAGTGATCTACCTGGTGTTCAACGAAGGCCATGCGGCGACCGCGGGCGACGACTGGACGCGTCCGGCGCTGTGCGACGAGGCGCTGCGGCTCGGCCGCGTGCTGGCCGGGCTTGCGCCGGACGAGAGCGAGGTGCTCGGGCTCGTCGCGCTGATGGAGCTGCAGGCGTCGCGCATGCATGCGCGGACCGATGCGCAGGGGCGGCCCGTGCTGCTGCTCGACCAGGATCGCTCCCGCTGGGATCCGCTGCTGATCCGGCGCGGGCTCGCCGCGCTCGAGCGGGCGACGAAGCTCGGCGGCGTGCGCGGCCCGTATGCGTTGCAGGCTGCGCTGGCGGCGTGTCATGCGCGCGCGCGGCACGCGTCGGAAACGGACTGGGCGCAGATCGTCGCGCTGTACGACGCGCTCGCCGAAGTCGCGCCGTCGCCGGTCGTCGAGCTGAACCGCGCGGTGGCGGTGGGGATGGCGTTCGGGCCTGCCGCGGCACTGGAAATCGTCGACGCGCTGCGCGACGATCCGGCGCTCGCGCGCTATCACTGGCTGCCGAGCGTACGCGGCGACCTGCTCGCGAAGCTCGGCCGCGCTGACGAGGCGAAGGTCGAGTTCCGCCGCGCGGCGGAATTGACCCGCAACGAGCGCGAAAGGGAATTGCTGTTGAAGCGCGCGACGGATGCGTGACGCAGACGGGCGACGCCGGTGTGCGTACACCGCGCGTCGCATCGGACGCCAGCGCCCCGCCTCCACCCGTCCCTCATTCCGGCTCCCCGCTATCGGACGGATTGAAAAAGCCTATTGGGGGATGCGAACGCCAGCGCCTAGATTAAAAGGCACGAAGCGTGCGTGTCCGGCGTACGCATCGTTCCCCATATCCATCATCGGCCCGGCTTCGCACGCGGCCGCGCCGACTCGAACGGAGGCGCACATGGCTCAACTCAAGGGCAGCAAGACCGAAGAGAATCTGAAGGCCGCATTCGCGGGCGAATCGCAAGCGAACCGGCGTTATCTGTATTTCGCTTCGAAGGCCGACGTCGAAGGCCAGAACGACGTCGCCGCGCTGTTCCGCTCGACTGCCGAAGGCGAAACGGGCCATGCGCACGGTCACCTCGAATACCTCGAAGCAGTCGGCGATCCGGCGACGGGTCTGCCGTTCGGCTCGTCGCGGCTGAACCTCGAATCGGCGATCGCCGGCGAGACGCACGAGTACACCGACATGTATCCGGGCATGGCGAAGACGGCGCGCGAAGAAGGCTTCGACGAAATCGCGAACTGGTTCGAGACGCTCGCGAAGGCCGAACGCAGTCACGCGAACCGCTATACGAAAGCGCTGGACGCGCTCGTCGACTGACGCGGGCGTCGCCCCGAGGCCGCACGGCCCGGCCGGGCAGGTCCCGCGGCCGGCCGTGCGTTGATCGCTGCCCGCGCCGCGCGGGCGGCGCGTTCGCGCGCATGCGCGCCACGCTGGAGCGCCTCATGCCCCACAAGGAAGGCAGTCTCGAAGCCCCGACCCGGCATCCGCTCGACTGGCAGTCCGAAGCGTTCTACGACCAGGCCGCGATCGATGCGGAAATGACGCGCGTGTTCGACATCTGCGCCGGTTGCCGGCGCTGCGTGTCGCTGTGCGGCGCGTTTCCCGCGCTGTTCGATCTCGTCGACGACACGCCGACGGGCGACATCGAGGAAGTGCCGAAGGACGCGTTCGGCAAGGTCGTCGACCAGTGCTACCTGTGCGACCTCTGCTACATGACGAAATGCCCGTACGTGCCGCCGCATGCATGGAACGTCGACTTCCCGCACCTGATGCTGCGCGGCAAGGCCGCGCGCTACAAGCGCGGCGAAGCGCCGCTGCGCGACAAGGTGCTGTCGAACACCGACGCGCTCGGCCATTTCGCGGGCATTCCGATCGTCACGCAGACGGTGAACGCGGTCAATCGCACGCCGCCCGCGCGCCACGCGCTCGAAGCGGCGCTCGGCGTCGATCGCAATGCATGGCTGCCGGAGTTCGCGCCGCGCAAGTTCCGGCGCGCGGCGAAGCGCTCGGACGGCCCGCCGGTGCGCGACGGCGAACGCACGCCCGGCAAGGTCGCGATCTACGCGACGTGCTACGTGAACTTCAACGAGCCGGGCATCGGCCACGACCTGCTCGCGATCCTCGCGCACAACGAGATCCCGTACGAGCTCGTCACGCGCGAAGCGTGCTGCGGGATGCCGCTGCTCGAGCAGGGCAATCTCGCGGGCGTCGCCGCGAAGAAGGCCGCGAACATGCCGGTGCTGGAGCGCTATGCGCGCGAAGGCTATGCGCTGATCGGCGCGATCCCGAGCTGCGTGCTGATGTACAAGAGCGAACTGCCGCTGATGTTCCCCGGCGACGAAGCCGTGCGGGCGGTGGCCGATGCATTCTGGGATCCGTTCGAGTACGTGATCGCGCGGCATCGCGACGGGTTGCTGAAGACCGATTTCAAGCAGGGCCTCGGCACCGTGTCGTATCACGTGCCGTGCCACGCGCGCGTGCAGAACATCGGCCGCAAGACGGCCGACACGCTTTCGCTCGTGCCGGATACGCGCGTGAACGTCGTCGAGCGCTGTTCCGGGCACGCGGGCACGTTCGGCGTGAAGAAGGCCTTCCATGCGGACGCGATGCGGATCGGCGCGCCGGTGTTCAAGGCGATGGCCGAGGCGAAGCCGGATTTCGTGTCGTCGGACTGCGCGCTCGCCGGCCATCACATCGTGCAGGGCATCGACGAGAAAGGGTTGCCGGCCGCGCCGCTCGCGCATCCGCTGACGCTGCTGCGCCGCGCGTACGGCATCTGAACCGGCCGCTTCACGACGACATCGACGCTATCCGAGGACATCCCATGACGCTCACCCGCGACTCGCTGCTGACGCTCGAAGCGTACGCGAAGATCCGCAAGACCGAACATGCGCGGCTCGTCGCGCACAAGCGCCGCCGCGCGGTGGCGCTCGGCAACCATCTGCGCCTCCTGTTCGAGGACGAGACCACGATCCGCTACCAGATCCAGGAAATGCTGCACATCGAGAAGATCTTCGACGAGGCCGGCATCGAAGGCGAACTGGAAGCCTATCTGCCGCTCGTGCCCGACGGCACCAACCTGAAGGCGACGCTGCAGATCGAATACGAGCACGAAGCCGAGCGGCGCGCGGCGCTCGCGCGGCTGATCGGAGTCGAGGATCGCGTGTACCTGCGGGTCGACGGGCACCCTGACGTCTATGCGATCGCCGACGAGGATCTCGACCGCGACAACGCGGAGAAGACCTCGGCCGTGCATTTCGTGCGCTTCGAACTGAGCGGGCCGATGCGCGCGGCGCTCAAGGACGGCGCGACGCTGTCGATAGGCTGCGATCACCCGGCCTATACGGTGTCGCCGCAACGCATCGCGGCGGACGTGGCCGCGTCGCTGGCCGGCGATCTGCGCTGACGCGCGGCCGGGCGCCGCGCTCCATATCGCGCGGATCGCACGTCGTCCGGCCGCGAAACGCGGCGCCCGACCGTCGCGCCGGCCGCTGTCGCCTGCCCATTACCGCCGAAGATGTAACAGGCCCGTCCACGCTTGCATGCCGGGAAACAATGTGCATCGCCTGTCCGATCGCTTTCATTACTCGCCGAGAAACAATAAAAAGATTGTGCACGGAGAAATTTCGGTTCAAGGCAATTTGAATGATTTACCGATCCGTGAATATCTTGTTACGAAATTTTCCCTGATTTACCGATTTTGGCCGGGCATTCGCGGGGTGGTTGCCGGCAAGGGTCGGAACATGGCGGATCGCTTGCCGGGCGGGGTGCGGCCGCACCCCGCAGAGCCCCGCCAGACGGGGCTTCCCAGCGTTGCGCATAACGATCGCGTAAAAAAATTCAACGGTAAATGGATTGCGCATCCATGGCAGGTTGTTTCAGTGCGTAACATTAAGTCATTGTCATATTGAGATAAACCCTGAGGATGGTATGCTTCGTGCACAAAAATTCCCACATTGGAGTGAGACCGTGATTTGTGCGCCATTGCCGGGAATGGCGGCACCGTGAAAGTGCGGTGTCGCGCCGGCATGCACAACAAGCGGATAACCATAATGTGCAACCGGGCCGCCCCGTGACGCGATGCGTGACGGCGGCGCCGACAATCGCAGCCCCGGCCTGGCTGTGTGGAGAAACAACTATGTTCTTCGATGAGCTTAACGATGAAGAGTGGTTTCGTCTTTCAACGCTGATCGCCGACGAGCCGATTCGGCTGAACCGTCGAGGCCGTCCACGCGCGGAACCGCGCGTCGTCGCCAACGCGGTCCTCTGGATCCTGACGACCGGTGAAGCGTGGTCCAAACTGCCCGGGCGCTATCCGTCCGGGCCGACGTGCCGCCGCCGCTACGAGGAGTGGCTCGCGAACGGCACGTTGCTGCAGATGATCGACGTGCTGACCCAGTTCAGCGGGCGCACGTTCGCGTATGTGCCGCCGCCGCCGGCGCCGGTCGCGCCGGCATGCCGTGCGGAGCCGGCGCCCGACAACGATCGTCTGCGCGGCGTGTTCTGGCAGAACCCCGAGTCGTGGCAACTGCCGGTCGCGCACGCAAACGTTTGGGATGGCGAGGGCGCGACGCTGTCCGCGATGCCGAACGACGCCGCGCACGCGTCGTCCGGAGCGTCGTTCGCGGTCCCGGGCGCGCAGCCCGCGGGGCTGCGCCACGGGCGTCCGTCCGCCGCGAGCTTTGCCGCGGCCGAGCCGCAAGTCGATGAATACCGCGGCTATACGATCTGCGGCAGCGCGCAGCCGGTGCAGAACCTGATGTATCGCGCGTGGGCCGAGATCATGCAGGACGATCGGCGCGTCGAGCGCTCGGGCCTGATCGGCCCGCGCTTCACCGATGCGGAGGAAGCCGAGCAGTACGCGCTCGACTGGGCGCGTCAGTGGATCGATCGCCACGGTGCGAGCGACGAACCGGTGCGTGCGCCGCAAAGCGAGGTGCTGGCCGGCCTGTCCGCGCTGGCGCGGGCCGAGTCGGACATCAAGCGCTTCATCGCCGAGCGTCGCGCGGGCGCGCTGTCCGAGAGCCGCAACGACTCGGTGCAGTCGGACCGCCGCGAATACGCGTACCGTGTAGGTTGATCGTCGTCCGCACGAAAAGAAAACGCGCGGGCCGTCGTGTGTCACGGCGCCCGCGCGTTGTTTTTTGTCGCTTCCATTGCCCGTGATGCCGGGCGCACCGCCGCGACGGCGCGCCCGGCAGGCATGCGTCACTGGCGTCCGTAGGTATCGTCGAAGCGGACGATGTCGTCCTCGCCGAGATACGCGCCCGACTGCACTTCGATCAGCTCGAGCGGCATCTTGCCGGGGTTCTCGAGACGGTGCGACACGCCGAGCGGGATGTACGTCGATTCGTTCTCGGACAGCAGGAAGGTTTCGTCGCCGCGCGTGATGCGCGCGGTGCCGCGCACGACGATCCAGTGCTCGGCGCGGTGGTGGTGCATCTGCAGCGACAGTCGCGCGCCCGGCTTCACGACGATGCGTTTGACCTGGAAGCGCTCGCCCGTGTCGACCGAGTCGTAGTGCCCCCACGGGCGATGGACCTTGCGGTGATCGGTCGCTTCCGCGCCGCGTTCGGCCTTGATGCGCCCGACGATTTTCTTCACGTCCTGCACGCAGGACTTGTCGGCGACGAGCACGGCGTCGGGCGTTTCGACGACGACGAGATTCTGCGTGCCGACACATGCGACGAGCCGGCTTTCCGAATGCGCGAAGGTCGATTCGGCATTCTCGAACAGCACGTGGCCGCGGCCGACGTTCTCGGCATCGTCCTTCGGCAGGATCTGCCAGATCGCGTCCCACGAGCCGACGTCCGACCAGCCTGCGTCGAGCGGCACGACGACGCTTTCGCACAGCTGCGGCAGGTTCACGAGCCGCTCCATCACCGCGTAGTCGATCGAGTTCGACGGCGAGGACGCGAACGCGTCGCGGTCGACGCGGAAGAAGTCGCCGTCGTCCTTGCCGCGTGCGACGGCCTGCTCGCAGGCCGCGAGGATCTCGGGTTCGAGCTGGCGGATCGCGTTCAGCCACACCGACGCGCGCACGATGAAGATCCCGCTGTTCCACCAGTATTCGCCGGAGGCGACGTACTGCTGCGCGAGTTCGAGATGCGGCTTTTCGACGAAGCGGTCGAGACGGCGCACGTCGAGGTTGCCGGTGCCGGCATCGCCGAGCGGCGCGCCGACGCGGATGTAGCCGTAGCCGGTCTCGGCGCGGCCCGGCACGATGCCCATCGTCGCGATCTTGCCCTGGGCCGCGCAGTGCACGCCGGCCGCGACGGCCGCATGAAAGCGCGGCTGGTCGGCCACCGCGTGGTCGGCCGGCATCACGGTCATCACGGCATCGCCGCCGCCGGCGACGATCCGCAGCGCGGCGAGCGTCAGCGCGGGCGCGGTGTCGCGGCCGAGCGGCTCGAGCATGATCGACGCACGCTTGCCGGTCAGGCGCAGTTGCTCGGCGGTCGTGAAGCGGTGATCCTCGCCGCACACGATCAGCACGTCGTCGTTCAGCGGATGACCGGTCGCGAGGCCGTCGAGCCGCAGCGCGGTGGATTGCAGCAGCGAATGCTCGCCGAGCAGGCCGATCAGCTGCTTCGGATAGTGTTCGCGCGACATCGGCCACAGACGCGTGCCCGAACCGCCGGCAAGGATCACCGGCTGCACCGCGACGCGCAGGCTGGCGTCGCTGGCGGCGGAAGAAGAAGGGCGCGTATCGGCTGCCACGGCCGGAGCATTCATGATGACACTCTCCTCGATTGAAGTCAGTGCCTGTTTGTAGCATGAAGTAAATCGACAATAAAACCGGACCTTTTGCAAGATATTCGTCGCGCACGGATCCGGGAAAATTTTCCGCGATAGCATCCGCTGCAAATAAAAAAATAAAAAATAATTCGGGTGAGCGCGCTGGAGTCCTTTCCCGTAAAGGGATGCCGGGAACCGTAAAGTTTCCGAAAAAATCCCGATTCACGATCGATTCGGGAAAACGTGCCGAATTAATTCGAGAATGTCGCGGCAAGAATTTCCGATTATTTTTCGAAATACTTGTGCGCTTGAGAAGGGATTTTCTTACCGCTTCAATAGCGTCATGCAACGTTTGAATCGAAGGTGCGGCACGGGCTGCACGAGGAGCTGTTCGGCAAACGCCTGTTCAAAGAGGAAGCGGACATGTTGAGCGTGCTGGCGAGAGTCATCGATATCGCGATGGTCGTGTTGGGGGCGTTGATCGCCGCCGCGCTGCACGGCGGCAGCATCTGGCTCAACGACCTGCAGCGCACGACGGTGCTGTTCGACTGCCTGCTGGTGGTCGTGTTCTTTCCGGCCATCGGCATCTACCAGTCGTGGCGCGGCAAGCGTCTCGTCGGGCTGGTGGGGCGCGTGGCGTTCGCGTGGCTGGTGGTCGAGCTCGCGGGCATCCTGATGAGCTTCAGCTTTCACCAGTCGGGCGACCTGTCGCGGCTGTGGCTGGGTTACTGGGCAGTCGTGACGATGGCGCTGCTCGCCGGCTCGAAGACCTGCGTGCACGTCGTGCTGCGACAACTGCGCCGCGGCGGCTACAACCTGAAGGCGGTCGCGATCGTCGGCGGCACGCCGGCGGCGCGGCGGCTGATCGCGCAGATGCGCTCGCGGCCGGAAGCGGGCTTCAACCCGGTGTGCGTATACGACGAAAGCGAAGCGCCGGGCGAAGTCGCGCTCGACGACGTGCGCATCGAGCGGCAGTTCGAATCGCTGGTGTGGCTGGTGCGCAGCCGCGCGATCAGCGAGCTGTGGCTCACGCTGCCGATCACGGAGGAGCGCCGGATTCACCAGATCGTGACGGTGTTCCGCCACGACTTCGTGAATATCCGTTTCATCCCGGACGTGCGCACGCTGTCGTTCTTCAACCAGGAAGTGGTCGAGGTGCTCGGCGTACCGGCGATCAACCTCGCGGCGTCGCCGATCACCGACGTGCGGATCCTGCCGAAGTTCGTGTTCGACCGGCTGTTCGCGCTGGCGGCGCTCACGGCGCTCGCGCCGGTGATGGTGCTGATCGCGTGCCTGATCAAGCTCACGTCGCGCGGGCCGGTGTTCTTCCGCCAGAAGCGCAAGGGCATCGACGGGCACGAGTTCGAGATCTACAAGTTCCGCTCGATGAAAGTGCATCACGAAGTCGCGGGACAGGTCACGCAGGCGACCAAGAACGACACGCGCGTGACGCCGGTCGGGCGGTTCCTGCGCCGCACGAGCCTCGACGAACTACCGCAGTTCATCAACGTGCTGAAGGGCGAGATGTCGGTCGTCGGCCCGCGGCCCCATGCGCTCGCGCACGACGACATCTACAAGGATCTGGTGAAGGGCTACATGTTCCGCTACCGGATCAAGCCGGGCATCACCGGCTGGGCGCAGATCAACGGCTTTCGCGGCGAGACCGACCAGATCGAGAAGATGATGGGACGCGTGAAGCTCGATCTGTACTACATGCAGAACTGGTCGTTCTGGCTCGACATCAAGATCGTCGTGCTGACGCTCTGGAAAGGCTTCACCGGCAGCAACGCTTACTGACGCGCAACGCGCGCGGACACCCCGGTTTCACGAATTTCGAATCATTGGTCACGAGGTCCGACACATCATGAATCTGACTATCATCGGCAGCGGTTACGTAGGTCTTGTCACCGGCGCCTGTCTCGCCGACATCGGGCACGACGTGTTCTGCCTCGACGTCGATCAGGCGAAGATCGACGTCCTGAACAACGGCGGCGTGCCGATCCACGAGCCGGGCCTCAAGGAAGTCATCGCGCGCAATCGCGCGGCCGGCCGCCTGCGCTTCTCGACCGACATCGAGGCCGCGGTCGCGCACGGCGACGTGCAGTTCATCGCGGTCGGCACGCCGCCCGACGAGGACGGCTCGGCCGACCTGCAGTACGTGCTCGCGGCGGCGCGCAACATCGGCCGCTATATGAAAGGCTTCAAGGTGATCGTCGACAAGTCGACGGTGCCGGTCGGCACGGCCGAGCGCGTGCGTGCGGCGGTCGCCGAGGAACTCGCGAAGCGCGGCGGCGACGCGCCGATGTTCTCGGTCGTGTCGAATCCGGAATTCCTGAAGGAAGGCGCGGCGGTCGACGATTTCACGCGGCCGGACCGCATCGTGATCGGCTGCGACGACGACGTGCCGGGCGAACGCGCGCGCGAGCTGATGAAGAAGCTCTACGCGCCGTTCAACCGCAACCACGAACGCACGCTGTACATGGACGTGCGCTCGGCCGAATTCACGAAATACGCGGCGAACGCGATGCTCGCGACGCGCATCTCGTTCATGAACGAGCTCGCGAACCTGGCCGACCGCTTCGGCGCGGACATCGAGGCCGTGCGCCGCGGGATCGGCTCCGATCCGCGCATCGGCTATCACTTCCTGTACGCGGGCTGCGGCTATGGCGGCTCGTGCTTCCCGAAGGACGTCGAGGCGCTGATCCGCACCGCCGACGAGCACGGCCAGGCGCTGCAGATCCTGAAGGCCGTGTCGTCGGTGAACGCGACGCAAAAGCGCGTGCTGGCCGACAAGATCGTCGCGCGCTTCGGCGAGGACCTGACCGGTCGCACGTTCGCGATCTGGGGTCTCGCGTTCAAGCCGAACACCGACGACATGCGCGAAGCGCCGAGCCGCGAGCTGATCGCCGAGTTGCTGTCGCGCGGCGCGCGCATCGCCGCGTACGACCCGGTCGCGCAGCAGGAAGCGCGCCGCGTGCTCGCGCTCGATCTCGCGGATCACCCGAGCTGGCTCGAGCGCCTCAGCTTCGTCGACGACGAGGCGCAGGCCGCGCGCGACGCCGATGCGCTCGTGATCGTCACCGAATGGAAGGCATTCAAGAGCCCGGATTTCGTCGCGCTCGGCCGCCTGTGGAAGTCGCCGGTCATCTTCGACGGCCGCAACCTGTACGAGCCGGAGACGATGAGCGAGCAGGGCATCGAATACCACCCGATCGGCCGCCCCGGCTCGCGCCAGGCAGTCGCCGCGCGCGTGCCGGGCGCCGCGCGCGCGAACGCGTAACCGGCGCGTTGCCGTTACCCGTCGTTACCCGTTACCGAATCGAGACGCCATGTTCCGCAACATCCTGATCGTCTGTCACGCGAACGTCTGCCGCAGCCCGGCGGCGGAACTGCTGTTCAAGTCGCACGCGGCGTCGCGTGGCGGCCCGCGCGTGACGTTCCACTCCGCCGGCGTGCGTGCCAACGACGGCGACGGCATCGATCCGGTGATGCGCCAACTTCTCGCCGAGCGCGGCGTCGATGCGACGACGCACCGTTCGCGGCGGCTGTCGCGCCGGATCGTGCGCGACGCCGACCTGATTCTCGTCAGCGAGCGCGAACAGATCAAGGCCGTCGAGGCGGTCGATCCGTTCGCGCGCGGCAAGGTCCACCTGCTGGGCAAGTGGGAGGACGCCGAGATCGCGGATCCGCATGGCGGCCCCGAGGCCGACTATCGCGAGAGCTACTCATTGATCGAACGTCTGGTTCAAGGATGGCTGCAAAAACTATGCTGAAACGTCCCATGCGCCCGCTGGCGCTCGCCGTCGCGATGACGACATTCCTGTCGGCCTGCGCGAGCGCGCCCGGCAACTATCTCGACTCGTCGAACCTGAAGGACGAAGGCCGGCAAGGGCAGGCCGAAACCTATCCGGTTCATTACATCGACGCGAAGCTGGTGATGGATCAGCTGCAGAGGCAGCAGGTCGAGCATCCGCTGCCGCCGGGCCGATACACCGATCCGTCGGAGTACGTGTACCGCGTCGGTCCGCAGGACATCCTCGGCGTCACGGTGTGGGATCACCCCGAGCTGACGACGCCGCAGGGCCAGTCGTTCTCGAGCGGCGGCAACACGACGCAGTCGGTCGCAGGCGCGCTGCAGCAGCCGTATACGACCGCGCTGCCGGGCCAGGCCGATCCATACGGCCAGACGGTCGCTGCCGACGGCACGATCTTCTTCCCGTTCGTCGGCCGCATCCGCGTGGCGGGCAAGACGGTCGCGCAGATCCGCGAGCAGATGGCATCGACCCTCGCGCGCTATGTGAAGAATCCGCAGCTCGACGTGCGCGTGCTGTCGTTCCGCAGCCAGAAGGTGCAGGTGACGGGCGAGGTGAAGCAGCCGGGCCCGCTCGCGGTGAGCGACGTGCCGCTGACGCTCGTCGACGCGATCTCGCGCTCGGGCGGCTCGACCAACGAGGCCGACCTGCAGCGCGTGCGCCTGACGCGCGACGGCAAGCTCTACACGCTCGACGCGAACGGCGTGCTCGATCGCGGCGAAGTGAAGCAGAACGTGATGCTGCAGCCGGGCGACATCGTCAACGTGCCGGACCGCAGCGACAGCCGCGTGTTCATCATGGGCGAGGTCAAGACGCCGGTCACCGTGCCGATGCTCAAGGGCAAGCTGACCATCGCCGATGCGCTGACGGCCGGCGGCGGCATCCTCGACACCGACGCGAACCCGCGCAAGATCTACGTGATGCGCGGCATGCGCGACAACCCGACGAAGCCGGAAGTGTTCCGCCTCGACATGACGCAGCCGGATGCGCTGATGCTGTCGAGCCGCTTCCCGCTCCAGCCGCTCGACGTCGTCTACGTCAGCACGGCCGGCTCGGTGCAGTTCAACCGCGTGCTGCAGCAGGTGTTGCCGACGATCCAGACGATCTTCTACATGCGGCAAATCACGCGCTGATAGCCCGCCGGGGCGGCGCCTGCCCCCCGGCACCACTCAAGCGGGAACGAATGGTGAACACGCAAGCGAAACACTCCTACGCGGATCTGACCGCGAAAACCGAGGAAGAGGACGTCGTCCTCGGCCAGCTGCTCCAGGTGCTCATGGACGACATCTGGCTGCTGCTCGGCATCGCGGTGACCGTCATCGCGATGGCCGGCCTGTACTGCTACATCGCGAAGCCGGTCTATCAGGCCGACGTGCACGTGCGGGTCGAGGGCAACGACAACACGTCGCAGGCGCTCACCCAGACGCAGACGGGCGCGATGATCAACAGCGGTCCGCAGCAGGCGCCGACCGAAGCGGAAATCGAGATCATCAAGAGCCGCGGCGTCGTCGCGCCGGTCGTCGAGCAGTTCAAGCTGAACTTCTCGGTCGCGCCGAAGACGCTGCCGGTGCTCGGCAGCCTGGCCGCGCGCGTCGCGACGCCGGGCGAACCGGCGCGTGCGTGGTTCGGCCTGCGCTCGTACGCATGGGGCGGCGAAGTCGCCGACATCGACACGATCAACGTCGTGCCCGCGCTCGAAGGCAAGAAGCTGACGCTGACGGCCGGCCCGAACGGCACCTACACGCTGGTCGACCAGAACGGCAACCGTCTTCTGTCGGGCCGTGTCGGCGAATCGGAGCAGGCAGGCGGCGTGACGCTGCTCGTGCAGAAGCTCGTCGCGCGTCCGGGCACGCAATTCACGGTGGTCCGCTACAACGATCTCGATGCGATCACCGGCTTCCAGTCGGGCATCCAGGTGTCCGAGCAGGGCAAGCAGACGGGCGTCGTCCAGATCTCGCTCGAAGGCAAGGACCCGGACCAGACCGCCGCGATCGCGAACGCGCTCGCGCAGTCGTACCTGAACCAGCACGTGATCGCGAAGCAGGCCGAAGCGACCAAGATGCTCGACTTCCTGAAGGGCGAGGAACCGCGCCTGAAGTCCGACCTCGAGCGCGCGGAAGCCGCACTGACGCAGTACCAGCGCACGTCCGGCTCGATCAACGCGAGCGACGAGGCGAAGGTCTACCTCGAAGGCAGCGTGCAGTACGAGCAGCAGATCGCCGCGCAGCGCCTGCAGCTCGCGTCGCTCGCGCAGCGCTTCACCGATTCGCACCCGATGGTGATCGCCGCGAAGCAGCAGCTCGCGGAACTGCAGGGCGAGAAGGACAAGTTCAGCAACCGCTTCCGCAGCCTGCCGGCCACCGAAGTGAAGGCCGTCCAGCTCCAGCGTGACGCGAAGGTGGCCGAGGACATCTACGTGCTGCTGCTGAACCGCGTGCAGGAGCTGTCGGTGCAGAAGGCCGGCACGGGCGGCAACATCCACCTCGTCGATTCGGCGCTGCGCCCGGGCGATCCGGTCAAGCCGAAGAAGGTGCTGATCCTGTCGGCGGCGGTGTTCCTCGGGCTGATCCTCGGCACCGGCATCGTGTTCCTGCGTCGCAACCTGTTCCAGGGCATCGAGGATCCGGACCGCGTCGAGCGCACGTTCAACCTGCCGCTGTACGGGCTGGTGCCGCAAAGCGCCGAGCAGGTGAAGCTCGACGCCATGGCCGAGAAGGGCGGCGGCCGCGCGCGGCCGATCCTCGCGAGCCTGCGTCCGAAGGACCTGAGCGTCGAAAGCATGCGCAGCCTGCGCACCGCGATGCAGTTCGCGATGATGGACGCGAAGAACCGCGTGGTCGTGCTGACCGGCCCGACGCCGGGCATCGGCAAGAGCTTCCTGACGGTCAACCTCGCGGTGCTGCTCGCGCATTCCGGCAAGCGTGTGCTGCTGGTCGACGCCGACATGCGGCGCGGCATGCTCGACCGCTACTTCGGCCTCACCGCGCAGCCGGGCCTGTCCGAGCTGCTGAGCGACCAGTCGTCGCTCGAGGACGCGATCCGCGAGACGCCGGTGCAGGGCCTGTCGTTCATCTCGGCCGGCACGCGCCCGCCGAACCCGTCGGAACTGCTGATGTCGGCCCGTCTGCCGCAATACCTGGAAGGGCTCGGCAAGCGCTACGACGTCGTGCTGATCGACTCGCCGCCGGTGCTGGCGGTGACCGACGCGACCATCATCGGCCGCATGGCCGGCGCGACCTTCCTGGTGCTGCGCTCGGGCATGCATACCGAAGGCGAGATCGCCGACGCGATCAAGCGCCTGCGCACCGCGGGCGTCGATCTGGAAGGCGGGATCTTCAACGGCGTGCCGCCGAAGGCACGCGGCTACGGCCGCGGTTATGCGGCCGTCCACGAATACCTGAGCGCCTGACCGCATTGCACGAAACCGGGCCGGCGCGAGCCGCATCGGCCCGGCCGACTGGAGAACTTTCGATGAAAATTTCCGTGCTCGTTCCGACCTACCGGCGTCCCGCCGACCTCGCGCGCTGCCTGCTGGCGCTGCAGCGCCAGGCGCGGCTGCCCGACGAGGTGATCGTCGTCGCGCGCCCGGAGGACGATGCCACGCACGAGCGCCTCGCCGATCCGTCGGTCGGCGGCGCGCTGCCGCTGCGGATCGTGCCGGTCGACGTGCCGGGGCAGGTCGCCGCGCTGAACAAGGGGCTCGACTCGGCGCACGGCGACATCGTCGCGATCACCGACGACGACGCGGCGCCGCACGCCGACTGGCTCGCGCGCATCGAGGCCGTGTTCCTCGCCGACCCGCGCGTCGGCGCGGTGGGCGGCCGCGACTGGGTGCACGAGAAGGGTCGCGTGCTCGACGAATCGCGCGAACTCGTCGGCCAGCTCACACTGTCCGGCAAGATCGTCGGCAACCATCACCTGGGCGTCGGCGGCGCGCGCGAAGTCGACATGCTCAAGGGCGCGAACATGAGCTACCGCCGTGCCGCGATCGAGCGGCTGCGCTTCGACACGCGGCTGCGCGGCGCCGGTGCGCAGGTGCACAACGACATGGGTTTCAGCATGCACGTGCAGCGCGACGGCTGGAAGCTCGTCTACGACCCGGCGATCGCGGTCGACCATTTTCCGGCCGAGCGTTTCGACGACGACCGGCGCGACGCCGCGTCGCTGAATGCGATCAGCAACGGCGCGTACAACCTGCACCTGATCCTGCGCGAGCATCTGCCGCCGCTGCGGCGCGAGATCGCGTGGTGGTGGTGGACGCTGGTCGGCACGCGCGTCTACCCGGGTTTCGCGCACGTGCTGCTGTCGCTGCACACCGCGCGGCGCGACCGCGTGCGCGACCACTGGCGCGCGGTGCGCCGCGGCGCGCGCGAGGCGCGCCGCGCGAATCTTGCCCCCCACCGTGCGGCGATGCCGCCGGTGACGTCTTGAACGGGCCGCGCGCACGATGCACGGCCACCCGCGAAGGGCATGAAATGGTCCGACTCCCGCGCTCACTTGATTCGCTTGGAGGGGCGCAGCCCCTCCAGCTCCCTGAAGCTTGCCCGTCGGTGCATCCGACGGCCTGGCGGAGGCTGACATGACTTCGACGAAGGTTCACGTTCACCTGTTTTACGGTGCCGATCCGCGTACCTATCGACAAGGCGAGAACATCGGCTGCCTGTACGGCTATCACCACGCGGAATCCGACGAATTCCGGCTGACCTATTCGCAGGACCGCCGCGAGAACCGCGTCGCGAGCCTCGCGCGCCGTGCGCTGAAGGCGGCGCTCGGCTTCGACGTCGTGCACGCATGGCGCAATCGCGCCGCGCTGCTGAGCACGGACGTGATCTGGACGCACACCGAGCAGGAGCACCTCGCCGCCGCGCTGGTCCTGAAGCTCGCCGGCGCGCAGGGCAAGCGCCCGCTGCTGCTCGCGCAGAGCGTGTGGCTGTTCGACAAGTGGAACACCTTCGGCGGCCCGCGCCGCTGGCTGTACCGCAAGCTGCTCGCGCGCGCCGACGCGCTGACGACGCTCGCCCGCGACAACGCCGAGCTGTGCCGCCGCTATCTCGGGCGTGAGGCCGAGTTCGTCTACTACGGGCTGAACACGCAGGACTTCCCGCCGGCCGACCCGCAGCAATGGAAGCCGAACCGGCCGCTGCGGATCGCCGCGATCGGCAACGACCGCGACCGCGACTGGCGCACGTTCCTCGCCGCGTTCGGCGGCGACGAGCGCTACGACGTGCGGCTCGCGACGCGCCGCCGCGTGCCGCGCGAGTGGCATGCGCCGAACGTGAAGATCGGCTCGGCATCGGGCCTCGCGAAGCAGCACGAGCTGTACGCATGGGCTGACGTGATCGTCGTGCCGCTGCGGCCGAACTTCCATGCGTCGGGCATCACCGTGATGCTCGAGGCGGCGGCGGTCGGCAAGCCGATGATCGTGTCCGACGTGGGCGGCCTCAGCGACTACTTCCCGCACGACACGGCCGCCTACGTGCCGGCGTTCGACGCAGCGGCGATGCGCCAGGCCGCCGATCGCTTCGTGGCCGATCCGGCCGCCGCGCTCGAATGCGCGCGTGCCGCGGCCGCGTGCCTGCGCGAGCGCGACCTGACCACGCAGGCGTTCGCCGAGCAGCACGTGCGGATCACACGCGACCTGCTGCGGCGGCGTCGCACGCCGGCGGCCGCCGGTCTCGCGATGCCGCTCGCGGATTCGCGCCCGTCGTCGCGGTGAGAGCGGATCGATGAGTACGATTGCCGCCGAACGCGCACCGTCGCGCAGCCGCAGCCGGTTACCCGAACCGAAGCACTGGGTCGGGCAGGCCGGGCTGTGGACGTTGACCGCCGCGCTGATCGCCATTCACCAGGGCAAGGTGCTGACGCTCGCGTTTCCGGTGCTGGCGATCGCGGTCGGCATCTGGCTGTATTTCAAGAGCCCGGCGCGCTACGTCGGCTTCATGTGGTGGGTGTGGTTCCTGAGCCCCGAAGTGCGGCGTCTCGCCGACTGGTCGAAGGGCGCGTTCACGCCGACGAGCCTGATCCAGGTCGCGCCGCTCGCGGTGACGATGATCGCCGGCTTGGGGCTGCTCAGGCATTACCGCGTGCTTGCCCAGCGGCGCGGGATTCCCGTGCTGCTGATGTTGTTCGGGCTGACGTACGCGTACCTCGTCGGGATCGTGTCGAGCGGCGTGATGGCCGCGACCTACGACCTCGCGAACTGGGTGTACCCGGTGCTGATCGGCTTTCACATCATGGTCAACGCGCGCGACTATCCCGAGTACCGCGACGTGCTGCTGTCCACGTTCATGTGGGGCATGCTCGTGATGGGCGTGTACGGGGTCGTGCAGTACTTCGTGATGCCGCAGTGGGACGTGCTGTGGATGATCGGCTCGGACATGGGTTCGCAGGGCGAGCCGGTGCCGTACGGCGTGCGGGTATTCAGCACGATGAACTCGTCGGGGCCGTTCGCGTTCGCGATCATGGGCGCGCTGGTGTTCGTGTTCGCGGCCCCGCAGAAGGTCCGCTGGTTCGCGGGCGCCGCCGGCTTCGTGTCGTTCGCGCTGTGTCTCGTGCGCTCGACCTGGGGCGGCTGGGTGATCGCGCTTGCGATCCAGCTCGTGCAGTCCAGCAACCGCGTGCGGATGCGGATCCTGATCAGCGGGGTCGTGCTGGTCGGGCTGTGCGTGCCGCTCCTGACCGTCGGGCCGGTGGCCGACCGGCTCGGCGCGCGCCTGCAGTCGATCACGAACCTGAAGGACGACCGCAGCTACGACGACCGCAACAAGTTCTACGCGACCTTCGCGCAAACGGCGTTCACCGACGTCGCCGGCGAAGGGATGGGCGCGACCGGCGCGTCCACCAAGCTGTCGAGCGACAGCGGCGAGCTCGGCAAGTACGGCAGCTTCGACAGCGGCGTGATGAACGTGCCGTTCGTGCTCGGCTGGCCCGGCACGCTGCTGTACCTGTCGGGTGTCGTGATGCTGCTCGCCCGCACGCTGCGCGCGGCGTTCAAGCTGCGCAAGGACAAGTTCGTCGGCGCATGCCTGAGCCTGTGCCTGTCGGTGTTCGCGATGCTCGTGTTCACGAACTCGCTGATCGGCACGGGCGGCCTGCTGCTGTTCACGGCCATTTTTTCCATACTATCCGCGGCGCACTGGCAAAAGGCACAGCGCCTGCTGGCCGCCGCGCGTTCACGGGGAGGCGACCATTGAGAATCGCGATCGTCACGCACGTCGTGCGACATAACGACGGGCAGGGCCGCGTCAATTACGAAATCGCGCGCGCGGCGCTGGCAGAACACTACGAGGTCACGCTGGTCGCGTCGCACGTCGCGCCCGAGCTGCTGGCCGACCCGCGCGTGCGCTGGGTGCCGGTCAAGGTCGGCGGTTTCTGGCCGTCGAATCTCGTCAAGCAGCAGGTGTTCGCGCTCAAGAGCGCGGCCTGGCTGCGCGCGCATCGCGGCGAATACGACGTGCTGCACGTGAACGGCTTCATCTCGTGGATCAAGGCCGACGTGAACACCGCGCACTTCGTGCACGGCGGCTGGTTCAAGAGCCCGTACTACCCGTTCGGCCCGACGAAGGGGCTGTGGTCGGCGTACCAGTACGTCTATACACGCGTGAATACGGCGCTCGAGCGCTGGGCGTACAAGCGTTCGCGCGCGATCACGGCCGTGTCGCAGAAGGTGGCCGACGAGATCGCCGGGCTCGGCATCGACAGCCGCAAGATCAGCGTGATCTACAACGGCGTCGACGGCAGCGCGTTCGCGGGCGCGCAGGCCGATCGCGCGGCGTTCAAGCTGCCGGACGACGCGTTCCTGCTGCTGTTCGTCGGCGACCTGCGCACGCCGCGCAAGAACCTCGGCACCGTGCTGAAGGCGCTGACGAAACTGCCGGCGAACGTCCATCTCGCGGTGGCCGGCTATCTGCCCGGCAGCCCGTATCCGGACGAGGCGCGCGCGCTCGGCATCGCGTCGCGTGTGCATTTCCTCGGGCTCGTGAAGAACATGCCGACGCTGATGCGCTCGGTCGACGCGTATGTGTTTCCGTCGCGCTACGAAGCGATGAGCCTGTCGCTGCTGGAAGCGATGGCGGCCGGGCTGCCGGTCGTCACCGCGCGCACCGCCGGCGGCGCGGAGATCATCACGCGCGATTGCGGGATCGTGCTGGAAGACCCGGACGATCCGGCCGCGCTCGCGCAGGCGATCGGCTCGCTCGCGGCGTCGCGCGACACCTGTCGCGCGATGGGCGACGCGGCCCGCGAACTGATGACCCGTTTCGGCTGGGCCCACATGGGCGCCCAGTACGTCGCGCTTTACCGGCGCATCGGCCAACCCACGCAGCCGTCCGCCTTCGAGCGGGTCGAGCATGCAATCACGCAGGAGCAACCGTGACGTCTCAATCTTCCCGGCCGATCAAATCGTTGCAAATCGGCATGCACTGGTTCCCCGAACGCGCGGGCGGCCTCGATCGGATGTACTACTCGCTCGTCGGCGCGCTGCCGGGCGCGGGCGTCGCGGTGCGCGGGCTCGTCGCCGGCTCGCCGAAGGTCGCCGACGACACGGGCGGTGCGATCCAGGGCTTCGGACCTGCGTCGCAGCCGCTCGCGCGCCGCATGCTCGCCGCGCGCCGCGCGCTGCGCGACGAGATCCGCAGCGAGCGGCCGGACGTGATTTCGTCGCACTTCGCGCTGTACACGTTCCCGGGGCTCGACGTCACGCGCGGGATTCCGCAGGTGTCGCACTTCCAGGGGCCGTGGGCCGACGAAAGCCAGGTCGAGGGCGCCGCATCGCTCGGGCAGCGCGCGAAGCGCTATCTCGAACAGGCCGTCTATACGCGCTCGTCGCGCCTGATCGTGCTGTCGCAGGCGTTCGGCCAGATCCTGACGAACCGCTACGGGATCGATCCGTCGCGCGTGCGCGTGATTCCCGGCTGCGTCGATACCGCGCAGTTCGACACGCCGCTCACGCCGGCCGAGGCGCGGCACAAGCTGCAACTGCCGCAGGACCGGCCGATCGTGCTGGCCGTGCGCCGGCTCGTGCGGCGCATGGGGCTGGAGGACCTGATCGACGCGATCGGCCTCGTCAAGCATCGTCACCCGGACGTGCTGCTGCTGATCGCCGGCAAGGGCAAGATCGGCGAGGAACTGCAGCAGCGCATCGACGAAGCCGGGCTGCAGGACAACGTGAAGCTGCTCGGTTTCGTGCCCGACAACCATCTCGCGGCGCTATACCGCGCGGCGACGGTCAGCGTCGTGCCGACCGTCGCGCTCGAAGGCTTCGGGCTGATCACCGTCGAATCGCTCGCGTCCGGCACGCCGGTGCTGGTCACACCGGTCGGCGGGCTGCCGGAGGCGGTCGCCGGGCTGTCCAACGACCTCGTGCTGCCGTCGACGGGTGCGGACGCGATCGCGGAAGGGCTCGGCGGCGCGCTGTCGGGCGCGATCGCGTTGCCGGACGAAGCGGCGTGCAAGCGCTACGCGCGCGACCATTTCGACAACGCGGTGATCGCGCGACGCGTCGCCGGCGTGTACGAAGAGGCGATCCAGGCGGCGGGGTAAGCGAACGCGGCGCGTCGCCGCGACGGTCGAGCCGGCATACACGTCCGGTTCGCAGGCCGGCCGCCCGATCCGGGCGAGCCGGCTTTTGTCGTTCGAAGCCGGGCATGCGGCGGCTCGCGCGCCGGGCTCGACACGCGTCGTTCAGGCACGCCCGAACGTCACGGCCCATACGCCGAACGCGGCCGCGCTGACCGCCGCGCCGAGCCCGCAGACACCGATCCATCCCGCGTGCGCATACGTCATCGTCGACGCGATCGCGCCGAGTCCGCTACCGATCGAATAGAACAGCATGTAGCAGCCGACGAGGCGCGCATGCGCATCGGGCCGCGCGCCGAGGATCATGCTCTGGTTCACGACATGGACGGCCTGCCCGCCGACGTCGAGCAGCACGATGCCGACGACCAGCAGTGCGATCGACGTACCGGTGAACGCGAGCGGCAGCCACGAGCATGCGAGCAGTGCGAGCGCGGCGCCGGTCGTCGCTTCGCCGAGCCCGCGATCCGCGAGCCGGCCCGCGCGCGCGGCGGCCGCCGCACCCAGTGCGCCGACGAGCCCGAATGCGCCGATCTGCGTATGCGACATCGCGTGCGGCGGCGCGCTCAGCGGCAGCACGAGCGCGCTCCAGAAGATGCTGAACGCCGCGAACATCAGCAGCGCGATCGCTCCGCGCACACGCAGCACGCGCTCGTTGCGCAGCAGCGTGACCATCGAACCGAGCAGCGCTGCGTAGCCGATGCGCTCGCGCGGCGCGTCCGCATCGGGCAACAGCCGCGCCAGCGCGATCAGCATCGCGATCGCAAGTGCGCCCGACACCAGGTAGACCGCACGCCAGCCGGCGATATCCGTGACGACACCCGCCAGCGAACGTGCGGCCAGCAGACCGATCACGACGCCGCCCTGTGCCGCGCCGACCACGCGGCCGCGCTCGCCGGCCCCCGCAAGCGCGGCCGAGCAGGCGATCAGCCCTTGCGTCATCGCGGTGCCGAGCAGCCCGACCGCGACCATGCCCGCCAGCAACGCGACGCGCGTCGACGCGGCGGCCACGCCGATGCAGGCCGCCGTCAGCAGCAGAAGCTGTACGGCGAGCAGGCGTTTGCGGTTCAGCAGGTCGCCGAGCGGCACGACGAACAGCAACGCGAGCGCGCAGCCGAGCTGCGTCGCCGTGATGACGCCGCCGACCGTCGCCTGCGATACGCGGAAATCGCGGGCGATCGAATCGAGCAGCGGCTGCGCGTAGTACACGTTTGCGACGCTTGCCGCGCAGCAGACGGCCAGCAGCGCGACGAGCGCCGTGGATACGCGCGCGCGATCGGCCGGGCGCGCGGCACGCGATGTCGCGCTGGACGCGACGGTTCCCGAACGACAAGACGATTCCATGGGCTGCCTCGCACTCGCTTAAGTAGTTGCAATTTGAAACCAGTGTGAGTGTAGGAAAAGTAGTTTTAAAATGCAACTTGTGGGGCGGCGGGCAACGGGTCCGCGCACCGACGTGCCGGGCGCGTGCGAAGGCAACCGGCGCGACAGCGGAGAACAACATGGCCAGGCAGAAAAGTCTTGCGGATTCGCCGTGCCCGGTGGCACGGGCGACCGATATCGTCGGCGATCGCTGGGCGTTGCTGATCGTGCGCGACGCGTTCGACGGCGTGCGCCGGTTCGGCGATTTCCGCGCGAGCCTCGGCGTCGCGAGCAATATCCTGTCGGACCGGCTCAGGATGCTGGTGGACGCGGGCGTATTCGACGTCGTGCCCGCGTCGGACGGCAGCGCGTATCAGGAGTACGCGTTGACGAAGAAGGGCGAGGGGCTGTTTCCGGTGATCGTGATGCTGCGGCAGTGGGGCGAGGCGAACCTGTTCGCGCGCGGCGAGCCGCATTCTGTCCTGGTCGAGCGCAAGACGGGCCGCGCGATCCGCAAGCTCGCGCTGCGGCACGACGATGGTCGGCCGTTGAAGGCGGCGGATACGGTCGTGCGGAAAGTGGGCGACGAGCGGGGGTGATATGGGCGTGATGATCCGGACGTGATGACCCCGGACGCCGTGCGACGCAAGGACCGTGTCTTTACCGTTGCGCGGCGTCGCCGCATCGGTCGCGCGCCCGGTGGCGGCCGAGAGTCCCGTTCAAGCGGCTGCAGACCCCGCCCGATGCGCACCGCTTTCATGCGCGCCACGATGTCGCGCGCGATGACAACGCCTGTCGAAAACCATCCGGCCATGACGCAGGGGCGCAATCGGCGCAATCGCGTTCGCTATTGCAGGAAAACGGGTGGCGTCCGGCCGCTCAGTGCCGTTCGCCGCGCCAGCGCCCCGGCGCGACGCCGAAGCGTTTCGTGAACGCGTGCGTGAAGGTGCTCTGGTCGGCGAAGCCGACCATGCCGGCGATGTCGACGAGCGGATGGCGGCCGTCGGCGAGCAGCACGACGGCGGCGTCGAGCCGCAGCCGCTGCAGGTAGCGATGCGGGGTTTCGCCGAACGCGTCGACGAACAGTTGGTGAAACCGGCGCATCCCGTAGCCGCAGTGCGCGGCGAGATCGGCGATGCGCAGCGGCTCCGCGAGCCGCGCGCGCAGCCAGCGGTCGATGCGCGCGAAATCGAGGCCCGCCGCGGGCGCGGCGAGGCTGGCGTCGCCGAGCAGCGCGTCGCACAGACGCGCGGCGGCCTGCCACTGGAAGCGATGCGCGTGCCGCGTGTCGCCGGCCGGGCCGTCGAGCTGCGCGGCCGCTGTCGCGACCTGCGCGACGAGCGACGTCAGCGCCGGGTCGATCGACACGGCACGCGCGCTGTCGAACAGCCGCTGCGGCACCGCGAGCGACGCGGCGGGCAGGTCGAGCACGAGCTGGCGATTGTCGCCGAGGCCCGCGTAATCGTGGCGCGAGCCGGCCGGAATCAGCCAGGCCGCGTGCCGGTCGATGCGCTGGCCGACGCCGTCCACCGCCATCACCATCGCGCCGTCGACGCCGAGCACGACCTGGTGAAAGTCGTGCACGTCGGACGCTTCGCACGTGTCGTAACGGCGCAGCGCGATGGCGGGAGACGGGATGCGTTCCATCGGAAGGACGTCGGCCGGCGGCGTCGTCAGACGGCGAGCAGTTCGACTTCGAACACGAGCGTCGCGTTCGGCGGGATCACGCCGCCTGCACCGCGCGGGCCATAGCCGAGTTGCGGCGGGATCGTCAGGCGACGCACGCCGCCGACCTTCATGCCCTGCACGCCTTCGTCCCAGCCCTTGATGACCATGCCGCCGCCGAGCACGAACGCGAACGGGTCGTTGCGGTCCTTGCTCGAGTCGAATTTCTGACCGTCGGTCAGCCAGCCCGTGTAATGGACGCTGACGGTCTGGCCGGCTTGCGCTTCCGCGCCGGTGCCTTCGGTCAGCTCTTCGATCTTGAGGCCCGATGCGGTCGTGGTGACAGACATGACTTCTCCTGAAAGGGGTTGGGTAAAACCGCTATTGTAGGCGAGCGCGCAGGGGGCCGCCGCAGGCGGCGAGGGCACGGCCGCGTGCCTGTCGCGCGCCGGTCGCGGCGGTGCTCACGCATCTCGCGCGACACGCGAATGGAACGCATGTTTGAATCGTTCGCGGACCGGCTCGAAGGGGTTGCGCCGCGCGAACGTCGCGCGCGTATGAATCGGCGCTATCCGGCCGCTCGGCGTCGCGTCGAAAAACCGTCGCGCGACGCCGCAAACGCCCGTCGCACGGGGCTTGCGCGCCGATTGCGATTCGCGCGCGCGTCGCCCGCCTGCCGGTTGCGCACGGATGCGCGCGTTCGAATCGCGACCCGCCCGAACGCCACCCGAACGCCGCTTTTGTCGCGTTGCCGAACGTGCCCTGTTTGGAAGCGCGCATCTACCGCGCGGCTTGCGCGCGGCGTTCGCCGGCGCCTATCTTTACAGCTATCGATGTCAAGATCCGGGCGTTGCGCGATGCGCTGCCCGGGCCGCGCCGGTACGGTCGCAATGGCCGCAACGGCCGGCTGGGCCGCCCGGAAACAAGGAGAACGACGAACATGAAGTCAGCCGCTTCTGCCACCGCGGCCGAGGTGATGCCGGTGCGCCGCGACCTGCGCTTCGACCTGCCGGTCGAACGCGCGAAGGACTGGCACGGGCTCGGCCCGCACGTGACGCACTTCTTCAACGCGCTGTCGCTGCTGTTTCCCGCCGGCGAACGATTCTTCATGGATTCCGTGCGCCACTATCGCGACCGGATCGACGATCCGGTGCTGAAGCGGCAGGTGCTCGGCTTCATCGGGCAGGAGGCGATGCATACGCGCGAGCACGTCGAATACAACGAGCTGATGCAGGCGAACCGCCTGCCCGCGCGCAAGCTCGACAAGCGCATCTGGACCGTGCTCGGTTACATGAAGCGCAAGCTGCCGCATTCGGTGCAGCTCGCGCATACGGTCGCCGCCGAGCACTACACGGCCATGCTCGCCGACTGGCTGCTGCGCGATCCGACGCGCCTCGAAGGCTCGGTCGACGGCTACCGTCAGATGTGGGTGTGGCACGCGCTCGAGGAAACCGAACACAAGGCCGTGTCGTTCGACGTCTGGAACGTCGCGATGAAGCCGGGCCTGCGCCGTTATCTGATCCGCATCGGCGTCTATCTGCTGACGACGCTGACGTTCTGGCCGACTGTGTTCCTGCTGCACGCGACGCTGTTGTCGCGCGATCGCGACATCGAGCATCGCGTGCGCGGCATGCTGCGCATGCTCGCGTTCCTGTACGGGCCGCGTCGTGGGCTGTTTCCGCGGATCGCGGGCGAGTGGCTGAGCTTTTTCCGGCCCGGCTTCCACCCGTGGGACCGTGACAACCGCCATCACCTCGCGCGGGTCGACGCGCTCGTCGCCGCGTACGGCGAACACGACGGCGCGTCGGCCGGCCGTGGTCGCGCCAACGCGCTCGCGCCGCTCGCATCGGGACGCTGAGCCGCTCGCCGCGCTGCCCGGCGCGTGTTGCATTCCTGCATCATCCCCGTTTTATCCGACGATTGACCGGCATCAAGCGGAAACGGTTGCGGGTACCGGGCCGGTGCGGCCGACCGGGCGTGCCGGCCCGTGACGCCGGTCCGATCCCGTGTGCCCGGCCTCGCGTGCCGTCCCCGCGCGCCAGCACCGGCGCGGCGTCGGGTGTTCGCGATTGGTCCGGCCTCGCTTCGCGCCCGCCGCGCCACCGGGATAACACCCATCTAGCCGCGCGTCGGCGGCGTCGATATACCGTTCATGAAAGGGTTCGCCCGGCACGCGATTATTCCCCGGGGGGATTTTATTCGGACGAAAATGCGGCCAATATGTCGGTTCGATCGACGTCCGTCGGACGCGGCGGCGAGCCAGCGCACGATACCAACGCCAAGCGGGGAACAACGATGGTTGCAAGGTCACCCGACGCAAGCGGGACGGCGGCGTCCGAGACGCCGCTCGTATCCGTCACCGCTCCCGAGGCCGGACGCAAGCTGTTCGTGATCATGCGTTCGCCGGACGAGCCGTTGCTGGCGCAACTGCGCGGGCTCGGCTGGGATATCTCGGTCGCGAAGACGGCCGGCGCAGCGCAGAACATGACGTCCGGCGTGAACGTCGCCGCCGGGCTCATCGATTTCTCGGGCTTCACGTCGCGCGACTATCCCGCGCTGAAGGCGTGCCTGAGCCAGCCGGCGATCGGCTGGATTTCCATCGCGCAGGCCGGCATCACGATCGGCGCTGCCGTGCGCGAACTGATCCGCAGCTATTGTTTCGATTACGTGACGCTGCCGCTGCCGTACGAATGGATTTCGCACGTGCTCGGCCACGCGCGCGGGATGGCCGCGCTCGATCGCGTCGACGGCGCCGCATACGCGGCATCGATCGGCGAGCACGGGATGATCGGCAACTGCGAAGCGATGCAGCAGCTGTTCAGCACGATCCGCAAGGTCGCGAAAACCGACGCGAGCGTGTTCATCTCCGGGGAGTCGGGCACCGGCAAGGAGCTGACGGCGCTCGCGATCCACGAGCGCTCGGCACGCGGCAAGGGGCCGTTCGTCGCGATCAACTGCGGCGCGATCCCGCATCACCTGCTGCAGTCGGAACTGTTCGGCTACGAGCGCGGCGCGTTCACCGGCGCGAACCAGCGGCGCGCGGGCCGGATCGAATCGGCGAACGGCGGCACGCTGTTTCTCGATGAAATCGGCGACATGCCGGTCGAAAGCCAGGCGAGCCTGCTGCGTTTCCTGCAGGAAGGGAAGATCGAGCGGCTCGGCGGCCAGGAATCGATTCCGGTCGACGTGCGGATCATCTCGGCGACGCACGTGGACCTCGACGGCGCGGTCGAAGCCGGCCGCTTCCGCGCGGACCTCTATCACCGGCTCTGCGTGCTGCGCATTCACGAGCCGCCGCTGCGCGCGCGGGGCAAGGACATCGACATCCTCGCGCATTACGTGCTGCAGAAATTCAAGGGTGACAGCGGCCGCAAGATCAGCGGCTTCACGTCGGCCGCGCTCGACGCGATGCGCCGCTACGAGTGGCCCGGCAACGTGCGCGAGCTGATCAACCGGGTGCGCCGCGCGATCGTGATGGCCGAGAGCCGGCTGCTGACGCCGCACGATCTCGGGCTCGAGGTTCCGGGTGAAACGGAGCCCGTGACCCTCGAGCAGGCGCGTTCGCTCGCCGAGCGCGTCGCGATCGAGAACGCGCTGCTGCGCAACGATCACCGGATCAACAAGGCCGCCGCCGAACTCGGCATCTCGCGCGTGACGCTGTACCGGATGATGATCGAGCACGGACTCAACGACCACGACAACACCGGCGACAACGGCGGGAAGGACGGCTCGCCGCCCGACGACGCCGACCACCAGCGAGTCGGCTGAAGGCGGCCCGGAAGCGTCCGCGGCCGGTCCGTGCGCGGGCGTCCGGCGGCATGTAAAGGGCGTGAAACGTTTCCTGCCGGCGGCTGTGCAAAAAGCCCCGGCAAACGCGGGCGGCGACGCGCGGCCCGGGCCGGGAAAATTTTCCGGCTCGTCCGCGCGCCTTGTCCGGCAAGGCGTTGCCGCCACGCGACCGAGGCCGCTCGCGCCCGGCATGTTTCAGTTTCGCAACGTCCGGCATGTCCTGCCCGTCCGGGCCGCACACTGGTCCGATGAAAGGCTTGTGCCGCCGGCCCCGAACGAAGCTGGCGCGCTCCTTGCACAGGTTGGGGTGCGAGAGTCGACGACGCGACGTCCGGCCGGTTCGGCAGCGAACCATTCGAGAACCGGCTAGGACGCAGTCCGCGGGGATGACGGCCGGACGGGCAACATGGCCCCGTTCCGGGCGGCATGGGCCGTCGTCGTCGGATCGTCGGAGCACCGGCGGTGTCCGGTTGCCGGCACAAGCAACGACTCGAATACGGGGTAGAAAAATGAACGATCTCAACACGCCGCGGCCGGCAGGCCGCGATCGCAGTGATTCGACCCATCGCCGGTCGACCGCGCACCTTGCTGCCGGCCGGCACGCGTCGACAGGCCACCTCTCCGCGCCCGGTGCGAGGCGGATCCGGCTGATACCCGGTCATCCGCGCCGGGCCGGTGCTTTCCCGCTCGCCAATCCGGTCCGCATGGGGATGTGCACGCGGGCGCCGATACCCCGGCGCCCGGTCTTCGCTTATTGACGACGTCGAGCGCCTGCGGTCGCCAGCGCAGGCGATCCGTTTGCCATGCGAATGATGTGCGGCATCCGGTTGCGCGATACGGACGATGAAACCGGTGCGACGGCAGACGTCAGGGAGGCGTCGCCGTCCGGCGAGCAGGGGAGGGGCGGTCGGGCCGCGCGCGACGGGCATCGCACCCGTGCGCGCGCGGCGCCGCTTCAGCCGCCGTAGATGTCGAAGTCGAAGTACTTCGACGCGAGCCGCTTGTAGGTGCCGTCCTTGACCATGTCGAGGATCGCGCGATCGATCTTCGCCTTCAGGTCGGCGTCTTCCTTGCGCAGCCCGATACCGGCGCCGATGCCGAGCACCTTCTCGTCGACGAGTTCGGGCCCGACGAACTGGTAGCCCGCGCCGCGCGGCGACTTCAGGAACCCGATCGCGGCCTGCACCTCGTCCTGCAGCGCGGCGTCGAGGCGGCCCGACGTCAGGTCCGCATACACGCCGTCCTGGTTCTGGTACGACACGACGTTCGCACCCTGCTTCGCCCAGTACGCCTTCGCATACGCTTCCTGCGTCGTGCCCTGTTCGACGCCGATCGACTTGCCCTTCAGCGATTCGGCCGTCGGCAGCAGCGGCGAGCCCTTCTTCGCGACGAGCCGCGTCGGCTGGTTGTAGATCTTCGTCGTGAAGCCGATCTGTTCCGCACGCTGCGGCGTGATCGACATCGACGACAGCACCGCGTCGAACTTCTTCGCCTTCAGCGCCGGGATCATCCCGTCGAAATCGTTCTCGAGCCACACGCACTTCGCTTTCAGCCGTGCGCAGATCTCGTTGCCGAGGTCGATGTCGAAGCCGACGAGCTTGCCGTCGGGCGCCTTCGATTCGAACGGCGCGTAGCTGGCGTCGGTGCCGAAGCGCAGCGTGGTCCAGTCCTTCGCGACGGCGGGGCCCGTCGATACCGCGAGCAGGGCGATCGAAACGGCGGCAATCAGTCTCTTCATGGTGGTTCCTTGGCGTGGTCTATCCGGTTCTGGGCGACACGGTTGCTGCGGGGACGCACCGCGTCCCGGTGCGCTGTCCGCACGGACATTAACGCAGAAAATAAAATCGCAGTCCAGAATGGACAAAAAATATCGATCCTTCGGGAGGAATGCCGGCACGTCGGGGGACGACCCTTGCAAAAATACGAAAATGGACTAATCTTGTTAGTAAATTCGTTTCGAGACTAACGATCATGTCACAGCCCGCCTTCGATCCGCATTCCGCCCCGCGGCAGGCTTCGGTCGCGCAGATGTCGGCGGCCGGCTTGCGCGCGTTCTTCAACATCGCGCGCGACTGGGAACTGACGATCGACGAACAGATCGTCCTGCTCGGCTCGCCCGGCCGCTCGACGTTCTTCAAGTGGAAGGCGTCGCCCGAATCGGCGCGCCTGCCGCGCGATACGCTCGAGCGGCTATCGCTGCTGCTCGGCATCTACAAGGCGCTGCAGATCCTGCTGCCGCAGCCGGCCGCGGCCGACACCTGGGTCAAGCGGCCGAACGACGCCGCGCCGTTCGGCGGCAAGCGCGCGCTCGACCGGATGCTCGCCGGCAACGTCGGCGACCTGGTCGCCGTCCGTCAATATCTCGACGCGATGCGGGGTGGCTGGGCGTGACGATGCCGATCGAAGCAGTACAGCACTGGCCCATGACCGTCGTCGACTGGGCACCTGCCTATCGCGTGATTCCCACTCGTTTTCCAGCCATCAACCTGTTCGACCGCGTCGCGTCCGCCGAGGATTTCGATGCGCTCTATGCGCTCGAATCGCTGACCAACGATCGCATCCGCAACGAAGTCGGCACGCTCGAACTCGTGCCGCCGGCGGAGCGTCGCTACGGCACGGGCTGGGGGCCGATCATGGCCGCGTTCACGCATCTGAATCCGCAGGGCAGCCGCTTCTCGGACGGCAGCTACGGCGTGTTCTACTGCGGGCGGTCGCGCGATACGGCGATCGCCGAAACGCGCTATCACAGCGGGCTGTTCCTGGCCGCGACGAAGGAGGCGCCGATGCGTCAGCAGATGCGGCTCTACACGGTGTATGCGCAGGGCGACGTCGCCGACGTGCGCACGTGGCCGCAGCGCAGCCCGGCGCTGCTCGATCCGCTCGATTACGGCGCGGGGCAGGCACTCGGCCGCGCGGTGCGCAACGCGGGCGGCGCGGGGATCGTCTATCCGTCGGTGCGCGACCCGCGCGGCGAGTGCCTCGCGGCGTTTCGCACGACGCTGCTGCGCGATTGTCATCACGCTGCGTATCTCGAATACAACTGGAACGGATCCGCGATCGACGCGGTGTTCGAGCTGAACCAGGTGGGTTAGCGCAGTGCTCGCGCACGCAAACGCGCGCGCGTGAGCGTGAGTCCGCCGAGGGTTGCCGGCCCGCGGCCTGCGCAGGCCCGTTATCGGCGTGAACGTGGGCCTAAGGCAGCGGCAGGTCGCCCGCATGACGCGCGCGCGCGTCGGCCTGCGTCAGCGACCACGTGTCGCCCGTGCGCGGCTCGACGATCGTCAGGCGTCCCGACGGTGCGAACGCGCCGGTGTCGATGAACCATTGCGCGCCGATACGCTGCGGCGCACGCACCGGCGTGTGGCCGGTGCAGGTCAGCGACAGGCCGGCCTGCCGGGCCGGGTCGACGAGCCCCTGGACCAGGTCGCGCCCCCAGATCAGCCGCTCGCGCACGTCGGGCGAATAGCTGCCCGCGTCGAGTTCGGCGTCCGGACCGAGGAATTCCGCATGCAGCACGTTGAAGCGCGCGGGGCCGTCGCCGATCACGCGTACGAGCGGCAGCGCGTCGACGCGCGCCGCGTGCGCGTGCAGCCGTTCCGGCGGGAGGTCGGCGCCCCAGTCGCCGCCGATCCCGCGCCACGCATCGTGCGACAGCTTGCCGCGCGCGACGAGGCTCAGCACTTCTTCGTGATTGCCGCGCACCACGTGGCACCACGGGCGGTCGAGCAGCTCGAGCGCGGTTTCGGACGCGGGGCCGCGGTCGACGAGATCGCCGACCGAGAACAGCCGGTCGCGAGCCGGATCGAAGCCGATGTCGTGCAGCAGCGCGCGCAGCACATCCACGCAGCCGTGCAGATCGCCGACGACGAAGTCGCGGCCGGCCGCGTTCGCGGGATGGTGGCAGAGGACGGGAGTCATCCCGATATCTTAGGCGCTCACGCCAGTCGCAACGTCATGCAGGAATGGCGATAATCGGGGCGGTACCCGCCGGCGCTGCCCGGCGGGCCGTTCGCACGCGGGCCGAACCCTTTCCATCCGCTTTCGGAATCACACGATGACGCTTTATCCGCAGGTATTACGCAACCGGCCGCGCATGGTCGCCGCCTTCGCCGCGGGCGTGCTGTGCGCGTTGCTGCTGCCGTTGCAGTTGAGACCGACCGCGCGTGCGCTGATCGGCTGGGATTGCACGGTCTGGCTGTATCTCGTGCTGATGTGGGGGCGCATGGTCACCGCACATCACCACCAGGTGCGCGAGATCGCGATCCGCGAGGACGAGAACGCGACGACCGTGCTGACGGTCATCTGCATCGCGACGGTCGCGAGCGTCGCCGCGATCGCGATCGAGCTCGCCACCGCGAAGAACGTCGGCTTTCGTGCCGGGCTCGGCCACTATGCGGTCACGGGCGCGACGCTGTTCGGCGCATGGTTCCTGATCCCGACGATCTTCACGCTGCACTATGCGCGGCTCTATTACGGCTCGCCGAGCAGCGATCGCGCGCTGCGGTTTCCCGACCGCAACCCCGAGCCCGACTACTGGGATTTCCTGTATTTCGCCTTTACGCTCGCGGTCGCGTCGCAGACGGCCGACGTGTCGCTCGCGAATCGCTCCGCGCGCCGCGCGGTGCTCGCGCAGTCGATCCTGTCGTTCTACTTCAACATGGCCGTGCTCGGGCTGTCGATCAACGTCGCGGCAGGGTTGCTGAGCTGACGCGGATGACTTGAGCCGTTCTTACCGATCGCCGCGCTCGAGCTCGGTGGTCGGCGGCCCGCGCGTGGCTCGCTATCGAGACAGCGAGCGATCGGCGGATGCGTGCCGCCGTCGCCACGCGCCATCGCGGCTTCGAGCGGAAAGCTCGTCCGGATGGTGGCCGCGCTGACGCTGCGGCTCGCCGCCTCACGCCGCCTCACGCCGACTTACGCCGTCACGCGTCGTCACGCGCCAACTTACGCCGTCACGCGCCGCGCCGCACCGCGATCCACGCGCCCCAGAACAGGCTCGAGAAAAAGCGCAGCGGCGCATCGAAGCCCGCATCGTGCAGCAACGCGAAGACGGTTTCCTCGGCAGCGGGCGGATCGGCGCCCTGCAGGATTTTCGCCAGCTGCGCACGCACGGCGTCGGGCGTCGCGCCCTTCATCCGCCAGCGCTGCTGCCAAGCGTCGAGCAGGCGAGGGTGCTCCGCATAGCGGCGATAGTTGGCCGCGATCACGAGCGGTGCACCGGGCTTCAGGCGGCGCGCGATCGCATCCAGCAGCGCGGCCTTCGCCGCATCGCCGGGGACGTGATGCAGCACGCCGATCAGCGTCGCGCCGTCGAACGCCGGCGCATCGGGCAGTGCGTCGACGCCGGCCTCGACGAATTGCGTGCGGGCGGCGAACCCCGCCGCTTCGACGTTGGCACGCGCGAGCGCGAGCATCGGCGCGGACGGATCGACGGCCGTGAACTGCCAGCCCGGTTCGAGCGCCGCGGGCACGCAGATTTCCTGCCCCGTGCCGCCTGCGCCCACGACGAGGAGCCGCGCATCGCGTACACCGATCGCCGACGCGAGCATGCACGCGGCGAGTTCGTGGCACGCGTCGTAGCCGGCGAGCGCGATGCGGGATTGTTCGGCGTATTCGTGCGCGCGTGCCGGATCGAACTTCGCGGCGCTGGCGGGGAGCGACATGGAGATTCCTCGAATTCGGGCGCGGGCGGGGTGCTCACGCGCATCGCACCGAGCGTAAGCGCGGGGCTGCGGCGCAACAAGGCGAGCAGCCATTCCGGTATGCGAACTACCCGATTCTGCGCGCATCGCGACGCAATCGATGCCGGGGTCGATTCGCATTTAAAAATGTGAGGATTCGATGCGTCGCGATCGTGAAAGCGGCGCATACTTTTCTTCCCCCCTGCCTGGCCGTCGCATGCCGGGCCCGATGCGCCGCGCGAATCGCGCGGCCATGCCGCTCGGCACGCACGAGGAGCGCATCATGTCAGATTGTCCGCACGATCCGTATGCGCAGCACTTCATACACTGCCTGCCGTCCGGCGCGCAGCCCTGCGGTGCGCTCGGCACGTCGCCGCGCACGCATTTCCGCGTGTGGGCGCCGGGCAGCACGCATGTTCAGCTCGAACTCGATACCGGCTCCGGCCCGACGCTCGTCCCGATGATGGCGGCCGGTCCACACTGGTTCGAAGTGTTCGTCGAATGCGGTGCGGGCGCGCGTTACCGTTACCGGCTCGACGATGTCGTGTCGATTCCCGATCCCGCGTCGCGTTCGCAACCTGACGGGCTCAACGGCCCGAGCGAGGTCGTCGATCCGCGCGCGTTCACATGGCGCAACACGTTCTGGCGCGGCCGCCCGTGGGAAGACATCGCGCTGTACGCGATTCGTCCGCACGCGGTGGGCGGCTTCGACGGCGTGCGCCGCCGGTTGCCGCAGCTCGCGCGCCTCGGCGTGACCGCGCTGGAGTTGCTCGCGTCGCCGCACGACAGCCTGCCGTTCGCGCCGCTCGCGTCCGAGGGCGGCCCCGACGCGCTGAAGGCATTGATCGACGCCGCGCACGGCTACGGTCTCGCGGTGCTGCTGGAACTCGATTACGCGCGCTTCGGCAGCGGCACCGACGCGCTGCGCCATTACGCCGTGCCGTTCTTCCATACGCGCGACGATCCGCTGCAGGCGGCGCCGCTTGCGCTCGACCATCCGGAAGTCTGCGACTTCTTCTGCGACAACGCGCTGTACTGGATCGACGAATACCGTTGCGACGGCCTGCGGCTGCGCGAGGCCGACCGGATCGGCACGTCGTGGCTGCGCGAGATCGCCGACCGCGTGCGCGCGGCCGTGCCGGCCGACCGGATGATCCACCTCGTGCTCGGCAGCGAGCGTCATCCGGTGCACCTGGCCGATACGCATTTCGATGCGCAGTGGAACGGTTGCGGAGAACGCGCATTGCACCGGCTGACGGGGCGCGACACGTCGGCGCACGAAGGGATTTCGCCCCACCAGTCGATCCACACGCTCGCGCGCGCGCTGACCGCGGCAGGCGCGGCGTTCCAGCCGGCCACGGCGGGCGACGGCCCGTGCGCCGAAGGGCTGTCGCTCACGTCGCTGGTGCTGTCCGACGGCGCGTGGCGCGACAGCGAACAGCGCGACAGCGAGCAGGCGGCGGGCCTCGCGGCGCTTGCGTTGTCGCTGCTCACGCCGCAGATCCCGCTGATCTTCGACGAAACCGCGCGCGATGTCGATCGTGCGCATTTCGTGCAGTCGGCGCTCGCGGTGCGCGCGAAGCTGATCGCGCCGCGGCTGTCCGATTGCCGGCCGCAGGACGCGCATGCGCTGAAGGCGAGCGGTGACGGCGATGCCGACGCGCTGCTCGCGTCATGGCGGCTCGCCGACGACGAGACGCTGACCATCGCGTTGAACCTGTCGCCCGACGCGGTGCCTTTCGATGCGCCGGGCGGGCAGGTCGTGTTCGAGACGCCGGCACGCGCACGCGACCGGGTCGACGAAGGGGAGTTGCCGCCGTATTCGCTCGTCGCGTGGCTGACGGGCGACGTCAACCAGTACGCGCTGACGCACGACGTGCGTCGGATCGACGACCGCGCATGGCGCGCGATGCGTCCTGTTCCGCACGCGTGATGCCCGGAGGGTCGGGCGCTGGCGCGCCCGGCCGCCCTTACCAGAAACCGCGAATGCCCGCGACGCCGTACGCGCCGTGGCGGCGCGCGTCGTCGAGATGCGCGCGCGTCATGCCGCCGAGCGCATAGACCGGCATCGCGGCCTGCGCGGCCAACGCAGCGAATTGCGTCCAGCCGAGCGTCGGCGCGCCGGGATGGCTGAGCGTCGGCAACACGGGCGACAACGTAACGAAATCCACGCCCGCACGCGCGGCCAGCACGAGATCGTCGGCCGCATGGCAGGCGGCCGACATGCGGCGAGCGGCCGGCAGCGGTCGTTGCGCGACGGCGCGCAGCGCGGCGCCGTCGAGATGCCAGCCCGCGCCGTCGAGCCGCATCACGCCGGCCGCGTCGATCGGCCCGTTGAGCATCAGTTGCGCGCCGGCCGCGTCGCAGCGCGCGAGCGCATCGGCGGCCAGCCGCGCGAACGCGGCCGCGTCGAACGACTTCACGCGCAGCTGCACGAGCGTCTCGCCGCGCGCGAGCACGGCCGACAGCGTGTCGAGGAATGCGTGGCAATCGGCGGTCGACGCGGACGCCGGCTCCGGCGTGATCACGCAGCAGCGCGGCAGCGTCGGCGTCATCGCGCGCGGCCCGCGGCGGCCGTCATTCGTCGGCCTCCTTCGCGATCTTCGGATAGACGCGCACCAGCACGATGCGCGGACCGTTCATCTTCTTCACGACGACGTCGAAGCGATCGAACGACACGCGCTGCCCTTCGGTCGGCAGATCGCTGAGCGCCTGGATCACCAGGCCGCCGACCGATTCCGCACGCCCTTCGTCGATGTCGATGCCGAGCGCCTGCTCGAGCGACACGACGGGCAGGCTGCCCTTGCCCATCAGCGTGCCGTCGTCGAGGCGGCTCCAGTCCGCGTCGCCCTGGCGGAACTCGTCGTGGATCTGGCCGACCAGCGCACCGAGCAGGTTGTCGAGCGTCAGGAAGCCGATCGGCTTCTCGCCCTTGTTGCCGACCAGCGCGAAGTGCGGCGCGCCCTTGCGGAAGCGGCGGAACAGTTCCAGCGCCGGCGTGTCGGGCTTCACGTACTGCACCGGGCGCACGTAGTCGGACAGGTCTTCGAGCGCCGCCCCGGCGTGACGCGCGAGCAGCAGGTCCTTCAGGTGGATCAGCCCGCTCACCTGCTCGCGCGACGCATCCTCGAACAGCGGATAGCGGCTGAAGCGGTGTCGCGCGACGATTTCCATGTTGTCGGGCAGCGGCAGGTCGCGGCGCAGGCCGATCATTTCATGCGCCGGCCGCATCAGGTCCGACACCGTCATCGACGAGAAATCGAGCGAGTGCGCGAGCGTGTTCCACTCGTCGTTGGTGTACGTGCCGCGCGCCGGCTGGGCCGCGTTGCCCGCGCTGCGGCGGCTGCGCAGGATCAGCTTCAGCTCGTCGGTCGAGTAGTGCGCATCGCCGCCGTGGTCGGCCGACAGGCCCGCGAGCTTCAGCACCGCGTTCGCGCTGGTGTTGAGCACCCAGATCGCCGGATACATCGCCCAGTAGAACGCGTAGAGCGGCAGCGCGACCCACAGGCCGACCTTCTCCGACTGGCGGATCGCCATCGATTTCGGTGCGAGCTCGCCGACCACGATGTGCAGGAACGAGATCAGCGAGAACGCGAACACGAGCGAAATCAGGTGCACGATGCGCTCGGACTGCACGCCGATCAGGTCGAGCAGCGGCCCGATCAGTTCCGCGAACGCCGGCTCGCCGACCCAGCCGAGGCCGAGCGACGCGAGCGTGATGCCGAGCTGGCAGGCGGACAGATACGCGTCGAGCCGGCCGTGCACGATCGCGAGGATGCGCCCGCGCAGGCCGTGCTTGCGGGCAAGTGTCTTGACGCGCGTCGCGCGCAGTTTGACGAGGCCGAATTCGGCTGCGACGAAAAACCCGTTGAGGGCCACCAGGAACAACGCGCCGATGAGCGCGAAGATCTGTAACAAAGAATCGCTCCAGTCATGACAGGCCCAACAGTATAGGGCCGGAAAGGGAAATGTAATGTGTCGGGCGGCCGATGGCTTACACCGGCGCCTCGCAGGGGACGGTGAGCGACAGGGTGACGGCGGCGCCGTCGGCGAACGGGGCGTGGGTGAAGGAGCCGCCGTGCGCGAGCGCGACACGCTGGCACAGCGCGAGCGCCGCTGCGACGCGCTTCGCGTCGCGCGGGTGCAGCATCTCGCGGCGCGCGAACGGTTCGAATGCATGCGGCAGCGCCGGATCGGCGAGGGCGGCGGCGTTCACGTCGCAGGCGACGTGCGCGACGTACTGCGCGCCGTCACGCGCGCACGTGAACGTCACGCGGCTGCCGGCGGCGCTGGCTTCGACGGCCGTCGTCAGCATCGTCCAGAGCGCCTGCGCGATGCGCTCGCGGTCGGCGGTCAGCGACGGCTCGCCGTCGGGCAGCGTCGCGTCGACGCTCACCTGTCGTGCGTCGGCGAGTGCGCAGCGCACCAGTGCGAGCGTGTCGTCGAGCAGCGGGCGCAGCGCGAACGGCTGTGCGGCGATCGCCAGGGTGCGCGTGGCCGCGCGCGGTGCGTCGAGCACGTCGTCGATCAGCGCGACCTGCTGGTCGATCCCCGCGCGGATGCCCGCGAGCGCGCGTTGCAGGTTCGGGTCGGCGCTGGCGAGTTGGCGCTCGAGCACGTACGCCCAGCTGTGCATCGCGTTCAGCGGGCTGCGCAGGTCGTGCGAAGCGATGGACAGCGCCTGGTCGCGCTGGAACAGCGCGGCCTCGGCGGCATAGTGCGCTGCGCGTTCGCGCAGCAGGTCGGCGGCGGGATCGACGGGATTGGACGTCACGGGGCTGGCCTGTCGGAAGCGGTTGGCATGAAAAGCACGCGAACCGCCATTATAGGGATCGTGCGTGTCACGCCGGCAGCGCGTCCTCGTCCTTTTTCCGTGCGTCGCCGTTCGGCAGCAACTGGCAGGCGAGCAGGCCGGCGAGCATCAGCGCGCAGCCGACCAGCGCGCGCAGCGTCAGCGTCTCGCCGAGCGCGGCCCAGCCGGCGATGGCCGCGAACACTCCCTCCATGCTGAAGATCACGGCCGCGTGCGCCGGCGCCGCATCGCGCTGCGCGACGACCTGCAGCGTATAGCCGACGCCGACCGACAGCAGCCCGCCGTACAGCAGCGTCGGCAGCGCGCGCTTCAGCATCGCGAGGTTGACCGGTTCGATCGCGAGGCCGGCCGCGAGGCACAGCACGCCGCACGCGACGAATTGCAGGAACGCGAGCACGAGCGGATCGTGCCGCTTCGCGAAATGGCCGACGGTCATCACGTGCGCGGCGATGACCACGGCGCCCGCGAGCTGGAACCAGTCGCCGTAGAGCACCGAGAAATGCTCGTCGATGCTGAGGAAGTACAGGCCGATCGCCGCGAGCAGCGCGCCGAACCACGTGCCGGCGCCGATCCGGTGGCGGACGAACACGCCCATCAGCGGCACGATCACGACGTACAGCGAGCTGATGAAGCCCGCGTTCGCGACCCGCGTGTACTGCAGGCCGACCTGCTGCAGCGAGATCGATACGGCGAGCAGCACGCCGAGCGCGAGGCCCGGCGAGAGCAGGGCCGGCTCGCGGCGAATCGCCGCGAACTGCGCGCGCGAGCCCGCGTTGACCATCAGCAGCGGGAGCAGCACCAGCGCGCCGAGCAGGAAGCGCAGCCCCGTGAACAGGAACGGCCCGATCACGTCGAGGCTCAGTCGTTGCGCGACGAACGCCGAGCCCCAGATCGCGGCGGCGGCGAGCATCAGCAGGTTGGCACGGAGGTGCTTGCGGGCGTCGGGTTTCATCGGAATTCGTCAGGGGATTGCGGGCAGCGGAACCGCGTAGTTTACGCCGAGATTGCAAGGCTGTCGGAAAACCTGCGAAGTGCGGCCGCCGCGCGGGCGTCGCGCACGCGTGAATACAGCACGACCTGCGAATGCGGCAGCGGCGGCAGGCCGAATTTCGTGCCAACGTCGACCAGCGTGCGCGGCGCGACCCGCCGGGCCAGCGGGCAGACCGCGAGCCCGGCCGCGGCGGCGGCCGTGACCGCCGCGACGCCGCCGCCCGTAAAGCGCTCGCGCCACGGCCGCCCCGCATGCTCGAGCGCACGCAGCGCGGCGGCCCGCACGCCGCACGGCCCGGCCAGCACCGCGAGCGGCAGCGGCTCGCCCGCGCGCGGCGCCCAGTCGGGCGCGGCGAGCCATGCGAGCGGTTCGGTGAACAGCAGCGTGCCGTCGTCGCGCGGCGGATCCTCGCCCGGTTCGTGCCGCACGATCGCCGCGTCGAGCCGGCGTTCGTCGTATTGCGCGAGCAGGCTCGCCGACATGCCCAGATGCATCTCCAGCGACAGCCCGGGATCCTGCCGGTGCAGGCTCGTCAGCACGGCCGGCAGGTCGGGCACCGCGACGTGCTCGCTGACACCGAGCGACAGGCGGTGCGTGCCGGCCGAAATCGCGCCGAGCGCCTGGTCGTGCGCGTCGAGCAGCGCGCGGGCGGCCGGCAGGAAGTTCTCGCCGTCCGCCGCCAGCTTGACGACGCGCGGCGTGCGTGCGAGCAGCGGCTTGCCGAGGTGCGCTTCGAGCCGCTTCAGCTTCAGGCTGACGGCCGATTGCGTGGTGCCGAGCGCGTCGGCGGCGCGCGTGAAACTCGCGAGATCGGCGACCAGCACGAATGCGCGCACAGCATCGAGGTCGAGGACTTTCATTGCAAATGTAAATTAATGAAATATCGGATGATGACTGTTCATTATAGATCCGCGCGCCTAACCTGACCTTGCGTTTCCGATTTTCAACGTCACCGAAAGGAGCAGCACCATGCCATTCACCCGTATCGCCGTGCGCGAAGGCAAACCGGCCGCCTACCGTGCGGCGCTCGTCGACGGCGTGCACCGCGCGCTGATGCACACGTTCAACGTGCCCGAAGACGACATCTTCATGGTCGTGACCGAGCATTCGGCCGAGAACTTCTTCTTCGGCCGCCACTACCTCGACATCGAACGCAGCGACGATCTGGTGATGGTCCAGATCACGGCGAACAACACGCGTACGCTCGAGCAGAAGCAGGCGCTGTACCGGACCATCGCCGAGAATCTCGCGCGGCAGCCCGGCGTGCGGCCGCAGGACGTCTTCATCAGTCTCGTCGAAGTGCTGAAGGAGGACTGGTCGTTCGGCAACGGCATCGCGCAATACGTCGTCTGATACGTCGTTTGATGCGTGACAGGGGCGACAGGGCCAGATCGTCGCCAGCGCATGTTGGCCGCGTGTACTATGGAAGCTGCTTCACGGACGACGCCGGCACGGAGGACGTGCCGGCGATTCTTCATGTGCAGGAGCCTCCATGTCGCGTGTGCTGGAAATCGTGTTGTGCCTGTCGCTGGAAGGTTGGCCGGTCAGGGCCGGAAGCCGGGCCCGTGGTGAGCAGCGCGACTTCGGCGCCGAACTCGTCCGTGCGTGGCGGATCTGTCCGCAGGTGCGGATGCGGCGCGGCCAGGAACGCGTGACGATCGAGCCATGCCAGGTCGAGGAAGCCGAGCCGAGCCCCGGCGAGTGCTGGTGGACGTGGATCGAGTCGAACGCGCACGGGCGGCGGGTCGTCGCGTCGCGCACGAAGGCATTCGCGCCCGGCGTCGTGGAGCGCGAACTGTTCGATGCCGAACACGCGGGCATCGCGGTGGCCACGCCCGCATCGGCGCCGATCGCCGATGCGGATGCGCCGCAGGCGACCGGCGAGGGCGACCGCGTGACGCCCGACGCCGTTGCCGAAGCGGCGAGCGCCGCATCGTCCGGGCCGGCGCCGCTGCGGCTCGTCAGCGAGCGGCGGCGCGGGCGCTGGGCGGACGACAGCGGCGTGGTGGTCGAGATGACGCTCGACGACATCATTCTGCACCGTGGCACCGAACCACCGCGCCGCCATGTCGAGCTGCGCCTCGCGGCGCCCGACTGGGAAACCGTCGCCGCGCGCACGGCCGCGCTGCGCGCGCTGTTCGCCGCCGCGCGCGAGCTCAGCGGCGCATGGCCCGCGTTCGTGCAGCTCACCAGCGTGATCGATCGCGCGTGCGCGGGCGAGCCCGCCGTCGCCCGGCCGGTCAAGGCGCAACTCGTCGACCTGACCGGCATCCGCACGCAGCGGGCCGCGCTGTTCGCGCTGTCCGGCGACATTGCCGCGCAATGGCTCGGCAACGAGGGCGGTGTGCTCGATCGCGACGATCCCGAGTTCGTGCACCAGATGCGCGTCGCGCTGCGCCGGCTGCGCACGCTGATGCGCTTCTTTCCACGCTTCGCGGACGAGCAATGGAAGGACACGTTCGGCGCCGACTTGCGCTGGGTCGCGTCGCTGCTCGGCACGGTGCGCGACTGGGACGTGTTCTCGACCGAAAGCCTGCCCGCGCTGATCGCGGCCGACGGCGGCAGCGCCGACTGGGACGGCACGCTCGACGCCGCGCGCGTCCAGGCGACGGCGGCGCGCGTCGAATTGCGCCAGGCGTTGCATTCGGCGCGCTATGCGCGCCTGACGCTCGGCTGGCTCGAATGGCTGAGCGCGCTCGCGCTGCCGCCGGCCGCCGGCGACGACGACACGCCGTCGCTGCGGCGCCACGCGACCAAGCGTGTGCGGCGGCTGTTCGGTCACCTGTATGCATCGCCGTCGCTCACGTCGCTCGAGACGGCCGCGCGGCACCAGGTGCGGATCGACGCGAAGCGGCTGCGCTACGCGCTCGAGTTCTTCGCGTCGCTGGCCTCGCGCCGCACGCGCAACGAAACGGTCAAGACGCTCGCGCGCGTGCAGAGCGTGCTCGGCGAGGCGAACGACACGATCGTCGCGCTGCATCATCTCGAGCAACTGGCGGCGCCCGCGTACCAGCTCGGTTTCGTGCGCGGCTACGGTGCGGCGCTCGAGCAACGCGCCGCGCGCGACGCCGAGGCGCTGCTCGCGAGCCTGCGCCCGCCGAAGCTCGACGGCAAGCCGCGTTGAGCGGCGCGCGCTCACTATAATGGCCACCCGTTTTCTTCCGACAGACCGATGAGCGACGCATCGCCTCCTTCCTCTTCCGCCGGGCCGCTCGAACTGGGCGGCGAACTGTGGCTGCGCGCGGGCGAGCAGACGCTCGGCGGCGCCACCCGCATCGCGCTGCTCGCGGCGATCGGCGACACCGGGTCGATCACGCGCGCGGCAAAGGCCGTCGGGCTCAGCTACAAGGCCGCGTGGGAGGCGATCGATACGATGAACAACCTGGCCGGCGAGCCGCTCGTGACGCGCTCGACGGGCGGCAAGGGCGGCGGCGGCACGACGCTGACGCCGCGCGCGACGTCGCTGATCGCCGCGTTCCGCACGATCGAGCGCGAGCATCGCCGCTTCATCGACGCCGCGAGCGCGGCGGTGTTCGGCTTCGACGTCGACTGGGCGCTGATCGGCCGGATCGGGATGAAGACGAGCGCGCGCAACCAGTGGTTCGGCAAGGTCGAGTCGATCGTGCGCGGCACGGTGAACGACGAGGTGACGCTCGTGCTGCCGGGCGGGCAGGCGATCGTCGCGGTGCTGACGCACGAAAGCGCCGACGCGCTCGGCCTGCAGCCGGGCGCGGATGCGTGCGCGCTCGTGAAGGCGTCGTGGGTCGTGCTGGCGGTCGACGACGACGGCGGAGCCGACGCGACCTTGAAGGTGTCCGCACGCAACCAGTTGCACGGGACGGTCGAAACGGTCACGGCGGGCGCGGTGAACAGCGAGGTGACGCTGGCGCTCGACGGTGGCGGGACGCTCACGGCCGTGGTCACGAACGACAGTGTCGGCGCGTTGCAACTCGACGCCGGCCGGCGGGCGATCGCGCTGTTCAAGGCATCGAGCGTGATTCTCGCGGTGACGGGCTGATCGCACGACGGCGGCGCGCGCCGTCCCTGTCGATGACCGTGGGCGGACGCGGCGAAACCGGCGCCGCCCGACATGCACGAGGCGCCGGCTTCGATCCCGTTTCAGCTCGTTCCAGCTTCTGCCGCCCGTGCGGCTTCTCTCAGGCTCAAACGTGGCCGCGTGGGCCACCGCCTTCGCGCGATCACGTGACGCGCGTCGGCCACTCGGCGTGCGGCGTTGCGGCCTGCACGCGTCCTTCGCTCAATTGCACGACCTGGTCGCCGAACGCGGCGACGTCGTCGGGGTCATGCGAGATGAGCACCATCGGGATATCGAGCCGCGCCTGCAGTTCGGCGAGCTCGTGGCGCATGCGCTGGCGCAGCGCGCCGTCGAGCGCCGCGAACGGCTCGTCGAGCAGCAGGATGTGCGGCTGCGCGACCAGCGCGCGGGCAAGCGCGACGCGCTGTTTCTGCCCGCCCGACAACTGCGACGGGAATTGCCCGGCGAGCGTGTCGAGCTCGAACGCCTGCAGCCAGTACGCGACTTCGGGCGGCACCGCCTTCGCACGCGGGTTGCGCAGGCCTGGCGTGAGCCCGAACGCGATGTTCTGGCGCACGTTCAGGTGCGGAAACAGCGCATAGTCCTGGAACAGATACGCGACGCGGCGTGCACGGGTCGGCACGTCGATGCCGCGCGCGGAATCGAACAGCGTTTCGCCGTTCAGCGTGATCGTGCCTTCGTCGGGTGACAGCAAGCCGGCGATCGCCTGCAGCGTCATGCTCTTGCCGGCGCCGGACGGCCCGAACAGCACGACGCGCTGCGTGCCGGCCGTAAACGACACATCGAGCGTGAAGCGGCGCTCGGCGTTCGCGTAGGTCTTGCGGATATCGACGGCGACGCTCATGCGGGCCTCCGTCGTGCCGCGCCGTGCGTGCGCGAAACCGCCCGCCCGACGGGACGGCGTGTTGCCGCGACCGGTGCCGCGCAGCGGTGCGGATGCGGCCGGCGCGTCATGTCGGCTGGCTCCGTCCGGCACGCGACGGCACGAGCCAGCCGGTCGCGAGCAGCACGAGCACGCAGGTGATCGACGTCACCAGCACGAGGAAGTTGGCCGTGCTGTCGTCGCCGGCCTGCACCGCCGCATAGATCGCGACCGACAGCGTCTGCGTGCGGCCGGGCAGGTTGCCCGCGATCATCAGCGTCGCGCCGAATTCGCCGAGCGCGCGCGCGAAGGCAAGCAGCGCGCCGGCCAGGATGCCGCGCGTGGCGAGCGGCAGCGTCACGCGGAAGAACACCGCGGCTTCGCCGAGCCCGAGCGTGCGTGCCGCGCGCTCGAGATGCGGATCGACGCTTTCGAACGCGGTGCGCGCCGATTTCAGGATCAGCGGAAACGCGACGACCATCGACGCGATGACCGCGCCCTGCCACGTGAAGACGAGTTCGATGCCGAGCGTGTCGAGCCACGCGCCGAACACGCCGTGCCGGCCGAGCAGCACGAGCAGGTAATAGCCGAGCACCGTCGGCGGCAACACGAGCGGCAGCGTCAGCAGCGAATCGACCACGTCGCGCAGCGGCGAGCGCCAGCGCGCGAGCACGAAGGCGGCGGCGACGCCGAGCACGATGTCGAGCGCGGTCGCCCAGCCGGCGACCTTCAGCGACAACAGCAGTGGTACCCAGGCGTCCTGCATCATGCTGCGCTCACTTGCCCGCGGGCTTGAAACCGAAGGTCGCCAGCACGGCCTGGCCCTGCGGCGACGCGACGAAGTCGATGAACGACTGCGCCTGCGCGGCATGGCGGCTGTCCTTGACCACCGCGATCGGATAGGTGATGGCCGTCTGCGTCGGCACGGTCAGCGCGACCTTCACGCGGCCCGGCATGATCGCCGCGTCGGTGCCGAACACGAAGCCCGCGTCGACTTCGCCGCGCGCGACGTAATCGAGGCTCTGGCGCACGTTGGCGGCCAGCACGCCCTTCGCGCTGACGGCGTCCCACACGCCTGCCGCGCGCAGCGCGCCTTCGGTGTAGCGGCCGACCGGCACCGACGCCGGGTCGCCGTACGCGATGCGCTTCACGCCGGGCGCTGCCAGGTCGTTCAGCGACGTCGGCGCGGCCGCACGGCTGTCCGCCGGCACGATCAGCACGAGCGAGTTCGCCGCGAAATCGCGGCGCGTGCCCGGCACGATGACCTTTTCGCTGACCGCGCGATCCATCGCCTTCTGGTCCGCCGAGGCGAACACGTCGGCCGGTGCACCCTTGGCGATCTGCTGCATCAACACGTCCGACGCGCCGAAGTTGAACAGCACCTTGGTGTCCGGATGTTGCTTCTGGAACGCATCGCCGACGGCCTTGAACGCGTTCGTCAGGCTCGCGGCCGCCGACACGACCAGTTCGTCGGCAGCGCAAGCCGGCGCGCTGAACGCGATGCCCGCGGCAAGCGCGGCGAGCGGCAGCAGGCGGAGCAGGGTGCGGCGAAGCGGGCGAACGGTCGAGCGCATGGTCGGGGTGTTTGAATGGTTGGAAACCGTAATCGTAATATAGGGCGGGTTATAACGCTCGACATACCGTTCATGCGATGGCGCGCATGAGGATCTTCAGACTTGAACGGCGACCGGATGACGTGCGTGCGGCCCGTCACGCGTGCAGCAGCGGCTGCGACGAATCGGTGCGCTGCAGCGACGACGGCTGCGATGCCGGCCGGTAGTTCGGATTCGCTTTCCAGCGGGCGCGGACGAACGGCCGCTCGTGCCCCGACAGCTCCAGCGCGACCTTGGTGACCCAGCGGTGCGACGGCACCGTGATGCCGTGCAGCGCGACGGTGACGAGCGCGAGGCTCGCGACGACCGCCGCCACCGACCAGCGGTGCGGTACCGCGTGCCACGAGCCGGCGATGAACGCCAGCGCGGCGATCGCGCCGACGATGCAGCCGGTGATCGATTCGGACGGCGAATGCGCGTCGAGCGCGACGCGCGACACGCCGACCGCGATGCCGGCCGCGAGCCCGAGCGCGATGCCGGCGATCCGCACCGGCGTGCGCGTGCGGATCAGCGCGAGGAAGATCGCGACGGGATAGACCGACGTCGACAGCATCGCGTGGCCGCTGAATCCCGTGAAATCCCACGCGCGGATGCCGATTCCCCAGCCGAGGAAGGCGATCTTCGTGAGCGCGACGACCCCGATCGCGGCCGCGAGCACGCCGAGCCACGCGGCCGCGCGCTGCCACGAGTAGCCGAGCGCGAGCCATACGGCGATCGTGATCGCGAGCGGCAAGGTCAGGCCGGCGCCACCGAACGCGGTGATCGTGATCCACAGGTGAGAGGGCAGGTCGAACATCGGGAGGGGAACGAGCAGGGGCGGAACGAATGCTTAAATCAACGCGCGAGCCGGGAAGAACGACTACAACGGATACAAGCGGCCAAACCCCAGTATAGCGCCGCGTGTGTTCGAGGCCCGTTTTTTGCGCCGAGGGGAACTCTCCGCGCGCAGGAAAAATCCCAGAAACAATGTTATGGTGCATTGCACAAAGTCGAATGATGCACCCCGTGTCGTATCCCTATTTTTCCTGACTGCGAGCCCGATTGATGACCAAAAGTCTGACGAAGGTATGGCTAGGCGGCATGAAACGAATGCTGTCTCCGGCCGCCAAACGCGCGGCGCGCGAGGCCCAGCGGATCGCGCGCGATACGCTCGAGGCCGCCGCATCGCCCGCCGCAACCGATCTGTCCCCGCCACGTGAGTCGCGCGTGCGTCCGCGCGCGGCCGCCTGGGCGGCCGGCGAGTGGACGCGCGGCGAGCATCCGATGGCGCCCGCGCTGGGCCGCCTGGTCCAGCAGCTCGCCTATGGCCTGTACGTCCCGCCTGGCCGCCGGCGCGGCGCGATACCGCTGGTCGTGATGCTGCACGGCTGCCAGCAATCGGTCGACGAGTTCGCGCAGGGCACCCGGATGAACCTGCTGGCCGACAAGTACGGTTTCGCGGTGCTGTATCCGGAGCAGTCGCTGCGTGCGCATGCGCACGGCTGCTGGCACTGGTATGAAGACACCGACCGCGCGGGCCGCGGCGAGGCGGATGCGGTCGCGTCGCTCGTCGATGCGCTCGTCGACGAGCACGGCTTCGATGCATCGCGCGTCTACGTCGCCGGGCTGTCTGCCGGCGCGGGGCTGGCGGCGCTGCTCGCGCTGCATCACCCGGACCGCTTCGCGGCGGTCGCGCTGCATTCGGGCCCCGCGCTCGGCGAGGCGAATTCCGGGATCAGCGCGATGGACGTGATGCGGCGCGGCCTGCGGCAGAACCCGGCTGCGGTGGTCGACACGCTGGTCGACACCGGGGCCTATCCGGGCATGCCGGTGCTGATCGTGCAGGGCGACGGCGACCATGTCGTCGCACCGAAGAATGCGGACCAGCTGACGGTGCAGTTCATGCGCCTGAACGGGCTCGCGGACAGCCGCGGCGCGCTGCGCGGCGGCGAGCGGGTGGAGACGCGCGAGGCCGGCGCGCAGATCACCGACGTACGTCGCGACGGCGAGTCGATCGTGCGGCTCTGTCACGTGAAAGGGCTCGATCATGCATGGTCGGGCGGCGACGAGGCGGTGCCGTTCCACGCGGCGGTAGGCCCCGATGCGAGCGCAATGATCTGGGCCTTTTTCGAAGAGAATCGCCGCACTGTGGCGACCTGACGACGCACCTTCCGATCGACGCTGGCCAAAGGCTAGGGTTTTCCCTATAATTCGGGAAAACCCTAGTCAAAGAACCTTTGGATTGCGAGATCGACCATGTACCTGCTGAGCCACCTCTTCCTGATGCTGACCAAGAACGCTGAAAAGGCCGCGAAAGAGCGCGCCGACGCGTACCTTTCCGAAGCAACCGACATCTACGATCTCGAATTCCGCATGCGCAAGATCGATCGCGAAGCGGCGATGAACCGTCCGTTCTCGTTCGGCTCGCGTTAAGCAGCGCAGCGCGGGCCGGCATGTCAGCCGGTCCGGCGAATCACGCAAAAGGGCGTGTGCGGCAAGCAGCCGCACACGCCCTTTTTGCATTCAACGTCGTGCGTCGCGTCAGACGACCGTCAGGCGCACCGGCACGTTGTTGCGGGTCGCGTTCGAGTACGGGCACACGTGGTGCGCCTTGTCGACCAGCGCCTGCGCATCGGCCTTGTCGAGCCCCGGCAGCGACACGCGCAGTTCGATGTCGAGCCCGAAGCCGCCTGCGTCGTTCGGGCCGATGCCCACTTCCGCGGTCACTTGCGTGTCGGCCGGCAGCGTCTGCTTGTTCTGGCCCGCGACGAATTTCATCGCGCTGAGGAAACAGGCCGAGTAACCTGCGGCAAACAACTGTTCCGGGTTCGTGCCCTCCGCGCCCGTGCCGCCGAGTTCGCGCGGCGCGGCCAGCTTCACTTCCAGCCTGTTGTCGGCGGATACCGCGCGGCCGTCGCGGCCGCCCGTGCTCGTGGCGCTGGTCTTGTACAGAATGTTCATGGTGCAGCTCCTGTCGGAAGAATGGGAGGAAGCGGTCCGGTCGGACGGGTGTCGCCGGCCACGAGCAAAATATAGAACACAAATGATTTGTGTGCAAATGAAATTTTGAAGAAAAGGCCCGGCAGTGCCGAGCCGTTTGCGACCGCGGGTTCGTCAGCCTTCGTTGGCCGCCGACAGCGCGTGGCGCAACTGCTGGAGATCCGCGCGCAGCCTGACCAGGAACTCGGGCGTTTGCTGCATCGCGCAAAAGAGATCGGCGGGCACCGAGCGCGCCTTGTCCTTCAGCGCGCGGCCTACCGTCGTCAAGCGCACGTTGACGATGCGCTCGTCGGTGACGCTGCGCACGCGTTCGACGTAGCCGAGCGCCTCGAGCCGCTTCAGCAGCGGCGTGACGGTGGCCGGATCGAGGTCGAGGCGGGCGGCGATGTCCTTTACGGCGATATCGTCGCGCTCCCACAGCACGAGCATCGCCAGATATTGGGGATAGGTCAGCGACAGCTTGTCGAGCAGCGGCTTGTACGCCTTCGTCATCGCATGCGATGTCGAGTAGAGCGCGAAGCACAGTTGCTCGTCGAGCGTCTGGGGCAGCGGGGGCAGGCGGTCCATGATTCGGGCGGCGCGGCGGACGCGCTAACGATTTGTACGCAAATTATTTTGCGCGCAAAAGATTCGGTTGAACAGGGGTGGGGCGTGGCGCCGGGGATCCGCGCCGGGCCGGCCGGGAGGAGGGATGGACGGCCGGCGGCGGGCGCCGGCCGAACGGCGTCAGCGGCCGGTGGTGGGCGTCGCGGCGCCCGGTTCCTGCACGCCGAAGCAGCCGCGATAGGTCGCGTAGAACGAGCAGTACATCATCGTGACGATGAGGATCGTCACCGGCATCATGATCGTCAGCACATAGGCGCCGGCGCCGAGCGCCTGCAGCAGCAGCGACAGGCCGAACGACGTGCCGAGCGCGACGCCGAACCACAGCAGCCCGTACACGACGAATGCGCCGCGATTGCGCCAGCAGCTGACGATGCTGAAGAACAGCGCCTTGGCGGGCGGAATGTCGTGCCACGCGGTGAGCACCGGCGCGAACCAGAACAGCATCGCGACCGGCGCGTAGAGCAGCGTCGCCAGCAGCAGCGCGCCGAGCGTGCCTTGCGCGGCGAGCGTTTCCGGCGTCGGACTCGCTTCGTTCGTGGCGCCGAGCATCATCTGGAGCAGCCCGCCGCCGTCCACGAGGGACGACGCGGCGAACACCAGCACCATCAGCGCGACATAGACCACGCCGAGCACGAGCAGCCGCTGCGTCGTCGCGGTGCCGTACGAGCGGAAGCCGTCGATGAGGATCGTCGGCATCACTGGCTTGCCAGCCACCGTGTCGCGGCATGCCGCCATGAAGCCGACCGCGATGCCGGGGATGAACAGCAGCGGCAGCGCCGCGCCGATCACCGGCACCATCGACACCAGCGTGATCGCCAGCAGGTACGTGAAAAACAGCGTGATGAACGCGAGCGGGTTCCGGCGGAACAGCCAGATGCCTTGTCGGAACCAGACATAGCCCGCTTTCGCGGGCACTTCGATCAGTTGCATGCGGTATGGGTCTCGGGAAGCGCGGGCGTGTGGACGATACGCTCACGCAGGATGCGTTCGAAATGACCGGGGTCGTGCGGTTTGAGCATTTCGGCCGCGCGCGGCAGGTAGAAGTCGTACAGGCGCGACACCCAGAAGCGGTACGCGCCCGCGCGCAGCATGTCGCTCCAGTGGCGGCGTTCCTCGGCCGTGAACGGCCGGACCGTCTGGTAGGCGCGCACCAGCGCATCGGTGCGCGCGACGTCGAGCACGCCCGTCGCGAGGTCGACGCACCAGTCGTTGACGGTGACCGCGACGTCGAACAGCCATTTGTCGCAGCCCGCGAAATAGAAATCGAAGAAGCCGCCGAGCCGTACGTCATGACCGGTGCCGGGCGCCGCGTGCGCGAACAGCACGTTGTCGCGGAACAGGTCGCAGTGGCACGGGCCGCCCGGCAGCGCCGCGTAGTCGTCCGACGCGAAGAACGCGGCCTGGTGCGCGAGTTCGTCCTCGAGCAGCGTGCGCTGCGCGTCGGAAACGAACGGGACGATCGCCGGCACGTTCTCCTGCCACCACGGCAGGCTGCGCAGGTTCGGCTGGTGACGCGCATAGTCGCGCCCCGCGAGGTGCAGGCGCGCGAGCATCTGCCCGACCTCGATGCAGTGTTCGACCCCCGGCGCGAGTTCGGCGGCGCCGTCGAGCTTCGTGACGATCGCCGCCGGCTTGCCGTGCAGCTCGCCGAAGAGTGCGCCGTCGTCGCGCGGGACCGGATCCGGCACCGGCACGCCGTGGCTCGCCAGATGGCGCATCAGGTCGAGGTAGAACGGCAGCTGTTCCGCCGTCAGCTTTTCGAAGATCGTCAGGACGTACTCGCCGCGCGTCGTCGTCAGGAAGAAGTTGCTGTTTTCGATGCCGGACGGAATGCCGCGGAACGCCAGCACGTCGCCCAGTTCGTAGTGGCGCATCCATTGCGCGAGATCGGAGTCGGAAACAGCGGTGAAAACGGCCATGCGAGATGCGTCTGGTCAGTTGTCGGCACGCGCGCGGCGTGCGGCGCGACAGGAGGTGAAGGGAATGCCGGCGCGCCGCGTCGGGACCGACGCGGCGCGGCAGGAAATCAGTAGCGCAGGTTGACCGACGGCAGGCGCGTGATCGGGACGCCCGCGTCGTGCGGCTTCGGCGACGTGTCGAGCGTCGAGCTCATCTGGTAGCGCGTGCCGAAGTTCGACTTCACGTCGATTTCGACCGGCTTGCCGCGATCGCGATACTCGGTGACCTCGGTGCCGCTCTTGCTCTTTGCGTGGAAGCTCGGCGTGCGGCGGATGTCGGCGAAGTCGACCTTCGACGTGACTTCGGCGCCCGGCCGGTTGATCTTGCGGAGATCGGGCAGGCCGGCGGCCTCGTTGGCCTCGGCCCGGGCCTGCGCGTCGGCGTCGGGCGTGCCGCCGGCGGCGTAAGCGGCGCCGGCAGCGGCAAACGTGCCCGCGAACACGGCGGCAGCGGCGACGAGAATGAGCGGCTTCATGATGAGTCTCCAGTGAACCTTCCGATTTTAGCAAATACTGCGCGCGGCCCGGCCCTCGCGTGCAAGCGGCGTGCAAGCGAGTGGCCATGAGCATGACCGGGTTCCGTGGTAATGTCGTTCGATCAGACGAGGTGATGAAAATGAAGAACGATTTGAGCCGCCGGCATCGGGTGCTGACGCCCGAGAGTCCGCCCGTCGAAGCATTCGACGATTCCGTCGCCGCCGTCGCGCGGCTGTCGGCCATCTACGACACCAACACGGGCTTCCTGCGCGATGCCTTCGCGCGTTATCGCCGCCACGAACCGATCACCGAGCACGTGCGTGCGTGCTATCCGTTCGTGCGGATTCGTACCGACGTCAACACGCACGTCGATTCGCGCCGTTCGTACGGTTTCGTCGCGGGTCCCGGCGTGTTCGAGACGACCGTCACGCGCCCCGACCTGTTCGCGAACTACTATCGCGAGCAACTGCGCCTGCTGTCGAAGAATCACCATGTGAAGATCGAGATCGGCGTGTCGTCGCAGCCGATTCCGGTTCACTTCGCGTTTCCCGAAGGCATCCACCTCGAAGGCGAGCTCGACCGCGACCGCCTGCTCGCGATGCGCGACATCTTCGACACGCCCGACCTGTCGTACCTCGACGACCGCATCGTCAACGGCACGTTCGAGCCGGCGCCCGGCGAGCCGCATCCGCTCGCGCTGTTCACCGCCGCGCGCGTCGACTTCTCGCTGCACCGGCTGCGTCACTACACGGCGACGTCGCCCACGCATTTCCAGAACTACGTGCTCTACACGAACTACCAGTTCTACATCGACGAATTCGTGAAGCTCGGCCGCACGATGATGACGGAGAGCGACGATCCCGAGGTGCGCGCGTACCGCAGCCAGTACAGCGCGTTCGTCGAGCCGGGCGACGTCATCACGTACAACGCGAACCTCGGCAGCGAGCCGGCCGAGGGCGCCGCGCCGCCGCGGCTGCCGCAGATGCCTGCATATCACCTGAAGCGCGCGGACGGCAGCGGGATCACGATGGTCAACATCGGTGTCGGCCCGTCGAACGCGAAGACGATCACCGATCACATCGCGGTGCTGCGACCGCACGCGTGGGTGATGCTCGGCCACTGCGCGGGCCTGCGCAACACGCAGCGCCTCGGCGACTACGTGCTCGCGCACGGTTACGTGCGCGAGGATCACGTGCTGGATGCGGACCTGCCGCTGTGGGTGCCGATCCCGGCGCTCGCCGAAGTGCAGCTCGCGCTCGAGCGCGGCGTGGCCGAGGTCACCCGTCTCGAAGGCGCCGAACTGAAGCGCGTGATGCGCACGGGCACGGTCGCGAGCGTCGACAACCGCAACTGGGAGCTGCGCGATCACCGCGAACCCGTGCAGCGGCTGTCGCAGAGCCGCGCGATCGCGCTCGACATGGAAAGCGCGACGATCGCCGCGAACGGGTTCCGGTTCCGCGTGCCGTACGGCACGCTGCTGTGCGTGTCCGACAAGCCGCTGCACGGCGAGCTGAAGCTGCCGGGCATGGCCGACACGTTCTATCGCGGGCAGGTCGACCAGCATCTGCAGATCGGCGTGAAGGCGATGGAGATCCTGCGCACGAACGGGCTCGACAAGCTGCATAGCCGCAAGCTGCGGAGTTTTGCGGAAGTGGCGTTCCAGTGATGTGAACGCCGCGCAAGCCGCGGGCGTAACGACAAAGGCCGCACGCGAACTTTCGTTCACGTGCGGCCTTGTTCTTTGTCCTGCAGTGCGCGAGCCCGATCGAACCCGCACTCGGATGCTCAGCACTCACCCTTCTTCGCGTGTCCCGGCGGGCAGTGGTAGCCGCCGTGACCATGATGGCGCTCGTGATCTTCCCACTCGCGGCGTTCCCAGTAGCGGCGGCCGTCCCAGTAACGATCGCCGTGCCAGCCGACGATGACCGCGGGAGCCGGTGCGACCACGACAGGCGCGGGCGCGACGACGACCGGCGCAGGCGTGCCGATGTTGACGTCGACGTTGACGGCGTGGGCGAGGCCGGACAGCGAAACACCGAGGCCGGCGAAGGCGAGGGCGATCAGCGAACGTTTCATGTTGTTTTCCGTGATGTCGTTGTCAAAAGGCCGGCGCGACGCGATGGACGCGAGGGGGGATCGTTCCACCGGGGGGACGCCACGCCGACAAGAGGCAGTGTGCGGGCGCCGCACGGAAAAGGCGAGCGGCATTTGTTACGGCAGATTGACGTCGGGCCGGCCGGCTGGACCGATGGACGGCAGCGTGATTTGACAATGGTCGGTCCCGGGCGTGGCACGCGTCGAAGGCGTTGTGCGGCACCGGCCGCCCGAATTTGACATTCGACGGTGCGTCGCCGCGTTGCGGGATTAACGCGGCGTTACAAAATGACGCGCGGCAGGTGGCGGAATCGCCATGCCTGCCGCGCGGGAAGCGGGATGCCGGCCGCGACGGCCGGCCATCGAGCCGATCGAATTACAGATAGAACATGCGGTCTTCTTCGGGCCGCGGCGGATGATCGTCGCCGTCCGCGCCTTCTTCCTCGCCGCTGTCCTCGTAGAACGCGAGCACGGCGTCGAGCACCTGGTCGGGATCGTCGATCACCTGCATCAGGTCCATGTCTTCCGGATTGATGAGGCCGTTCGGGATCAACTGGTCGCGGAACCATTGCAGCAGCCCCTGCCAGAACGTGCTGCCGACGAGAATGATCGGCACGAGGCGCGACTTCTTCGTCTGGATCAGCGTGAGCACTTCGGACAGTTCGTCGAGCGTGCCGAAGCCGCCCGGCATCACGATCACCGCGTCGGAGTTCTTCACGAACGTGACCTTGCGCGTGAAGAAGTGGCGGAAGCGCAGCGAGATGTCCTGGTAGTGGTTGCCGGCCTGTTCGTGCGGCAGCTCGATGTTCAGGCCGACCGACGGCGCCTTGCCGGCGTGCGCGCCCTTGTTCGCGGCTTCCATGATGCCGGGGCCGCCGCCGGAGATCACCGCGAAGCCGGCGTCGGACAGCTTGCGCGCGATCTGCACGGCCAACTTGTAGTGCGGCGTATCGGGCTTCAGACGGGCAGAACCGTAGATGCTGACGGCCGGGCGGATCTCCGACAGGTACTCGGTCGCCTCGATAAACTCTGCCATAATCGTGAACATCTGCCACGATGCGCGCGCCTTCTTGGCCGTCGCGCGTTCTTGATCTGCGAGCGAACGCAGACTCGGAATCACTTTTCTCTTGTTCATAATGCCTGAAGAACGAAATCTGGAAGGTAAGACCCTGCTATTGGTTGACGGTTCGAGCTATCTGTATCGGGCTTACCATGCGATGCCTGATTTGCGTGGCCCTGGCGGGGAGCCGACCGGAGCGCTCTACGGAATCATCAACATGCTGCGTCGTATGCGCAAGGAAGTCAGTGCAGAGTATAGCGCTTGCGTGTTCGATGCAAAGGGCAAGACGTTCCGCGACGACCTTTATGCCGACTATAAGGCAAACCGTCCGTCGATGCCGCCCGATCTTGCATTGCAGGTCGAACCGATTCACGGCGCCGTGCGCGCGCTCGGCTGGCCGCTGCTGATGGTCGAGGGCGTCGAGGCCGACGACGTGATCGGCACGCTCGCACGCGAAGCCGAACGGCACGGGATGAACGTGATCGTATCGACCGGCGACAAGGACCTCGCGCAACTCGTCACCGATCACGTCACGCTCGTCAACACGATGACCAACGAGACGCTCGATCGCGACGGCGTGGTCGCGAAGTTCGGCGTGCCGCCCGAGCGGATCATCGACTACCTCGCGCTGATCGGCGACACCGTCGACAACGTGCCCGGCGTCGAGAAGTGCGGGCCGAAGACGGCCGTGAAGTGGCTGTCGCAATACGACAGCCTCGACGGCGTGATCGAACACGCAGGCGAGATCAAGGGGGTGGTCGGCGACAACCTGCGCCGCGCGCTCGACTTCCTGCCGCTCGGCCGCAAGCTCGTGACCGTCGACACGGCCTGCGATCTCGCGCCGCATCTCGAATCGATCGAAGCGTCGCTGAAGAGCGACGGCGAAGCACGCGACCTGCTGCGCGACATCTTCGCGCGCTACGGCTTCAAGACGTGGCTGCGCGAAGTCGACAGCGCGCCCGCCGAAGGCGGCGGCGCCGATGCGCCGGAAGGTGACCCCGCCCCGGTGGTGGCCGCAGACATCGTCCGCGAGTACGACACGATCCAGACCTGGGAGCAGTTCGACGCATGGTTCGCGAAGATCGACGCGGCCGCGCTGACCGCGTTCGACACCGAAACCACGTCGCTCGACCCGATGACCGCGCGGCTCGTCGGCCTGTCGTTCTCGGTCGAGCCGGGCAAGGCCGCATATCTTCCGGTCGCGCATCGCGGTCCCGACCTGCCCGAGCAGCTGCCGATCGACGACGTGCTCGCGCGCCTGAAGCCGTGGCTCGAATCGGCCGACCGCAAGAAGGTCGGCCAGCATCTGAAGTACGACGCGCAGGTGCTCGCGAACTACGACATCGCGCTGAACGGCATCGAGCACGACACGCTGCTCGAATCGTACGTGCTCGAATCGCACCGGACGCACGACATGGACAGCCTCGCGCTGCGTCATCTGGGCGTCAAGACGATCAAGTATGAAGACGTGGCCGGCAAGGGCGCGAAGCAGATCGGCTTCGACGAAGTGGCGCTCGAGCAGGCCGCGGCGTATGCGGCCGAGGATGCGGACATCACGCTGCAGCTGCATCAGGCGCTGTATCCGCAGGTCGCGCGCGAGGCGGGCCTCGAGCGCGTGTATCGCGAGATCGAGATGCCGGTGTCGCTCGTTCTGCGCAAGATGGAGCGCACCGGCGTGCTGATCGACGACGCACGCCTGCAGGCGCAAAGCAGCGAGATCGCGACGCGGCTCATCGAGCTCGAGGGCCAGGCGTACGAACTGGCGGGCGGCGAGTTCAATCTCGGCTCGCCGAAGCAGATCGGGCAGATCTTCTTCGAGAAGCTGCAGTTGCCGGTCGTGAAGAAGACGCCGAGCGGCGCACCGTCGACCGACGAGGAAGTGCTGCAGAAGCTCGCCGAGGATTACCCGCTGCCGAAGCTGCTGCTCGAGCATCGCGGGCTGTCGAAGCTGAAGTCGACCTACACCGACAAGCTGCCGCGCATGGTGAATCCCGCAACGGGCCGCGTGCACACGAACTATGCGCAGGCGGTCGCGGTCACGGGCCGTCTCGCGTCGAACGATCCCAATCTTCAGAACATTCCGGTGCGCACGGCCGAAGGCCGGCGGATCCGCGAGGCGTTCATCGCATCGCCGGGGCACCGCATCGTGTCGGCCGACTATTCGCAGATCGAGCTGCGGATCATGGCGCACATTTCCGGCGACGCGTCGCTGCTGCGCGCGTTCTCGCAGGGCGAGGACATCCACCGCGCAACCGCCGCCGAAGTGTTCGGCGTGACGCCGCTGGAGGTCAATTCCGACCAGCGCCGGATCGCGAAGGTGATCAACTTCGGGCTCATCTACGGGATGAGCGCGTTCGGCCTCGCGTCGAACCTCGGCATCACGCGCGATGCGGCGAAGCTCTACATCGACCGCTATTTCGCGCGCTACCCGGGCGTCGCGCAGTACATGGAAAACACGCGCGCGGTGGCGAAGGAGAAGGGCTACGTCGAAACCGTTTTCGGCCGCCGCCTGTGGCTGCCGGAGATCAACGGCGGCAACGGCCCGCGCCGTCAGGCCGCCGAGCGCGCCGCCATCAACGCACCGATGCAGGGCACGGCGGCCGACCTGATCAAGCTGTCGATGATCGCGGTGGACGACTGGCTCACGCGCGACCGGCTCGCGTCACGGATGATCATGCAGGTGCACGACGAACTGGTGCTCGAGGTGCCCGACGCAGAACTGTCGCTCGTGCGCGAGAAGCTGCCGGAAATGATGTGCGGCGTGGCGAAGCTGAAGGTGCCGCTGGTCGCCGAAGTGGGCGCCGGCGCGAACTGGGAAGAGGCACACTGACGCACCCCCGTGCGATTCCCGTTTCCCGCGGCATATTGTTGCAGGGATGCTGAATATCGAGATGGTTTGCTTGTGGTCAACGCGCAAGCTCCCGGACAATGCAAGTCAGTCAGGTCATTGTCGCGGGGGCAGCGCGCCCCGTGTTCCGGCATCGGACGCATCGAAGTGTTTCGAACTGCACATCGATGATGTCCGAACCGGTTAATCCAACGGGCGGCGCGAACGCATCGCGTCTGCCTCGTGCGGCGGCAGCAGTTTCGAATCGCAAAGGGGGAATCAGATGCATCGGATCATCATCGTAGGCGGCGGCGCAGGCGGCCTGGAACTGGCGACGCGGCTCGGCGACCGTTACGGCGCGCGCGGCAATCGTCCCGCACGTGCGCTCGTCACGCTCGTCGACCGCAATCCGACCCACATCTGGAAGCCGTTGCTGCACGAGGTCGCGGCCGGCAGCATGGACCCGTTCACGCAGGAGCTCGAATACGCGGCGCAGGCGCGCTGGCATGGCTTCGAGTTTCAGCAGGGCGAACTGACCGCGCTCGACCGCACGGCGAAGCGCATCACGCTGTCGCCCGTCAACGACAGCGACGGCGCGGAGCTGCTGCCGGCGCGCGACCTGGAATACGACACGCTCGTGATCGCGATCGGCAGCACGACGCACTTCTTCGGCGTGCAGGGCGCGGCCGAAAACGCGATCGCGCTCGATACGGTCGGCGAGGCCGAGCGCTTCCGCAAGCGCCTGATCGCCGCGTGCATGCGCGCCGAGCATCAGGCGCCGGCGCAGCCCGCGCCCGGGGCGGCGGCCGAACCGCGCATCCAGGTCGTGATCGTCGGTGGCGGCGCGACGGGCGTCGAGTTGTCCGCCGAGCTGCGCAATACCGCGCAGGTGCTGTCCGTCTACGGGCTGCACAAGCTCGACCCGCAGCACGACGTCGGCATCGTGCTGATCGAATCGGGGCCGCGGATTCTGCCCGCGCTGCAGGAGCGCGTATCGACGGCAACGGCCGAGCTGCTCGAAAAGCTCGGCGTGCGCTTGATGCTCGCCGAGCGCGTGACCGAAGTCGCGCCGGGTTTCGTGCACACCGCGAGCGGCAAGACGGTGCGTGCGGATCTCACGGTCTGGGCGGCCGGCATCAAGGCGCCGTCCGTGCTGTCGAATCTCGACGGCCTGCAGGTCAACAAGCTCGGCCAGCTCGACGTGCGCCGCACGCTGCAGACCTTCACCGACGACAACGTATTCGCGCTCGGCGATTGCGCGGCCTGCGTATGGCCCGGCAACGAGCGCAACGTGCCGCCGCGCGCGCAGGCGGCGCACCAGCAGGCGAGCTTCCTGCTGAAGGCGATCGGTTGCCGGCTCGACGGGCGTTCGCTGCCGGAATTCACGTATCGCGATTTCGGATCGCTCGTGTCGCTCGGTCATTTCAGCGCGGTCGGCAACCTGATGGGCGGGCTGATCGGCGGCAACATGCTGATCGAAGGGCTGTTCGCGCGCTTCATGTACATGTCGCTGTACCGGCTGCACATCGCGGCGCTGCACGGCTATCCGCGCATGATGCTCGATACGGTCGCGCATTGGCTGCGCCGCACGACGCTGCCGCGCGTCAAGCTGCACTGACGCGGCCGCACGTTCGTGCGCCGGGCGGGCAGGAAATGCGCATCGCGCGCATTTCCTGCCCGTTGTCGTTTCAAGTGCAGGGTGGTCGTGCGTTCGCGTGCCGGGCCTGTTTATTGCGCATCTCTATTGCGCGTCGTTTCGTGCCGACCCGCAAGCATTCGAGCGCGTGAAGGCGCTTGCCGCATGTGCGCCGCGGATGAACTTGCCGGGCCGGATCGCGGTTGTCGATACCGTTACGGACGCCGCCGGATTACGCCTTCGTAATCGAGTCTTACACATCTGACAGTTGACGTGACAACGGATTATTGGGCATCTTGTGCGGGTTTCCGCTTGCGGCGGAGTGTCAACCGCCGCGACATCCGCGCCGTCCGCCGGCGCGATGCCCCGTCAGGTCCAAGCCATGACCGTGACGGCGGCGCCCAATCGAGGAGTGCATTCATGTTGAAACCCGAAGTCGACAGCCTGGTTCCCCGTGTTCCGTTCTCGCGCCGCAAGTTCATGCAGGCCGCGCTGGGCGGCACCTTCGCGGCGGCCGTGCTGCCCGTGTCGGCGCAGACGATCACGACCGACAGCGCCGGGCTGGACGTCGACACCATCGAGATCCGCTCGGGCGACGCGAGCATCCCCGCGTATCGCGCGCAGCCGGTCGGCAAGACGAACCTGCCGGTCGTCATCGTGATCCACGAGGTCTTCGGCGTGCATGCGCATATCGCCGACGTCTGCCGTCGCTTCGCGAAGCTCGGCTATCTCGCGATCGCGCCCGACCTGTTCGCGCGCCAGGGCGACGCGTCGAAGTATCCGACCATCCAGGCGCTCGTCGACAACATCGTCAACAAGGTGCCGGACCGTCAGGTCACCGAGGATCTCGATGCGACCGTCGCGTGGGCCGGCAAGAACGGCGGCGACCTGTCGCGTCTCGGCGTGACGGGATTCTGCTGGGGCGGCCGCCAGGCGTGGCTGTATGCGGAGCACAATCCGCACGTGCTGGCGGCCGTCGCGTGGTACGGGTTCGTCGAAGGCAAGACCGACGAGATGACACCGTTCAATCCGGTCGACCATGCGTCGTTGCTGAAGGTGCCGGTGCTCGGGCTGTACGGCGAGAAGGATACGAACATCACGCAGGCGGCGCTCGCGAACATGCGCAAGGCGATCCAGGCGAGCGATTCGAAGCTCGCGCGCCAATCGGAGATCGTCGTCTATCCGGATGCCGGTCATGCGTTCTTCGCCGATTACCGGCCGAGTTACGTGAAGGGCGATGCCGAGGACGGCTGGAAGCGCGCGATCGAGTGGTTCCACAAGTACGGCGTGATGTAAGCGACGAGGCGGCAGATGCCGTCGCCTCGTCGACGTGTCGCGCCGGTGCTTACGGGTTCGGGCCGGTCGCGATCGGCCGCGACGGATCGGCGCTCCATTCGCTCCACGAGCCCGGATACAGCGACGCACCGTGAAGCCCGGCGATCTCGAGCGCGAGTGCGTTGTGGCACGCGGTCACGCCGGATCCGCATTGCAGGATCGCGTTGTTCGGTTCGGTGCCGGCCAGCAGCGCGGTGAACGTCTCGCGCAGTTCGTGGCCGGTCTTGAAGCGGCCGTCGGCAGCCAGATTGTCCTTGAAGAACCGGTTGCGTGCGCCGGGAATATGGCCGCCGACACGATCGATCGTTTCGTTTTCGCCGCGATAGCGATCCGGCGCGCGCGCATCGATCACGACGCGCTGGGCCGACGTCACGTTCGCGAGCACGGCCGCCGCGTCGACCGTCGATTCGAGCGGGGCTGCCGCGCGGAAGTCGCCGGCGGCCGGGTGCGGCACGTCGGCGGTCAGCGGCTGGCCGGCTGCTTCCCATGCCTGCAGGCCGCCGTCGAGCACCGCGACGGAATCGTGCCCGAGCCAGCGCAGCAGCCACCACAGGCGCGCCGCATAGGCGCCGCCGTGTGCGTCATAGGCGACGACCTGCTGGCCCTGCTTGACGCCGCGGCTGGCGAGCAGCGTGGCGAGCGCGTCGCGGGTCGGCAGCGGATGGCGGCCGTTGGTGCCGGTCTTGCGGCCGGACAGGTCGCGGTCGAGATGGAGATACTGTGCGCCCGCGATATGGCCGGCAGCGTAGGCGGCTTCGCCTGCGCCCGGATCGGCGAGATCGAAGCGGCAGTCGAACACGGCAACGCTGCCCGGCGCCGCGGCCAGGCGCTCGGCGAGATTGGTTGCTGAGATGAGCGTGGTGTAGTGGGTATGTGGCATGACGGCTCCCTGGAGTGCAAACGGCCTGATACTCCAAGTCTAAACAAAAAAAGACGGGCCGGAACCCGTCTTTTCATATGCCGAATGCCGTGCGGCGCGCAAGCACCGCGCGCAGGTCAGAGATCGCCGAGATGGCGGCGCAGGAACTCGTGGAAGTGCTGCATGCCGTCTTCCATCGGGCTCTGGTACGGGCCGACCTGCGATTCGCCGCGCGCCATCAGTGCACGGCGGCCTGCGTCCATCCGCATCGCGATTTCGTCGTCCTCGATGGCCGTTTCCATATAGGCGGCGCGCTCGGCCTCGACGAACTCGCGCTCGAACAGCGCGATTTCCTCGGGGTAGTAGAACTCGACGATGTTGGTCGTCTTCTGCGGGCCGCGCGGAATCAGCCACGACACGACGAGCACGTGCGGATACCACTCGATCATCAGGCCCGGGTAGTAGACCATCCAGATCGCGCCGAACTCCGGCGGCACGCCGTTGCGGAACTTGAGCACCTGCTCGTGCCAAGTCTTGTAGGTCGCGCTGCCCGGTTTCGCGAGCGCGTTGTGCACGCCGACCGTCTGCACGCTGTACCAGTCGCCGAACTCCCATTTGAGATCGTCGCACGACACGAAGCTGCCGAGGCCCGGGTGGAACGGGACGACGTGGTAATCCTCGAGGTAGACCTCGATGAACGTCTTCCAGTTGTAATCGCACTCGTGCACTTCGACGTGATCGAAGTGATACTCGGAGAAGTCGAAGTGATGCTTCGTGCCGAGGTTCGCGAGATCGCGCGCGACGTTGCGGCCTTCGGCCTCGAACAGCAGCCCCTGCCAGTTCTGCAGCGGGCTCTTGCCGAGGTTCAGGCACGGCTTGTCGGGGAAGTGCGGCGCGCCGAGCAACTGGCCTTCCAGATCGTACGTCCAGCGGTGCAGCGGACACACGATGTTCTGCGTGTGGCCGCGCCCGTTCAGCATGATCGCCTGCCGGTGGCGGCACACGTTCGACAGCAGTTCGATCTGGTTCGCCGGGTTGCGGACCAGCACGCGGCCTTCCTTCTCGGACGGCAGCGCAAAATAATCCCCCGCCTCGGGCACCATCAACTCGTGCCCGACGTAACGAGGTCCTTTCTTGAAGAGGGTTTCGATCTCGCGCTCGAGCAGCGCCTCATCGAAGTATGCAGTGACTGGAAGCTGGCTGTGAGCCGACTTCAACTGAAGCGCATCGCTCAGATTGGACATTCCCACTCCCGGTGTTAGCGTGAAAGCAGTGAACAACCCAACCATCGAAAAATCGATTTAGGGAAACGCGGAATTATACCCGGTTCGCCTCGCAAGGCTAGGATTAAGTGCCTGATTTGTGTCAATTTTTTGTCCGGCGGCGATCGGGTGGCGCACAATGTGTGTCGAAGAAGGGGCCCGAATGCGTGTCAGGGTGCCAAGTCGGCAGGTCGGAAAATTCTCTTTTGCCGTAGAATGTCCGACTTGTTTTGAAATTTGACACCCTCGTCCATGGCGAAAACCGCATCCCAAGGCGCCACCCCGCCCGGCAATGGCACCGAACCGTTGCCGGACAACTATGAAACGGCGCTCGCGGAACTCGAGACGCTGGTTGCCCGGATGGAAGGCGGCACGTTGAGCCTCGAGGATTCGCTCGCTGCGTATCGCCGCGGTGCGACTCTCGTTGCGTTTTGCCAACAGCAGCTCGAGAAAGTGGAACAGCAGGTTCGCGTGCTCGACGGCGCGACGCTGAAGCCGCTTTCGTCCGGAACGGCCGCCACGGACGGCGAAGACGACGATCTATGACATTCGAACAATGGATGCGGTCCGTGCTCGACCGTGTCGAGGACGCACTCGGCCACTATTTGCCGGCTGACAACGTGGTGCCCACGCAACTCCACGAAGCGATGCGCTACGCGGTCCTCGGCGGCGGCAAACGCGTTCGCCCGCTGCTGTGCCATGCAGCAGGCGAACTGACCGGCGCGACCGAAGCGGCGCGCAACGCGGCAGCGGCGGCGCTGGAGATGATCCACGTTTACTCGCTCGTGCACGACGACATGCCGTGCATGGACGACGACGCGCTGCGACGCGGCAAGCCGACCGTGCACGTGCAGTACGACGAGCCGACGGCGCTGCTGGTCGGCGATGCGCTGCAGTCGCAGGCTTTCGTCGCGCTGACCGACGCCGCCGCGCTGTCGCCGGTGCAGCAGGCCGCGCTCGTGCGCGAGCTGGCGCTGGCGAGCGGCTCGATCGGCATGGCCGGCGGGCAGGCGATCGACCTGGCGAGCGTCGGCCTCAAGCTGACGCGCGAGCAGCTCGAGACGATGCACCGGATGAAGACGGGCGCGCTGTTGCGCGCGGCCGTGCGGATGGGCGCGCTGGCGGGCGACACGCCGTCGGCGGAGGCGATGGCCGCGCTCGACGTCTACGCGGGGGCCGTGGGTCTGGCCTTCCAGGTCGTCGACGACATTCTCGACGTCACGACCGATTCGGCGACGCTCGGCAAGACGGCCGGCAAGGATGCGGCGAACGACAAGCCGACCTACGTATCGATCCTCGGCCTCGACGCGTCGCGTGAGCTCGCAACCCAGCTGCGCGCCGAAGCGCATGATGCGCTGAAACCGTTCGGCGCACGCGCACAGCGTCTCGCCGAACTTGCCGACCTGGTGGTGAACCGGGTCAGCTGACGCGAAGCCCGCCGCTGCGCACACGCTACGGTGCGTGCAATAGAATGCGGGCGCGTTTGATTTCCTACAATGGAACGACGATGTACGACTTGCTGAAAACCATCGACGACCCGGCGGATCTGCGCCGCCTCGATCGTCGCCAACTCCAACCGCTCGCGGATGAACTGCGCGCGTTCGTGCTCGACAGCGTGTCGAAGACGGGCGGCCATCTGTCGTCCAACCTCGGGACGGTCGAGCTGACGATCGCGTTGCACTACGTGTTCAACACGCCGAACGACCGGATCGTCTGGGACGTGGGTCACCAGACCTACCCGCACAAGATCCTGACGGGCCGCCGCGACCAGATGCATTCGCTGCGCCAGTACGACGGCATCTCGGGCTTCCCGCGTCGCAGCGAATCCGAATACGACACGTTCGGCACCGCGCACTCGAGCACGTCGATCTCGGCGGCGCTCGGGATGGCGATCGGCAGCCAGCTGAACAGCGACGACCGCTTCTCGATCGCGGTGATCGGCGACGGCGCAATGACGGCCGGCATGGCGTTCGAGGCGATGAACAACGCGGGCGTGTCGGAGGATGCGAAGCTGCTCGTGATCCTCAACGACAACGACATGTCGATTTCGCCGCCGGTCGGCGCGCTGAACCGCCATCTCGCGCGCCTGATGTCGGGCCGCTTCTACGCGGCCGCGCGTGCGGGCGTCGAGCGCGTGCTGAGCGTGGCGCCGCCGGTGCTCGAACTCGCGCGCAAGCTCGAGGAGCACGCGAAGGGCATGGTCGTGCCGGCCACGCTGTTCGAGGAGTTCGGCTTCAACTACATCGGCCCGATCGACGGTCACGATCTCGATTCGCTGATCCCGACGCTGCAGAACATCCGCGAACTGCGCGGCCCGCAATTCCTGCACGTGGTGACGAAGAAAGGCCAGGGCTACAAGCTCGCCGAAGCGGATCCCGTGCTCTATCACGGCCCCGGCAAGTTCAACCCGGCGGAAGGCATCAAGCCGTCGGCCACGCCCGCGAAAAAGACTTATACGCAAGTATTCGGCGAATGGCTGTGCGATGAAGCCGAGCGCGATACGCGCGTCGTCGGCATCACGCCCGCGATGCGCGAAGGCTCGGGCATGGTCGAGTTCGAGAAGCGTTTCAAGGATCGCTACTACGACGTCGGCATCGCCGAGCAGCACGCGGTGACGTTCGCGGGCGGTCTCGCGACCGAAGGGCTGAAGCCCGTCGTCGCGATCTACTCGACGTTCCTGCAACGTGCGTACGACCAGCTGATCCACGACGTCGCGCTGCAGAACCTGCCGGTCGTGTTCGCGATCGACCGCGCGGGCCTCGTCGGCGCCGACGGCGCGACGCACGCGGGCGCATACGATCTCGCGTTCATGCGCTGCATCCCGAACATGACGATCATGGCCGCGTCCGACGAGGACGAGTGTCGCCAGATGCTGCACACGGCGCTGCAGCAGCCGAACCCGACCGCGGTGCGCTATCCGCGCGGCGCGGGCACCGGCGTGCCGACGGTGAAGGAATTCACCGAGATCCCGCTCGGCAAGGGTGAAGTGCGTCGCCGTACGTCGCAGCCGGAAGGCAAGCGCGTCGCGATCCTCGCGTTCGGCACGATGGTCGCGCCGTCGCTCGCGGCGGGCGAGGAGCTCGACGCCACGGTCGCGAACATGCGTTTCGTGAAGCCGGTCGATGCGGCGCTCGTGCGTGAACTCGCCGAGACGCACGACTACCTCGTCACGGTCGAGGAAGGCTGCGTGATGGGCGGTGCGGGCTCGGCCTGCGTCGAAGCCCTGATGGAGAGTGGGGTTATCCGACCCGTAATACAATTGGGCCTCCCTGACCAGTTCATCGATCACGGTGATCCCGCGAAGCTGCTGTCGCAATGCGGCCTCGACGGCGCGGGCATCGCGAAATCGATTCGCGAACGCTTCCTGAGCCCGGCGGCCAATGTCGCCGATCAGGCGAAGCGCGTCGCATAAGCTGGCGCCGCCTGCGGGCGGCGTCGGTGCGACTGGCGCAACCGGTCTACATTGATGCGGAAAACATGGGCCTGCGGGCCCATGTTGCTTTTCCGGCTGCCGCGTGACGCGGCGTGCGCGTCGTCGAACGCGCGGCTTACAAGGATTGAACAAGATGAACCAGATGAATCCCGCCTTCGTGATGCCCGACGTGCAGAGCACGGTGGATACCCGCCAGATTCCGATTCAGCGCGTGGGCGTGAAGGCGGTCCGGCATCCGTTGACGGTGTGCACCGAGAGCGGCGACGTGCAGCCGAGCGTCGGCGTCTGGAATCTCGACGTGCGCCTGCCTGCCGATCAGAAGGGCACGCACATGTCGCGCTTCGTCGCGCTGCTCGAAGAGAACCGTGCGCCGCTGACGGTCGAGCGCTTCCGCGCGATGCTCGCGTCGATGCTCGAGAAGCTGGAAGCCGAGGCCGGCCGCATCGAGGTCACGTTCCCGTACTTCGTGAACAAGACGGCGCCGGTGTCGGGCGTGCAGAGCCTGCTCGACTACGAAGTGACGCTCGCGGGCGAATGCCGCAACGGCGAAACGCGCCTGTTCCTGAAGGTGCTCGTGCCGGTGACGAGCCTGTGCCCGTGTTCGAAGAAGATTTCGCAGTACGGCGCGCACAACCAGCGCTCGCACGTGACGATCGATGCCGAACTCGCAGCCGACCTGCCGGTCGAGGCGCTGATCCGCATCGCGGAAGAAGAGGCGTCGTGCGAGCTGTGGGGCTTGCTGAAGCGTCCGGACGAGAAGTTCGTGACGGAGCGCGCATACGAAAACCCGAAGTTCGTCGAGGATCTGGTGCGCGACGTCGCGCAGCGTCTCGACGCGGACGAGCGCGTGATCGCCTACGTGCTCGAAGCCGAGAACTTCGAATCGATCCACAATCACAGCGCGTATGCGCTGATCGAGCGCGACAAGCGACACGCTGCGTAACGTCGGGGCGCTGCGGCGCTGCGTCGACTTGCCGCTGCAATGAAGAAGGCCGCTCGAATCGAGCGGCCTTCTCGTTTTCCGTCCGGCGCGTGCGGGTGTGCGAGCGACGTTGCGCAGCGCCGCGCGACTCAGCGTGCGAGCGACGCGAGATCCCAGCGTGGCTTCACCGTGAACGCGTAGTCCGCATTCGCCTGCTCGGGCCAGCGGCCGAGCCGCAGTGCGCCGGCGAGCGCGATCATTGCGCCGTTGTCGGTGCAGAGCGCGAGATCGGGGTAGTGCACGTCGAAGCCGCGCTTGGCCGCGGCGGCCGACAGCGCCGCGCGCAACTGGCGGTTCGCACCGACGCCGCCCGCGACCACGAGGCGCTTGAGCTTCGTCTTCTTGAGCGCGGCGAGCGATTTCGCGACGAGCACGTCGACGGCTGCGTCGACGAAGCCGCGCGCGAGATCGGCCTTCGCGCGCTCGAGCGCAACGCCCTCCAGCTTCGCCGCTTCGAACTTCTTCATCTGCGTGAGCACGGCCGTCTTCAGGCCGCTGAAGCTGAAGTCGAGATCGCCCGAATGCAGCATCGGGCGCGGCAGCACGACCGCGCCCGGCGTACCCGTTTCCGCGAGCTTCGACACTTCCGGGCCGCCCGGATAGCCGAGGCCGATCAGCTTCGCCGTCTTGTCGAACGCTTCGCCGGCCGCGTCGTCGAGCGTCTCGCCGAGCGTCTCGTACACGCCGACGTCGGTCACGCGCATCAGTTGCGTGTGGCCGCCCGACACCAGCAGCGCAATGAACGGGAACGGCGGCGGTTCGTCGACGAGCAGCGGCGACAGCAGGTGGCCTTCGAGGTGATGGATGCCGACGGTCGGCTTGTTCCATGCGAGCGCGAGCGCGTTCGCGATGCTCGCGCCGACCAGCAGCGCGCCGGCGAGGCCGGGGCCTTGCGTGAATGCGATCGCGTCGATGTCGTCGCGGCGCGTGCCGCTTTGCGCCATGACTTCCTCGAGTAGCGGCAGCGCGCGGCGGATGTGGTCGCGCGACGCGAGCTCGGGCACGACGCCGCCGTATTCGCGGTGCATCGCGATCTGCGAATGGAGCGCGTGCGCGAGCAGGCCGCGCTGCGTGTCGTAGAGCGCGAGGCCGGTTTCGTCGCAGGAGCTTTCGATGCCGAGAACGAGCATGGGTCAGGGCGGGGCGCGCTGCATCGAGCGCGCCGCAGGAAGGTAAACGTAGCCGGAAATTATAGCAGGCGATGGCCGGCCGCCGCCGGGTGCGGCCCGGGCGCGCTAGCTGAAGACGAGCCGAATCTCTGCCGCGCTGGGCGTGTAGACTGTTCCAGTTCTGCCCCTTCCAGCCCGTCAGGGAGTCTCGGGTACGCCGGTTCATGAATCTGAGTCATCGATACTGTTTTGGTCCTGGCAGGCTCCACAGACTGGTTAGTTTGATCAGCGCTTAGGTGGATCGAGATGCCCTGACAGCCTAGATGCGGCGAGGTCGGCATGGCTCGTGCGCATGATCTGGCAGATGGCGCTGTGGCGATGCGTTGGTCAGCGTCAGGATATGATCCTACGGCGCTGATCTGGATGCCTGCGCGAACACGCGCCGAAAACGGAGCCAATCATATCGACCAGGCGCCTGCTGCCCAGTTTGCAGGAAAACCCGCCGCACATATGGCAGGTTCGCAGCAGTGAGCATCGAACGTGGCCAGCCCGTGAATATGGAATGGGTCTTCGGCAATCATTTTCTCGATATCCCGTGGTTGGCCCGCATACGCGAGCACGAATCCGCCGTTTTCTTCATGCAGCGGGCCCGCGGCAAGGATATTTCCCGCCTGTGCGTATCTGACGAGCCATGCCTTGTGAGCATCGAGATGCGCCTGGATTTCTTCGATGGGACGGACGTAGCCGAGCTTGATGGCGAACAGCATAAGCGACCCCTGTTACTGGATGGTTTGCTCACCGGACGTGCGCACGTTGACGAGTACCTCGGTCAGGGACGCCATGGCGAGTGCGATGCCCTCGTCCCGGGCAGCTTGACCTTTCGACGCCCCCTCTGCTCGTACGAACCGGACGTCGGTGATGCCCAGGAAACCGAAGAACGCCTGCAGGTAGCTTTCCTGGAAATCCATGTGTGCGAGCGGCGCTTCCACGTAAAACCCACCGCGCGCCGAGGCTACGATCACCTGCTTGCCGCCCGCCAGGCCGACCGGGCCGTTTTCGGTATACCGGAACGTGCGCCCGGCCTGGGCCACACGATCAAGCCATGCTTTCAACTGACTCGGTACCGAAAAGTTGTACATCGGCGCACCGACGACAATGACGTCGCTCGCTAGAAACTCCTTGACGAGTGCTTCGGACAGCTCATGTTCGTGCGCGGTGGCGTCGTCGAGAGCACCGACGTCGATCTGGCGAAATCCTGCTGCGATTGGGCCGCTGAGATGCCGGATTTCGTCACGGACGAGATCACGATACGTCACATGCGCCGATGGATGCTGCGCCCGGAGAACAGCTGCCACGGCCGCGGACAGCTCTCGCGTGATGGAACTGTTGCCGAGCATGCTCGAATCGAGATGAAGGATATTCATTGAAGCCTGCCTGTCAGGGGAGGAGTGAAGCGCGTCGAAACGCGCTGGAATTCATTGCGATGCCTTCCGGGCGGCCAGATCGATCAGCCTCGCGACCTCGTCCGGGTGAGATAGCATCGACATGTGGCTGGAGCGAATCGACCTGACCGTTGCCCCGATGTGCTGCGCAATGGCTTGCTGCACGGCGGGCTTCAGCGCATTGTCGTTGGTGGTTCGCAGATACCAGACAGGCTTGTCGTGCCAGGCCGCGTGCTGGATCTTCCCGGTGAAGCAGGCCGCCGCGACAGGCTGTTGAACCGATGCCAGGACGCGAGCCTGTTCGAGCGGAATGTCCGCCGCCATGACGTGCTGAAACGCTCGCGCATCGTCGAGCCAGATCAGCCCGTGGGCGTCCGGTGCGAGGCCGGTCATCGGCGCGTGGAGGCGTTGCAGAAGGTCGGCGACGGACTCGCCGTCGTCCGGTACCAGCGCGGACAGATAGACCAGGCCTTTCACATTGGCAGCGTTGCCGGCCTGCGTGACGACCGCGCCGGCCCAGGAGTGGCCCACCAGCAGTACGTCGCCGGTTTGCCGATGCAGGACGCTTTCGGTGGCGGCAACGTCGTCTGCGAGCGAAGTGAGAGGGTTTTGCACAGCAGTGACGCGGTAACCCATGCGCTGTAGCCTGACGATCACGTGGCTCCAACTTGATCCGTCCGCAAAGGCGCCATGCACGAGGACAATGTTGCGCACAGCCGGCGCCGCAGTCGCTGCCGCATGAGCCGTCGTCAGCGTCGCCGTGAAGGCTACGGCAGCAACCAGTCGGCTGAACCATGCGGACCGACGGCGCGCGCGTCTCTGAAAGAGCGAGACCGGACAGTCGTGAAGGAATGGGAATTTCATGTGAAAGCGAATCGTTGAGGGGACGTGCCAAATTTATCCGGCTTCAGTGAACCGTTGCAGGTGGCAAACTCGCCAACATTCATGCAAAATTCGCCACCCCCCTGAGACACGGAGCGCGCCGTGCGCATAGGAATCGTTGCAGTCGAAGGCAGCCTGCTCTCCGCCATTAGCGGCCTTGCCGATCTGTTCTGGATGACGGAGCAGGCGTTACGCGCACCGCCTGCCGAAGCGTCATATGACCTGCCCGGCCGAGCCCTCCCAACCTTCGAGACCGTCATCGCAAGCGCGGATGGGAAGGGCCTGCGCGATCCGCAGGGCCGGCTGATTCCGATCGATGCCTCGTTTCGGGAATTAACGCAATGCGACGTGGCGCTTGTCACCGGTATGGCACTGGGGCCGGACCGGCTACCCCCTGTATCCGCATCGATCGGCCACGCGGCAACGTGGCTGCAAGAGCGTCATCAGGCCGGTGCGCTGGTGGGCGCTGCGTGTGCAGGTACCTTCGTGCTCGGAGAGGCCGGCTTGCTGAACGGCAGGCGCTGTACGACCACGTGGTGGCTCCACCATGCGTTCAGGCAGCGGTTTCCCAAGGCACGCGCGGTGTGGGGCACGGCAGTGGAAGAGCAGGATCGGATCGTGACGACAGGCGGTCCGCTGTCCTGGGTGGATCTGGCCTTGCACGTGATCAGGCGCGAGGCAGGGCCCGATGTGGCCCGTCTCGCCGCAGATATCTCCGTGGCCGACAGCTTGCCGCTGCCGCAACTGGTTTATGCGCCACGTGGGTTCGTCAACGCCACCGACCCGCTGCTTCTGCAAGCAGAGCAGATCGTTCGCCATGCCAGCCCTGGATTGACCGCTGAAGCGCTGGCGAGCGCGCTGAGTCTCAGTGAACGGACACTGCACCGGCGGCTGAAGCGCTTGACCGACGAGTCACCCAAAGGGTTCATTACCCGCGTGCGGATCGAAATGGCTTGCGTGTTGCTCGAGCGGCCTGGAGCAAGCATTAAGCAGGTAGCACTGCAATGCGGCTACAGTGAGGAAACGTCGTTTCGGCGTGCCTTCAGCCAACTCACCGGCATGACGCCAGCCGACTACAGGCGCTGGTCAGATGGGCGGAACGTCAGGCGTCTACCCAGTCCCCACGCACTCGAGGCCAGCGGCGATTGACGCCGTGGCTGTCGTGTCTGCAACGATGGCGGCGCTATTCGACTGGAACCTCGCTGACGTTGCGCATCCCTGTCCTCAAGTAAGCCATTACGTCGGCGACCGCTGCGTCGCGCGCGTGCGCGCACCTTAGCCAATAGGAATCAATCGATAGCCGTCCTGTTCTCGCGCCAAGTGGCCCAAAGCCGGAAATGGAAAGTGGAATCCTTGAATGAGCATCCCTTCCGCTACGGCCCGGTCATACAGTTTGATTCGTGCTTGCTGTGCCATCTCAGGATCCATGTCCGTGGCTCCGTGCCAGTGCGGATGGCGGATGAATAGCGCTGGATGTGTGGTCACGTCGCCTTGAATGACCACCTTATCGGCGCCAGATTCGACGACGAAGGACGTATGTCCCGGCGTGTGACCGTGTGTGGCCATGGACGTGACGCCCGGTGCAACCTCTGTGTCCGGCTCGAATGTTCTGACTGAGTCGCCGAGAATTCCGAATATGCGGCGTGCACGCTGGAAATTCGCCATTGTGGCTTCCGATTCCGCTCGAGCCATGTTTGCGTCGTTCAGCCAAAACGCGTATTCGGCAGCAGGTACCCAGATTTCGGAATTCGGAAATGCCGCGCGGCCATCTGCTGTCACCAGTCCACCAATGTGATCGGCATGGAAATGCGAGATCAATACCCTGTCGACTGCGGCCGCATCGTAGCCGGCCGCTTCAAGGTTGGTATGGAACTGTCCGCCGACGCCGTTGCTCTGTCTGAAGGCCGCTTCCCCGAGCCCGGTATCAATTACGATCACGCGCCCATTAGTCTTGAGGACGACGGGGGTGAACGTTAGCGTAATGGTGTCTGTCGGCAAACGAGCCGCCTGCAGTGCGCGGACGACGTCCGCTGGCGGAACATTCGAGACGAAGTTTTCTCGACGCGGAAAGCTGTTGGCGCCATCGGAGACGGAGAGCATCTCGATCTTCCCGACAGTCCGCTGGAATACTCCGGGTATGGGTGCGGTCATGGCCGGCGATGAAGCCTCGCGAGCCGTTGCGTATTTCCCCGGCGCCAGCGTCGCGACTGCGGCTGCTGCGGTTCCTGCGAGGAAAGTTCGACGCGAATGATTTGTCATGGCTGTTACGTCCGTGGTGGTTTGGAGACCAGACGATGTGCGGGGAATATCGCTCGTCATCTGTTATGTCTTGAACACCCTCATTTTGCGGGTTTACACCATTGAATTGCAGATATAAATAAGTAAAACAGTTATATTGGCAAATCATGAAACCGGGGCGGGAAACACATGAACCGAGATGACCTAATCGACCTGAATGCCTTCGTCGCTGTTGCAGAGGAAAGGAGTTTCACGCGCGCCGCAGCGCGCCTGCTGACGTCGCAGTCCGCTCTAAGCCACACTTTGCGGCGGCTTGAAACGCGGCTCGGTGTTCGTCTTCTGACGCGCACGACACGGAGCGTCGCGTTGACTCCGGCAGGCGAAACCTTCTTGCAGGGACTGAAGCCGGCTTTCGAAGCCATTGACCTGACACTTGGTACTGTCGGCTCTCTACGGGAAAGCCCCCGGGGCACTCTCCGCATCACTACTCCGCGGCATGCCGCGGTTAGCGTGTTATGGCCTGTGCTGCAGAAATTCGTCAGAGACTACCCGGACATACAAGTCGAGGTGAACATTGACGCGGCTTTCCGAGACCTCGCGGACGATCGATTCGATGCCGGTATCAGGCTTGGGGAACTGGTGGCGCCAAACATGGTTGCGGTAAAAATCGGACCTGACCTCCGCCTGGCGATCGTGGCCACGCCCGGCTACGTTGCCCAACGCGGCATACCTACCCATCCCCATCAGTTGGCCCAGCACGCCTGCATCAATTTTCGCCTGCCCGGCTCAGGGGCGCTTTATGCCTGGCAATTCAAAAAAGGCCGACAGGAAATGAAAGTGCGCGTTGAAGGACCTTTGACTTTCGATGACCCGGACATGATCCTGGCGGCTGCGGTGGACGGGCAGGGTGTTGCCTGCCTCGTCGAAGACCATGCTGCCCCGATGATTCGCGATGGTCGTCTCGTCCGTCTTCTCGAGGATTGGTGTTCACCCTTTTCCGGCTACCATCTCTATTACCCAACCAGAAAGAACAATTCTGCAGCGTTCCGCTTGCTGGTTGACCGACTGCGCACTCAGCACTGACATTCTTCAGTGGCCGGCAGTCTTCCGCGCGTTGTGAATTCCGTGCTTGCCAGAATGACAAATTCGTTTGCCCGACAGACCAGTTGTCAAACTGGCGGAACGTAAGAAGCCTGACGCCCCCAAAGCATGCGAGGTGGCCGCCATTGACGCCGCGGCGAGCCTGATTGCCGCGACGACGGGCTAGTTGCCCGGCGCGTCGCCGCCGCTACCCAGCACTGTCTTGAGATACGCCATCACGTCGACGATTGCCGCGTCGCGCGCCTGCGCATTGCCTCCAACGTGGGGGTCGGTCTGAACGCAATCGTCGTGAAAGGAAAAGGGTGAACCGGTGGCCTCGTTCATCAGTTCGCCGCTTTCGTTTTCGACGATACGGCACGCCCGTACCGTTTGCGCGCCCTTTACGACGACAGTGGGCATCGCGTACGGCATGTCGAACGCATGCGATGCGTGCGGAAAAACCGTCATGGTGGCGTCTTTGCCGGCCTGTTGCAGCCGCTCGAAGTATGCGGCACAGGCCGGCGCAGGGTCGTAATCGTCGTCTGCCCCATGGAATTCGCGGATTGGCCCGTTGACGTCGGTGTCGTCGCGATAACGGGTCATGCAGTCGGGATAGAAGGGCATATAGGCACGAAAGCGAACACCAGACGTATTCCACAGGCGATTGAGTCGCGTCATGGCGGCGTAGAGCGTTGCCTGTCCACCTCTCGAAAAGCCCATCAGCATGATCTTGTCCGGATCGACGCGGGAATCGTGCGAGAGCAGGTCCAGCGCCCGATATGCGTCGAGAACGAGGTTCAGCCGACCAAGCTGCGACTGATCCTGGCTGGTGGACCTGATCCCGCGGCCGGTGAATCCATCGATTGCGAATGTCCCGATACCGTTCTCGTTGAACGTGCGCTCCCACATTTCGATGTTCGCACCCATTCCGCTCGAACCATGAATCAGCACCACTACCGGCTGTCTTCCCGTGTGCTTCGCGAGGCGCAGGATGCCGGCTACCGTCACGGCCTTTCCATTCTTGTTGCCGGTCAGCATCTGACTGTCGGTGAGGGTGAGTGAGGAAATCTGGTGGACCTCGACGTGGGCGGCCATGTCGGAACTGCTTCGTGCGTGTGCACACTGCGCGGCAATCCATAGCGCGGCGACGAGCAGCGCTTTGATGAGCTTCATTGATGCGTCTCCAGGATGACGGGCTGACGGCTGCGCTGCCTCAAGCGCCCGATTCTTTTGATTACTCCGTGGCGGTCGCGTATCGCCGGCCGGGCAGCCCGAGACAAACGCTCGGCGCCGCCCGCGCTCGATGTCGTCAATGTCCGGTTTGCAGCGTGCCCCGCGCGATTTGATCGCGTTCGAGTGACTGGAACAAAGCCTTGAAGTTGCCTTCGCCGAAACCGTCGTCGCCTTGTCGCTGAATGAACTCGAAAAACACGGGCCCGAGCAGCGTTTGAGAGAAGATCTGCAGCAACAGGCGTGGCTTTTCATCTGCCGTGCTGCCGTCCAGCAGGATGCCGCGCGTTTTCAGTTGGTCGACCGGCTGGCCATGCCCCGGCAATCGCGCTTCCAGCGCGTCGTAGTAGAAATCGTTGGGCGCGGTCATCAACGGCACACCGGCGAACTGCAACCGGTCGATCGTGTCCACGAGGTTATCCGTAGCGAGGGCGATATGCTGTATTCCTTCGCCGTTGAACTGCATCAAGAATTCCTCGATCTGTCCGCTGCCGCGCGACGATTCCTCGTTGAGCGGGATGCGAATTTTGCCGTCAGGCGCTGTCATCGCCCGCGAAGCGAGGCCCGTGTACTCGCCCTGTATATCGAAGTAGCGAATCTCGCGGAAGTTGAAGAGCTTCTCGTAGAATCCGGCCCAGTGCGCCATTCGGCCGCGGTAGACGTTGTGCGTCAGATGATCGATGCGCGTCAAACCGTGCCCGACCGGATGTCGGTCAACGCCTTCGATGAACGAAAAGTCGATGTCGTAGATGGACTGGCCATCTTCGAACCGGTCGATCAGGTAGATCGGTGCGCCGCCGATGCCGCGAATCGCGGGGAGCCGCAGTTCCATCGGCCCAGTCGGAATGTCGACGGGCTGGGCGCCCATTGCAAGGGCGCGATCGTAGGCACGGTGGGCATCGCGGACGCGGAACGCCATCCCGCAGGCGCTCGGACCGTGCTCAGCAGCGAAGTACGCAGCCTGGCTTTGTGGCTGCCGGTTGACGATGAAATTGATATCGCCTTGTCGGTACAGCAACACGTCTTTCGAACGATGGTGCGCAACCAGCGTGAAACCGAGTTTCTCGAAAACGGGTTCGAGGGTGCCAGGAAGAGGGGACGCGAATTCGACAAACTCGAATCCCATCAGTCCCATTGGGTTCTCAAAAAGGTCAGTCATTGTGGTTCTCCACGGAATGCACAGGGTCAGGCCGCATTACTGCCGAGTTCGCCGACGAGCTCCGGCACGAGCGCGAACAGATCGCCGACGAGGCCGTAGTCGGCCACGCTGAAGATCGGTGCTTCCGGCTCCTTGTTGATCGCGACGATCACCTTCGAATCCTTCATGCCGGCCAGATGCTGGATCGCACCCGAGATGCCGACCGC
>NZ_QTQN01000028.1:0-100604 GCF_003853755.1 Burkholderia sp. Bp8984
TGTCGACCTCCACGTCGACCGGCCTCTCGTCGGCGACCAGCTCGATCAGCTCGCTCTCGACCTCGACTTCGACGGGCATCAACTCGTTGTCCACGGGCCTGAGTTCGACCGATAGCACCGTCGCATCGCTCTCGACCTCCACGTCGACCGGCCTGTCCTCGGCAACCAGCTCGATCAGCTCGCTGTCGACCTCGACCTCGACGGGCCTGTCGTCCGCGACCAGCTCGATCGGCTCGCTGTCCACCAGCCTCAGCTCGACCAACAGCTCGCTGACGTCGTTGTCCACGTCGACCGCAAGCAGCGTCACGTCGCTGTCCACGGGCCTGAGCTCGACCGACAGCTCGGTGGCGTCGCTGTCCACCTCGACGTCGACCGGCCTCTCGTCGGCGACCAGCTCGATCAGCTCGCTGTCCACGTCGACCTCGACCGGCCTGTCGTCGGCAACCAGCTCGATCAACTCGTTGTCCACGTCGACCTCGACCGGTCTCTCGACGGCCACCAGCACGATCCTGTCGCTGTCCACGTCGACCTCGACGGGTCTCTCGACGGCCACCAGCTCGATCACGTCGCTGTCCACCTCGACCTCGACCGCGATCGAAGCCGCGAAGACGCACTACTACAGCGTCAACGACAACGGCACGCAGCAAGGCAACTACGCCAACGACGGCGCGACGGGCGTCAACTCGCTGGCAGCCGGCGTGAACGCCAGCGCGGCAGGCGCCAGCAGCGTGGCAGTCGGCGACGGCTCGAACGCGCAGACGGCGGGCGCAGTCGCCATCGGCCAGAACGCATCGGCCACCGGCGGCAAGGCGGTGTCGATCGGCTCCGGCAACACCGCGAGCGGCGACGGCGCGGTCGCGATCGGCGACCCGAGCATCGCGACGGGCACCGGCGCAGTGGCGCTGGGCGCGAACGACACGGCGACCGGCACCGGCGCAGTGGCACTCGGCAACGCGAACACGGCAACCGGCAACAGCGCGCTCGCCCTCGGCAGCGCAAACCAGGCCACCGCGGACAACACGATCGCGCTCGGCAATCAGGCGACGGCCAGCGCGATCGGCGCCCAGGCCTACGGCTCGAATGCGAAGGCCACGGCAACCGACGCCCTCGCCTTCGGCACGAACGCGCAGGCCAATGTCGCCAACTCGATCGCGATGGGCGCGAACTCGACCACGGGCAACGCCGTCGGCGTATCGAGCGTCACGGTGGGCGGCATCACGTACCCGGTCTACGGCACCTCGCCAGTGGGCGTCTTCAGCGTCGGCGCACCGGGTGCGGAACGCCAGATCACGAACGTCGCGGCAGGCCGGGTATCGGCCACCAGCACGGACGCGATCAACGGCAGCCAGCTCAACGCGACGAACCAGGCGGTCAACAGCCTGTCCACGTCGACCGCGTCGAATATCGCGTCGCTGTCGACCGGTATCGGTTCGCTGTCCACGGGCCTCAGCTCGACCAACAGCAACCTCACGTCGTTGTCCACGTCGACCTCGACGGCGATCAACTCGCTGTCGACGGGCCTCAGCTCGACGAACAGCAACCTCACGTCGTTGTCGACGTCGACCTCGACCGGCATCGGCTCGCTGTCGACCGGCCTGAGCACGACGAACAGCACGGTGGCTTCGCTGTCGACCGGCGTGACGAATCTTGGCGATCAGGTGAACCAGTTGTCGACCACGATCAACAACAACACGACACGTGCGGCGAACAACACCGGCATCGCGGCCGACATGAACGGCACCGGCAACGACCGGCCGACCGTCACCGCCGGCTCGAACTCGGTGGCGATCGGCGCGAATTCGAACGACGGCGGTCGCTCGAACGTGGTGTCGGTCGGCAGCGACACGCAGCAGCGCCAGATCACGAACGTCGCGCCGGGTACGCAAGGCACCGACGCGGTGAACGTGAACCAGCTGACGCAGGTGCAGACGACGCTGTCGACCGCCTTGTCCGGCCAGCAAGGGCAGATCAACGCGCTGGGTTCGCAACTGCAGCAGACCGACCAGATGGCGAAGCAGGGTATCGCGGCCGTCGGCGCGATGGCGTCGATCCCGCAGCTCGATCGCGACGCCAACTTCGGGATGGGTATCGGCACGTCGACCTTCCTCGGCCAGAAGGCGATGGCGGTCAACATGCAGGCGCGCATCACGGAGAACCTGAAGGCGTCGATCAACGGCGGCTTCAGCGGCGGTCAGAAGGTGATCGGCGCCGGCATGCTGTACCAGTGGAAGTAACCCGTCGCGCCGCCACGCCGCCGGCTCGCGAGCCGGCGGCGCCAGGGGGCCCCGACGGCAGGACGAGCCCGCCGCGCAACGCGCGGCGGGCTTCAGTCAACCCAAGTATTGAGGACGTAACCGTGAACAAACTCGCTCTTGCGCTCGCGCTTTCCGCGCTGGCCCTCGCCGCGTGCTCGACCGCATCCGGCCCGACCTTCAGTGCCTCCGAACTGCAGCCGCGCGACGGCGTGCGCACCTTCCAGGTGGACTGCCACGGCCTGCTGTCGGGCCCGCAGACCTGCATGAAGGCCGCCCGCAAGATCTGCGGCGACCAGCCGGTGCGCACCGTCGATTCCGCCCGCGCGCTGCGCGACAATTCCGATCCCGCGACGCTGGTGTTCCAGTGCGGCGCCGCACCGGCCCAAGCTGCGTCGACGGCCGAGCCGGCCCCCGCGCCGGCCGCGGTCGAACACGTCAACCTCGCGGGCGACGCGCTGTTCGCGACGGGCATGGCCACGCTCACGCCGGCCGCGCGTGCGTCGCTCGACAAGTTGCTGAACGAACGCGAAGACCGCACGTACACGCATGTGACGGTCACCGGCCATACGGATTCGGTCGGCAACGACGCCGCCAATCTCGCGCTGTCGAAGCGCCGCGCGGAAACCGTCGCAAGCTACCTGAAGGCACACGGACTGAAAGCGCAGGCCGTGTCGGTCACGGGCCGCGGCAGTGCCGATCCGGTCGCGTCCAACGCGACGGCCGAAGGCCGCGCGAGCAACCGCCGCGTCGAGATCTCGCTGCAGCGCTGAGCAGCCGGCCGTCGCGGCCCCGGCGCACCCCGCGCCCGCACGCGACGGCCTCGACCGGCAACGCGCAGCCGCCCCGCCGCCACCCCGCCCGACCGCACCGACCCCGCTTCGCCGGGGCCCCGGCTCCCGCGCGGGCGGCTATGTCAAAGTTCGTCAGGCCCCCTCCACAAGACGGCGCCTTCCGTGCCACAATCGCCGCAGACAGCTGCCGAGGCGTTCCGCCCGCGTCGCGCGCCGTGACCCGCCCGACGACACACCGGAATCCGGCGGCCGCCCCGCGATCCGCGCCGCTCGACGCATATTCCGGCGCGTGCCGGCGCGAACACAACCACGACAATCCACGGCGCGCCGTTTCGCGGCCACGGCCGAACGCACGACGCCGCAGAGGAAACCAACCGGTGACGGACATCAATCAAGCCGCCTCGGGCGGCACCCGCAAGCAACGGCCGGCCGTCGGCATCTCGCTGTTTGCGCGGGACGGCCAGGCGATCTGGGAAAACGGCATTCACCAGAACATCGCGTTCCTCGCGATGATGCTCAAGCGCTCCGATCGCGTCGGCCCCGTCTATTTCCTGAACGGCGGCGACGCCAACGCGTTTCCGGCCGGGCTCGATCTCGACGGCCTCGACGTGCCGCTCGTGAAGCCTTCCGACGTCACGCACGACCTCGACGTCGTGATCGAGATGGGCGCGCAATTGCCGCTCGAATGGCGCAGGCACATGAAGGCGCTCGGCAAGAAACTGGTCGCCTTCTTCTGCGGACACGTCTACGCCGGCCTGGGTGAAACACCGATCTTCGGCAAGCCGTCGGGACACATCTTCAACGACACGCCGTTCGACGAAGTATGGCTGCTGCCGCAGTACGAGAAGACCGGCGCACCGATGCTGCAAACCCTGTTGCGCGCGCCGGTGCACCTGATGCCGCATATCTGGTCGCCGTATTTCCTCGATCGCCGCATCGCCGCGCTGGCGAGCGAAGGCCTGACGTTCGGCTATCGGCCCGGCCGTCGCCCGTGGAATCTCGCCACGCTCGAGCCGAACATCTCGGTCGTGAAGTCCTGCCACTACCCGATGCTCGCGTGCGACGAACTCTACCGCGCGCATCCGGACGCCGTGCAGCATCTGTTCGTCGTCAACTCGATGCACATGAAGGCCCATCCGACCTTCGTGCACTTCGCGAACAGCCTCGACCTCGTGCGCCATCACAAGGCGACGTTCGAGCCGCGCATCGACCTGCCGGGCTTCATGGCGCGCCACGCGGACGCCGTCGTGTCCCATCACTGGGAAAACGCGCAGAACTATCTGTACTACGACGTGCTGTATGGCGGTTATCCGCTGATCCACAACTCGACGCTGATCGGCGACGCCGGCTACTACTACCCGGACTTCGATTCCGCCGCGGGCGGCCGCGTGCTGCTCGATGCCTGGCTGCATCACGACGACCAGCTCGACGACTACCGCGCGAAAGCCGACCGGCTGCTGCGGTCGGTCTCGATCGACAACCCCGCGAACCTCGACGCGTTCGTCTCGCGTCTGGTCGCCTGAACCGGAGAATACGCATGTCGGACTCCAATGCCCGTCAAGCGCCCGGCGAGGGCAAGCGTCTCGTCGTCGGCGTGTCGCTGTTCGTGCGCGGCGCCGGCCAGTCGCTGTGGGAAAACGGCATCTTCCAGAACTGCCTGCTGCTGATCCTGTTGCTGCGCCAGTCGCCGCTCGTCGCTGAAGCCGTGATGGTGAACGGCGGCGAACAGCTCGCCGATCCGCAGATGATGCTCGGCGAATGGGACGTGCCGCTGCTGTCGATGGACGAAGCGCTCGAGCGCTGCGACGTGCTGATCGAAATGAGCGCGCAGTTCGGCGCCGATTACCTGCGCGCGTTCCGCGACCGCGGCGGCAAGGTCGTCACGATGCGGGTCGGCAACGACTACGTGATCGACATCGAGCGGGCGATGTTCGACAAGCCGTCGGGCTTCCTGTTCTCGGGCGCGCCGTACGACGCGGTATGGACGATTCCGGAATTCGAGCGCTCGTGCCTGCACTATTACCAGACGGGCCTGCGCGCGCCGGTGACGATCGTCCCGCACATCTGGCATCCGATGCTGTTCGACAAGGCACGCGCAACGCTCGGCGCCGGTTTGTCGTTCGGCTATCAGCCCGGCAAGCCGCGCTGGCGCGTGACGATGTTCGAGCCGAACATCTGCATGGTGAAGACGAGCATCATCCCGATGCTGGTGACCGAGGAAGCATATCGCGCGAAGCCCGATTTCGTCGAATTCGTGCGCGTGTGCAATACGCTGCACCTGAAGGAACATACGACGTTCGTCCATTTCGCGAAGAGTCTCGACATCGTGAACCACGGGATCACGACGTTCGAAAGCCGCTACGCGGTGTACGAGTTCATGGCCGCCTACGGCGACGCGGTGGTGTCGCACACGTGGGAAAACGCGCAGAACTACCTGTACTACGAACTGCTGTACGGCGACTATCCGCTGATCCACAACTCGCCGTTCCTCGGCAATGCCGGGTATTTCTATCCGGACTTCGACTGCCAGGCCGGCGGCCGCGCGCTGCTGCGGGCATTTGCCGAACACGACGCGAATCTGGATGCATACCGCGAGCAATCGAAGCACGTGCTCGACTCGGTCAGCATCTACAACCCCGACAACGTCGCCGCGTATTCCGACGCGATCGCGTCGCTCTATCGCGACGCTTGACGCGCACCGTCCGCCCGGAGCCGCCGATGAAAATCAATGTCGCGATTACGATGAACGTGCAGCGCGACGCGACGCAGTCGATCTGGTACAACGGCGCGAACCAGCATTGCGTGTACCTGTACATGCTGCTGAAGCGTTCGCCGCTGATCGGCGAAGTGTGGCTCGCGCACGACGACGGCATCACCGACTACCCGCAGGCGCTGATGATGGACGCGTTCGGCGACGCGCTGCGGCCGTTGTCGGCGATCGTCCACCAGACCGACCTGCTGATCGAGATGAACGCGTTCGTCGACCCGTCGCACACGGACGCGGTGCGCCGGCGCGGCGGCAAGTGCGTGTCGTACCGCTTCGGCAACGACTACGTGATCGCGGTCGAGACGATCAATTTCGAGAAGAACAACTGGCGGCCGAACCCGAACCGCGTGCAGTTCGACGAGATCTGGACCAACCCGCAGCACATGCACACGTGCGCGGCCTACTTCCAGGCCGTATATCGCGCGCCGGTGATCGAGCTGCCGCACATCTGGTCGCCGTACTTCATCGAACGCAGCCTCGACGCCGACCCCGAGCTGAAGGCGCGCTTCGGCTACCGCAACCACGGTCCGGCCAAGCGCATCGCGTTCTTCGAGCCGAACCTGAACGTCGTGAAGAGTTCGATCGTGCCGATGCTGGCCGCGAACGCGTGCTACGTCGAGCATCCGGAGCTCGTCGAACACGTGTACATGACCAACACGTTCGACAAGAAGGAAAACGTCGCCTTCAAGCATCTCGCGCTCGGGCTCGAGATGGTGCGCGACGGCAAAGCGACGGCCGACGTGCGCGCGCCGTTCGTCGCGTGGGCCGCGCATCACACCGACATCGTCGTGTCGCACCATTGGGAAAACGGCCTGAACTACCTGCTGTACGACGCGCTGTACGGCAACTATCCGCTCGTGCACAACTCGCCGTTCCTGCGCGACGTCGGCTATTACTACCCGGACTTCGAGATCTTCGACGCGGCACGCGCGATCGCGACCGCCGCGCAGACGCACGACGCGCGGCTCGACGACTACGCGGCAGCGGCCCGCCGCTGCCTGCAGCAGGTCGACACGCTCGCCGACCACAACGTCCGCGCGTATTCCGGGCAGATCCAGCGCCTGTTCGCCGGGCGCGCGCTCGGCTGACCGCGCCCGTTCGCCATCCGTTCATGAAGCACACCGTCCGCCACTTCGTCGTGATCGATTCGATCCACGGCCCGTTCGTCATCGACCGGCACAGCACGCGGCAGGCCGACGCGCTGCTGGAGACCGGCCGGCCGCACAACCAGGGCGAGCTCGACACGATCATGCAGGTGATCGACCAGTTGCCCGACGGCGCGCTCGCGGTGGACGGCGGGGCCAATGCGGGACTCGTCTGCGTGCCGATCGCGCAGCGCTTGCGCGATCGCGGCGGCCACGTCCACGCGTTCGAGCCGCGGCGCACGCTGTTCCATGCGCTCGGCGGCACCGTTGCGCTCAACCAGCTCGACAACCTTCATCTGCTGAACATGGGGCTCGCGAGCCGCAACGGCACGATGACGGTGCCCGACGTAGACGGCGGGCACCCCGCCGGCGCCGAACCGGCCGCACGCGTCGACGCGCACGCGGCCGACGGCACGCCCGCCCCGACCGTCAGGCTCGATTCGCTCGGCCTGCCGCGCCTCGATTTCCTGAAGCTCGACATCGACGGGATGGAGGTCGACGCGCTGCACGGCGCGCGCCTGCTGATCGAAACGCATCTGCCGTGGTGCTGGATCGCCTGCCGGAACGCGGATGACGCACGCGTCATCGATACGTTCGCCGGCCTCGATTACACGTTCTACCGGTTCGACGGGCCGAATCTGTTGTGCGTGCCGAACCCGCGCTGGGACCGGCAACGCCTGTTCATCTCGGGCGAGCCCGTCGGCCGCGTATCCGCCCGGGCAGACGATGACGCGAATGCCGCCGTGTCAGCCGAGGCCGACGACGCGCCCGAAACGCACTGGAACCGCGCGCTCGACCACGAATCCCGCTGCGAATGGGGCCACGCGATCGCCCGCTGGCTGTGCGCGCGCGGCCGGGGCCTCGACGACGATGCGATCGCGTTCCAGCTCGCGTCGTGCTACGGCTTCGCCGGCGCGCCCGACGCCGGGCTCGCGGCACTCGAACGCATCGGCGAACCGGCCGCGCTGCCCGACGCGCTGCGCGGGCGCGTCGAACTCGCGCGCTCGGCGCTGCTGCTGCGTGCCGGCCGACGCGACGAAGCCGCGCGCGCGACCATCGCCAGCGAGAACGTGCTGACGGCCGCACGGTTCGGGCTGCCGACGGAACGGCTCTACGACGGCCAGCCGCTGCACGGCAAGCGGCTGCTCGTGATCAGCTACGGCGGGGTCGGCGACCAGCTCCAGTACGCGCGCTACCTGCATGCGCTCGACGCGCTCGACGGCGTGGCGGTGACGGTCATCGTCCCCGCCGCGCTGGCCGACCTGATGCGCCATACGTTCCCGCGCATCGAAGTCGTCGCCGCACACGGCGCGTGGGTCGACACGTCGCAGATCGCTCACGACTACTGGTGTTCGTTCCTGGTGCTGGCCGCGCAGTTCGGCTACGCGCCGGCACCGGCCGGCGCGCCGGCCGCCTACCTGTCGTGCCCGCCCGAACGGGCGGCGGCATGGCGCGAACGCGTCGCGCGCGACGGCAACGCGCCGGGCACGCGCCGCATCGGCCTCAACTGGCGCGGCCGCGACGAAAGCGATGCGCGCTTCCTGCGCGCGGCCAGCCTGCGCGACCTCGCGCCGCTCGCGCGGCTGCGCGGCCATGCCGCATACTGCATCAACCGCGATATTGCCGCGCAGTCCGAGCCGTCGGATCTGCCGGTCACGTTCCCGCATCACGCGATCGGCGATTTCAGCGATCTGGCCGCACTGATGCTCGCGATGGACGCCGTGGTCACCACCTGCACCGCGCACATCCACCTGGCCGGCGCGCTGGGCGTGCCGGCCGTCCTGCTGCTGAGCCCGAAAGCCGATGCGCGCTGGGAAACCGGCTCGCGTACCGCGCTGTACCCGGGCATCCGGATCGTGCGCGCCGCGCATCCGGGCCGCTGGGACGATACGGCCGACCGTGCGCTGGCGCTCGTGCTGGGTGGCTTCGGGAAGGATTGACGAGTGACCTTGCCGCGCGACGCCGGGCGGTAGTGCTCCTGATTAGCGTGATAAGAGCCCGACGAGGACTTGATGCGCGAACCGGCGTCAAGCCGGAACACGCTGGCCCCGTCGCTCGGCGAACGCACGGCCATGTCGCCGGCCGATGCGCGCAAGCCTCGCGAAACAACGTGCCGCCGCGGGACCGACAGCGCCGGCCTGTTGCGCCAGGCTGCCCGATACACCGCACGCGATCGCCGAATCGTCGCCGCAAGCGCCCGCGAACACACCGGCGAAATAGTGTCGCGCCGCGCGCTCGCGACCGTCGGCATCGAGCGGCTTCATCCGGTGAATGTGTTGCGAGACGTCCTTCAGGCCGTGGAGAAACGGCATGACGTCGACCGGTGCAACGGTCGCGTCAATCGCGTCGGCGCCGAGTTGCTCCAGCATCTCGGCCAGTTCGGCGATCGCGACGAGCTCGCGCGCATCGGCCGCCTGCGTGCCCGTTCCGTGCCCGGCCTTCTTCGTCGCCGCCATGCCCACGCCCCTATTCAATTCTTCGTTGTCCGATGCCGGCGCGCCGCGCCCGCGCCGCAGCGTCATGCGGCGGCCGGTGACCGCCATGTAAAGCGGATGCCCTGCGCCCATGAGACGCCGGAATCCAGGATGATCTGCCGGTCGATCTCGTTCTCCACGCCTTCGACGACGACGTGCCGCGCGCTTTCGTGCGCGAACGCGATCAGCCGGCGAAACTGGTAGCGCCCGATCGCGTTGCGCTTGATCAGCGACAGGACCGACCTGTCGAGCTTCACGATGTCGGGATTGCCGACCACCAGGTTGTTCAGCGCGCTGAAGCCGACGCCGAAATCGTCGATCGCGACGCGGCACCCGGCCTGGCGGAACCGGTTCACGAACGACCGGCCCGCGACGGGGTTCAGCGGCCCCGTCTCGGTGATTTCGACGACCAGCCGCGCCGCGACCGACGGCTCGCGCTCGAGCCGCCTGAACAGCGCGAGCCACGCGTCGTCCACGACCGCGCTCGTCGCCGTGACGTTGCAGCCGTACACGGCCTTCGGATCGGCGCGCAGCGCGTCGATCGTCCGGCCCACCACGAGCCGGTCGAACCAGCGCATCAGCCCGAGCGATTCGAGGCGCGGCAGGAACGCGAGCGGCGGCAAGACATCGCGCGCGCCCCAGCGCAGCCGCGCGAGGCATTCGTGATACAGCACGCCGCCCGACAAATCGGCGCGGCAAACCGGCTCTCGCGCGAATCCGAGCCGGCTTTCGACGAAACTGCGTACCGACGCAAGGTCGGGGTGATCGTCAGGCGCGCCGAATACGAGATCGATCTCGTCCCGATTCGCTACGCTGTTCGCCTCCAGGCGAGGTTCGACCGCATTCATCCGGCGCTCCGGCAATTGTCGGACCGCCGATGACGGCCCGCGCTCTCGATACATGTGGCGCGAGCCGACCACGACGCGCACCACCGCCTACCCGGCCCAACCTCTTTTTCGATCTTTTTCGGGAGCGTACTTTTTATTCCGGCGTGCCGTCAAATCAGATATTGTCAATGATATTCAAACACCGAAAATACACCACACGCGCACGTCGACAACAGTGCGACAGGTTACACAAAAACGTCGACGATACTCCGATCGATACTGGTTATTTGCCCCATCCGAACATCTTCGGGTGAATCGATTTATCGCAAGACCCGTTTCAAAAATCGGATGTTTGAAATATCATATGACAAATGCGCGCCAGCGAAACGCGACCCGGACCCGACGGCCGGATTCCTCGCAACTGCTGGCAAACCGTGCAGCCATTGCATTGCGACGACGCATTCGGTCTCCACAGAATTCAATTTTGCCGTTTCAAACGATATTGAAAATATTTGAATGATAATCCGGCTGATTTGAACGACAATAATTAAGTCGAATTATACGACAACCATCCATCGAAAGATATTTAACAATCTTTCCGACTAGTTAACCTATAAAATTATTTTTGACGGACTTCCCTCGGAGCCGTCAAATTCGTGCCTTCAAAAACCGTCGAATCTCCCCGGTTCGGCGGTTTCTTTTTTAACGGCTCATTTCTTCAGACATTAACCCGGGTCAATCCGGTTGACGGCAGGCGGCGAAATCGAGCCGACCGCCTCGATCGCGCAAATCGCGATCGAATGCACCCGCTGGCCGCTGGCCGCAGGCGGCGGCGCGTGCCGCGTCGTGCAGCCTTATGCCGCCGTCGCGCCGATCAGGTTCGCGAGCAGCGCGTCGTAGTCGGCGACGAGCGCGGGGTTCGCCGACGTATAGCGGCGCAGGATCTCGCGCTGCCGCCGCGCATACCCTTGCCAGTCGTCGTCGTGCGTATGCAGCACGTGCAGCAGCGCCTCGGTGCCCTTCTGCACATCGTTGCCAGGATAGTAGTAGCCGAGGTCCGGCACGAGGCTCGCGTTGTGCACGAGCGGATAACCCTGCCAGCACACGTCGAAATAGAAATAGTTGAGCGGGTTCGCCCATTGATGCGACACGACGATGTCGGTCATGTCGGCCAGGAACAACGGCGTGTCGAAACGCCCGACGAAGCTCGCCTTACCCGCGCGCACGATGTCCAGGTAGTTCATCAGCGTCACGAACTCGGGGCTGTTGTGCGCGAGGCGATCGGCGTTCGTCACGTGCGTGAAGCAGATCGCGTCGGGGTCGCGGCGATACGCCTCGTCGATGATCAGCATCGGATACATGCAGAACTTCACGACGTTGTGGTTCGGCTCCATCACCGTCAGCCGCTTGCCCGGTTCGCTGCGCGGCCGGTATTCGCCACGCTCCGGCAGCGATTGCGCACGCGCCTCCAGACACATCGGGTCCCACACGAACGGCACGACGCGCCCCGGGCAACGGCGCAGCGACTGCAGGAACGGCAGCGACGACTCCGCGATCTGCGGAATGGCCCACAATTCGTCGTAGCCGCGGTTGATGAACAGCGAATCCCACATGCGGCGGCCGAACAGTATCGATTCCATCGAGGTGATGTACTCGAAGCCGCAGCAGTAGCTGACGATCTTCGCGCCGCGCGCCTTCAGGTAGGCCGTCTGCTCGCCGTCGATCTGACCGCCCAGCTCGATCACCACGTCGAGCGCATCCTTCATGTCGGCGAACGCGCGCGTGTCGTATACGCGGCGATCCCAAGGCAGCGCGTCGGTAAGCGCCACGTCGGTCGTGTTGACCAGCGTCACGCGATACCCATGCGGCGACGCCATCAACAACTTCGCGAGAAACAACGCGTTCTGCTTGATGCCGTTGATCCACAGGCTTTCGTCGGGGGCGCGCAGGCCGATCGTGATACCGATGCGCAGGCCGTTCAGGGCAGGAGACTTCATCTCGTCGGCGGGGTGGTGATTGAATGGATGCAGTGTAGCTCACGGCAATGGCCACGTGAGCAATCCGCCAGTCTAGCGGAGCGCCGGCCGCCAGACTGTCAGGCATGGTCATACGCGATGCGGCAGCGTTTACAATGGAACAGGAGCCGGTTGTTGGCCCGACACGCGCGAATTGACCGACACTGGAGCACCAGGGCGGATGATCATCAATTTGAACGAATCGCAAATCCGCGCCCTGGACCAAGTGCGCGCCGTCCTCGACGGCACACGGACGCTCGACTTTGCACCCGCCGCGTGCCCTCACGAACGTCGCGAATGGGTCGCGTCCGTGCTGCGGCGCTTTCGCTACGATCAGCTCAAGCGGCCTCACCGCGGGCTCGTGCTGCGCTATCTGCGACGCTTTAGCGGTTTCAGCCGAGCTCACATGACACTGCTGGTACAGCGCTGGGTTCAAGGGCCAAGGCTCGCGTGGCTGAAGGGCACGCCGGCGAATGCCTTCGCCCGTCGCTAAACCGATGAGGACATCATCGCCGTGCACCGGGCTCCCGCGCCAGAGCTCCCTTTAACGATCGTCCCCCAGGAACTTCTCTTCTTCCAGGCTCCTTTTCGCTTTTGGAAAGTACCGACGCAACACGCGATGCTTTCGCACCGGTTATATCCTCCATCGTCCGGTCTCGATTGCAGACTCCATCATTTTAATGGTCAGCGGACGCTCCAGTATTTTATCCCTGGCGCCGGCACTGAACGGAGATCTCAGCACCTCCATCAAAAACTGACCGAATCGCATTTTTCTCGACGGATAGTAATAATCTATATCGAAGTCCGACATATCAACACCGAATTCATCCGAAAGCCTTCTCATTAGCCGCAACATAGCCCGATCGGAAATTTCGAGATCGACACAGAGATCTGTTTCCGGAGAAATTTCGAGCTCGCCCCACAATGGTGAGTCAGCTTCATCCCGCACCATCTCGATTAGACGAGCATCCATTAGATGCGATCCTCCGGCTTGACCAAGTCATTGTACTTGACTGCAGAACGATACATTATGATCGATATGTCGGCAGCGGTAATAACCCATCCAACCACCGGCACGGCCCGCCCGACAAATACACCGAGTTCCCTGGTAAATTTGACCTTCAGAAGCACAAGACTCTTGAATGACGTCACCGTCGGCAAAATTTTGTGCTTGACCTCATAAGGCAGCAATCTCCGCGAAACCCGCGATGCGATCGAGGTTCCCTTGACCGCTCCGCCAAACTTTCCCCTTGTCGGCACGAATCGTTGCCCCAGCAAAATCATTGCGATCCCGACCGCGTCGTCGATACCCAATTCATCGCAGGCTACGTCGATAACAATCAGGAAAAAAAGTTCTGGTGGCGTAAGGTTTCCATGCACCCCGTAATTATATTTCTTCGTCATCTCGATTCGTCTCTCGGCAACGCTCATTTGATGAGTGTGCAGCGCACATGCTGCACCCCGGCTGTTACCGTAGCCTAATCACTCGAACGCGGGCAGGAAGATGCGACCACTTCTCGAGCCGGCCTGACCTTTTTGACGCTTGCAAACGATGGTTACTGTGGCTCGCCCCCCTTCATTTACAAGAGGAAGAAGCCGGCTTGGCTTGACGAAGCAGCCCGGACAAGCCGGCTGTCAATTCTTCAACAACCGTTGCAGCAAACGACCAGTGCGAAACGGTGCCGCTGTGCCGCCGGTCAACAGTTGGAAACAGTTGAATTGTCAAAAGCCTCGACAGCGTTGCGTGCGTATCATTGTTTTTTTCTGCAGGCAACGAAAGCGACCGTCAACGCGAAATGCGGATATCGTCCTGATGCATTTGCGTCGGACATCCCGCTACAGGATGCTGCCGTAACGATTCAGCAGCACGAGCCACGATGGCCGGCGTCGGTCACCGCTGCGACGCCGGGCCTTTTTCTGCATCGAAGCGCGGAGCTTGCGCCATCCGTGAGAGTCGGCAGCGGCTCTCACGCACACACGTCACTCAATCTTCCGCCATCATCAGCAACTGCGCGCCATCCGCGACCTGGTCGCCGACGCCGTACAGCACTTCCGCGACGACACCCGCGCCGGGCGCGCCGATCGTGTGCTCCATCTTCATCGCCTCCATCACGATCAGCGGCGTGCCGGCCTCGACCTTCTGGCCCGGCTCGACCAGCACCGCGATCACCTTGCCGGGCATCGGCGCAGTGAGGCGGCCGCCGCCATGCTCGGCATCGCCCGCGTGCGCGAGCACGTTGCGCCATTCGAAGGTCTCGGCGACACCCTGCGTGAACACGTGGAAACTGTCGCCGTCCGCATACACGCGGCCGCTGCTGCGCACGCCGTCGAGCGTCACGTCGAAGTCGAGCGGCGTCGCGCCGCGCGTCCACGCGAACGGCTGCGCGGCCGCGTCGCCGGTGGCGAGGCGCGTGCTGCCGCCGTCGTCCTCGTAGGTGACCGTCACGTCCGCTTCGCGATCGGGCGCATGCCATTCGAGCGTGCGGCGATAGCCGCCGTTCAGCCGCCAGTCCGGCAGCGCGCCCCACGGCGACGCGCCTTCCCGTGCGGCCGCGCCGCGTTCGCGCGCGAGCAGTGCCGCGCAGGCCAGCGCGAGCGTCGCGCGCGGCGGCTGTTGCGGTGCGAACAGCGCATCGTGGTTGCGCTCGATCAGGCCCGTGTCGAGATCGGCGCTCGCAAACGGCCCGCAGGTGACGATCCGCTGCAGGAACGCGGCATTCGTGTGCAGGCCCACCACCTCGCAGGCCCGCAGCGCGCGCAGCATCCGGCCGAGCGCTTCCGCGCGGTCCGCGCCGTGCACGATCAGCTTCGCGATCATCGGATCGTAGAACGGCGTGATCGCGTCGCCCTCGCGCACGCCGCTGTCGACTCGCACCGGCGCGCCGATCGCGAACTCGACGCCTTCCGGCAGCCGCAGGTGCTTCAGCGTGCCGGTGGACGGCAGGAAGCCGCGCGCCGGATTCTCCGCGTAAAGACGCGCCTCGATCGCATGACCCTGCACGCGCAGTTCGTCCTGCTTCAGCGGCAGCGGCTCGCCCGCTGCGACGCGCAGCTGCCATTCGACGAGATCGAGCCCCGTGACCATCTCGGTGACCGGATGCTCGACCTGCAGGCGCGTGTTCATTTCCATGAAGTAGAACGCTTCGCCCGTCATGATGAACTCGACGGTGCCCGCACCGACGTAATTCACCGCGCGCGCGGCCGCGACGGCCGCCTCGCCCATCGCCTGGCGCACGTCTTCATGCAGCCCCGGCGCCGGCGCTTCCTCGAGCACCTTCTGGTGACGGCGCTGCACCGAGCAGTCGCGATCGAACAGGTAGACGGTGTTGCCGTGCGTGTCGCCGAACACCTGCACTTCGACGTGACGCGGGCGCGTCAGGTATTTCTCGATCAGCACGCGGTCGTTGCCGAAGCTGCTCGCGGCCTCGCGCTGGCACGACGCGAGCGCCGCCGGGAAGTCCTCGGAGCGCTCGACCACGCGCATGCCCTTGCCGCCGCCGCCCGCGCTCGCCTTCAGCAGCACCGGGTAGCCGATCTCGTCGGCTTCGAGATGCAGGTTCGCCGCGTCCTGGTCGTCGCCGTGATAGCCGGGCACGAGCGGTACCGCGGCCGCGTGCATCAGCGCCTTGGCGGCAGCCTTCGAGCCCATCGCCGCGATCGCGTCGACCGGCGGCCCGATGAACGCGATGCCGGCCGCCTCGCAGGCATGCGCGAAATCCTCGTTCTCCGACAGGAAGCCGTAGCCCGGGTGGATGGCCTGCGCACCGGTCGCGCGCGCGGCCTCGATGATGCGCTCGATGCGCAGGTAGCTGTCCGCGGCCGCCGCGCCGCCGATGTGCACGGCTTCGTCGCATGCGGCGACGTGCTTCGCGTTCGCGTCCGCGTCGGAATAGACGGCGACGCTCGCGATCCCGAGACGTTTGCACGTCGCGGCGACGCGGCAGGCGATTTCACCGCGGTTGGCGATCAGAATCTTGTCGAACATGGCTTCGATGTCGTCCGGAAAGTTAGGGGCACGCCGTCATTCACGCCACGAAGGCGTGCGTTTCTCGAGGAAGGACGCGATCCCTTCGCGCGCTTCCGCGCCGGCGCGGGTGCGCGCGATCCAGTCGGCCGTCTGCTCGATCAGCGTCGCGTCGAGCGGCCGGCCGGCCACGTCGGCGACGAGCCGCTTGCACGCCTGCACGGCGTCGGGGCCGTTCGCGACGAGCGTCGCGGCCAGCTTCGCGACCGTTTCGTCGAGCGCATCGGCCGGCACCGCGTCGTGAATGAAGCCGAGCGACGCGGCGCGCGCGCTGTCGAACACCTCGGCCGTCGTGAAGTAGCGGCGCGCCGCGCGCTCGCCCATCGCCCGCACGACGTACGGCGCGATCGTCGCGGGAATCAGCCCGAGCCGCGCTTCGGACAGGCAAAACTTCACGCCGTCGGCGGCGATCGCGATGTCGGCCGCCGCGACGAGACCCACGCCGCCCGCATACGCATCGCCGTGCACGCGCGCGATCACCGGCTTGCCGCAGCGATGGATCGCCTCGAGCATGCGCGCGAGCTTGCGCGCGTCGGCGCGGTTCTCGTCGTCCGAGTAACCGGCCATCTTCTTCATCCAGTTCAGGTCCGCGCCCGCGCAGAACGCCACGCCTTCCGCGGCGAGCACGATCGCACGCACGCCGGCGTGCGCGTCGAGCCATTCGAACGCGGTGGTCAGCTCGGCGATCGTCGTCTCGTTGAACGCGTTGCGCACGTCGGGCCGCGCGAGCGTGACGGTCGCCACGCGGCCGGCTTCGCTTACCTTGATCGTTTCGTATCGCATCGGTCAGCCCTCCCGGCCGTTACATGCGGAACACGCCGAAGCGCGTGTCGTCGATCGGCGCGTTCATCGACGCGGCGAGGCCGAGGCCCAGCACGTCGCGCGTCTGCGCGGGGTCGATCACGCCGTCGTCCCACAAGCGCGCACTCGCGTAGTACGGATGCCCCTGGCGCTCGTACTGGTCGCGGATCGGCTGCTTGAATGCCTCTTCGTCCTCGGCCGACCACGCGCCGCCCTTTGCCTCGATGCCGTCGCGGCGCACGGTCGCGAGCACCGACGCCGCCTGCTCGCCGCCCATCACCGAGATCCGCGCGTTCGGCCACATCCACAGGAAACGCGGGCCGAATGCGCGGCCGCACATCCCGTAGTTGCCGGCGCCGAACGAACCGCCGATGATCACGGTGAACTTCGGCACCTTCGCGTTCGACACGGCCGTCACCATCTTCGCGCCATGCCGCGCGATGCCTTCGTTCTCGTACTTGCGGCCGACCATGAAGCCCGTGATGTTCTGCAGGAACACGAGCGGAATCTTGCGCTGGCAGCACAGCTCGATGAAATGCGCGCCCTTCACGGCCGATTCGGAGAACAGGATGCCGTTGTTCGCGACGATCCCGACCGGATGGCCCCAGATGTGCGCGAAGCCCGTGACGAGCGTCGTGCCGAAGCGCGCCTTGAATTCGTCGAACTCCGAATCATCGACGATGCGCGCGATCACCTCGCGCACGTCGAACGGCTTGCGCGTGTCGACCGGAATCACGCCGTACAGGCTCTTCGCGTCGTAGCGCGGCGGCTTCGGTTCGCGCAGCGCCACCGGCGACGCGATCTTCGGCGCGAGGTGACCGACGATGTTGCGCGCGATCGACAGCGCATGCGCGTCGTTCTGCGCGAGGTGGTCGGCCACGCCCGACAGGCGCGTGTGCACGTCGCCGCCGCCGAGGTCCTCGGCGCTCACTTCCTCGCCGGTCGCGGCCTTCACGAGCGGCGGGCCGCCGAGGAAAATCGTGCCCTGGTTCTTCACGATGATCGACTCGTCGCTCATCGCCGGCACATACGCGCCGCCCGCCGTGCACGAGCCCATCACGACCGCGATCTGCGCGATCCCCGCGGCGGACATCGTCGCCTGGTTGAAGAAGATGCGGCCGAAGTGATCGCGATCGGGAAACACGTCGTCCTGGTTCGGCAGGTTCGCGCCGCCCGAATCGACGAGATACACGCACGGCAGCCGGTTTTCCGCGGCGATTTCCTGCGCGCGCACGTGCTTCTTCACGGTCATCGGGTAGTAGGTGCCGCCCTTGACCGTCGCGTCGTTGCACACGATCACGCACTCGCGGCCCGCGATCCGGCCGATGCCGGTGATCACGCCCGCGCCCGGCGCGTCGTCGTTGTACATGCCGTTCGCCGCGAGCTGCGACAGCTCGAGGAACGGCGCACCCGGATCGAGCAGTTGCGCGATGCGGTCGCGCGGCAGCAGCTTGCCGCGCGACAGGTGCTTGTCGCGCGCGGCCGGGCCGCCGCCTTGCGCGAGCTGTTCGATCTTCGCGCGCAGGTCGGCGACGACCGCCTCCAGCGCCGCGGCGTTCGCGCGGAATTCTTCCGAACGCGGGTTCAGTTTCGATTCGATGATCGGCATCGACGGGGCTCCGTTCGCGTGACGTGGGGCGTTACATCGTTTCCGCGAACAGCTCGCGGCCGATCAGCATCCGGCGGATCTCGCTCGTGCCGGCGCCGATCTCGTAGAGCTTCGCGTCGCGCCACAGGCGCCCGACCGGATATTCGTTGATGTAGCCGTTGCCGCCGAGGATCTGGATCGCCTCGCCGGCCATCCACGTCGCCTTCTCGGCCGTGTAGAGGATCACGCCCGCGCAGTCCTTGCGCACCTGGCGAATATGGTCGCTGCCCGCCGAGTCGAGATGGCGGCCGACCGCGTACAGGTACGCGCGGCACGCCTGGAACGTGGTGTACATGTCGGCGACCTTGCCCTGGATCAGCTGGAATTCGCCGATCGACTGGCCGAACTGCTTGCGGTCGTGGATATACGGCACCACCGCGTCGAGACACGCGGCCATGATGCCCGTCGGGCCGCCCGACAGCACCGCGCGTTCGTAGTCGAGGCCGCTCATCAGCACCTTCACGCCGCCGTTGAGCTGCCCGAGGATGTTCTCCTCCGGCACCTCGACGTCCTGGAACACGAGTTCGCCCGTGTGCGACCCGCGCATGCCGAGCTTGTCGAGCTTCTGCGCGACCGAGAAGCCCTTCATCCCCTTCTCGACGATGAATGCGGTGATGCCGCGCGGGCCGGCGTCGAGGTCCGTCTTCGCGTAGACGACGAGCGTGTCGCAATCGGGGCCGTTGGTGATCCACATCTTCGTGCCGTTGAGCACGTAACGGTCGCCGCGCTTGTCCGCGCGCAGCTTCATGCTGACGACGTCGGAGCCCGCGTTCGGCTCGCTCATCGCGAGCGCGCCGATGTGTTCGCCCGACACGAGCTTCGGCAGGTACTTCTGCTTTTGCGCGTCGGTGCCGTTGCGGTGGATCTGGTTCACGCACAGGTTCGAGTGCGCGCCGTACGACAGGCCGATCGATGCCGATGCGCGCGAGATCTCCTCCATCGCGACCATGTGCGCGGTATAGCCCATGTTCGCGCCGCCGTATTCCTCGGCGACCGTCATGCCGAGCACGCCGAGATCGCCGAACTTCTTCCACAGATCCATCGGAAACTGGTCGGTGCGGTCGACCTCCGCCGCGCGCGGCGTGATTTCCTTCGCCGCGAACGTCGCGACGGCGTCGCGCAGCATCTCGATGTCCTCACCGAGCATGAATTGCACACCGGGCAGGTTGATCATGTCTCCTCCGTCTCCAGAAAGTGGGTCGCACGCGCCGATTTCTGAGTTTCGCTCAAATCGGATCAATGCGTCGATTCATTAAGCCAATACAGCGGAAATTTTGCACAGTTTCGCGCCTCGTCCGGCTTGCCGTCAATAGTTTTTTGAGTGACACTCAGATATCATTGCGAGATGACAGCCGCTACCGCCGACACCATGACCGCCACCGCCAAAGCCGACCGCGCCGAGCCGTCGCGCGCACCCGCCGGGCGCAAGTCCCAGCAGCGCGTGCAGGACATCCTGCGCGCCGGCCGTGAAGTGTTCGCCGAAAAGGGCTACGAGCATGCGACGGCCGCCGAGATCGCGCAGCGCGTCGGCGTGTCGGAGGCGACGGTGTTCAGCTACTTCCGCGGCAAGCGCGAGCTGTGCGCGCGTGTGATCGCCGACTGGTATGACGAAATCATTGCCGCGTTCGAACTCGGGATGCCGCAGGACGCGCCGGTGCAACAGCAGTTCGCGTTCATCGTGCGCACGCACCTGCGGCTGATGCTGGTGAACGGCACGGGACTGTGCGCACTGGTGCTGTCGGAGGGGCGTGCGAAGCAGCATGCGCTGAGCGACGAGCTCACCGCGCTGCAGCGCCGCTACACGGCGCCGCTGATGGACGTGCTCGCGCGCGGCCAGGCGGCCGGGCAGGTGCGCCGCGACATGCCGCTGAGCCTGCTGCGCTCGATGGTGTTCGGGCCGATCGAGCACGTGCTGTGGGATGCGATCCTCGGGCACCGCAAGCTCGATACGGAAACGACGGCCACGCAGCTGATCGACATGCTGTGGGCGGCCGTGCAGCCGCCCGCGCCGGAGCAGGCGGCGCTGGTGCGCTTCAGGAACGAAGTCGCGGAAGCGGTGCGGCGGCTGGAAGGCGAAGCGTCACGCGCGTGACGCCGGCAGGCGGTGCGGCGCGCCTGGCGCCTTGCCGCATCACCTGCTCCATCGAGCCGAGTCCAACCGCTACGATTCCTCGCTCACCCGCAGCGGCGCGCGGCTCTGCTCGTTGTTCAGATGGACGAACTTGCGCAACAGGCGCATCAGTTCCTGCGAATCGTCCTCGCCCATGCCGTCGAACAGGCCGGCGCGCAATTCCTTCACCGACGGAATCAGGTGCGTGAGCAGCTCGACGCCCGCCGGCGTCAGCAGCAGGCGCCGCTGACGCCGCGGCAGCACTTCGCGGACGATCAATCCTTTCGCCTCGAGCCGGACCGCGAGATCGGCAGTCGTCGACGTGTCGAGCGCCACCCGCTGCGCGAGCGTCACCTGATCGAGCCCCGGGCACTCGTAGAGCATCCGCAGGACCGCGTACTGCACCGGCGTCACGTCCCGGCCCAGCTTCTCGTAGAACATCGCGACCGCGATCTGGTGCGCGCGCCGGATCAGATGCCCGGGCTCGTCGTACAGGTCGAGCGGGAAAACCGGCGTGTCGGCGGGATTCGTTTTTTCCATGAATGAGTCGATGACATAGGCGGCGCACGCCGTTGCGTGCGCCGACGGCATGGCGCTGCCTCGCGCCATTTCCCGGGAAAACCAGTATACCGCTCGCCTTGCTCCAGCCAATCTCAATGAGTACACTGAATCACATTCAGTACACGGAATGACGAGTTGCCGCGTACCGGCGGCACCGCCCTGAAGGAGACGAACAACGTGTTTCTCAAGAACGCTTGGTATGTGGCCTGCACGCCCGACGAGATCGACGGCAAGCCGCTGGGACGCAAGATTTGCAACGAATCGATGGTGTTCTACCGCGCGGCGGACGGCCAGGTCGCCGCGCTCGAGGATTTCTGCCCGCACCGCGGTGCGCCGCTGTCGCTGGGCTTCGTGCGTGACGGCGTGCTCGTGTGCGGCTATCACGGGCTCGAAATGGGCTGCAACGGCAAGACGGCCGGCATGCCGGGCCAGCGCGTCGGCGGCTTCCCGCCGATCCGCAGCTTTCCGGTGGTCGAACGGTACGGATTCGTGTGGGTCTGGCCGGGCGACGCGTCCGAAGCCGATCCCGCCAGGCTGCCCGCGCTGCAATGGGCCGAAGATCCGGCCTGGGCGCACGGCGGCGGCCTGTATCACATCCGTTGCGACTACCGGCTGATGATCGACAACCTGATGGACCTCACGCACGAGACCTACGTGCATGCGACGAGCATCGGCCAGAAGGAAATCGACGAAGCCGCGCCGAAGACCACCAGCAATGGCGACGAAGTCGTCACCAGCCGCTTCATGGAGAACGTGATGCCGCCGCCGTTCTGGCGGATGGCGCTGCGCGGCAACGGCCTTGCCGACGACGTGCCGGTCGACCGCTGGCAGATCTGCCGCTTCACGCCGCCGAGCCACGTGATGATCGAAGTGGGCGTCGCGCATGCGGGCCACGGCGGCTACGACGCGCCGGCGGAGCTGAAGGCGTCGTCGATCGTGGTCGACTTCATCACACCGGAGACGGACACCTCGATCTGGTACTTCTGGGGGATGGCGCGCAACTTCCGGCCCGACGATCACGCGCTGACCGCCGAGATCCGCGAAGGCCAGGGCAAGATCTTCGCCGAGGACCTCGAGATGCTCGAGCGCCAGCAGCGCAACCTCGAGCAGTGGCCGGAGCGCAACCTGCTCAAGCTCAACATCGACGCCGGCGGCGTGCTGTCGCGCAAGGTGATCGAGCGGCTGCTCGCCGAGGAAAATGCGGCGAGCCCGCAGCGGCCCGTGATTCCGGTCGCGCAGATCAAGGAGGCGTCATGAGCGCCGCGACGCTGACGGTCCGCGTGGCCCGCAAGTGGCAGGAAGCGCGCGACATCTGCGGCTTCGAATTCATCAGCGACGACGGTTCGCCCCTGCCGCGCTTCGACGCCGGCGCCCATATCGACGTGCATCTGCCGGGCGGGCTCGTGCGCCAGTACTCGCTGTGCAACCACCCGGAGCACGGCGATCGCTACCAGATCGCGGTGCTGCGCGATGCCGAGGGCCGCGGCGGGTCGCGCGCGATTCACGACGAAGTCCGGCAAGGCGATACCGTGCGGATCGGCATGCCGCGCAATCAATTCCCGCTCGCGCCCGACGCCCCGCACCACCTGTTGCTCGCCGGCGGAATCGGCGTCACGCCGATCCTCAGCATGGCCGAACGGCTGTTCTCGTCCGGCCTGCCGTTCGACATGCACTACTGCGCGCGTTCGACCGATCGCATGGCCTTCGTCGAGCGGATCAACGCCGCCGGGTTCCATGACCGCGTCCGCTTCCACGTCGACGACGGCGACCCCGCGCAACGCTTCGACCTCGCCGCGGTGCTCGCCGCCGCGCCGGAAGGCACGCACCTGTACGTATGCGGCCCGCGCGGCTTCATGGATGCGGTGCTGAACGCCGCGCGCGAGCGCAACTGGGCCGAAGCGCGGCTGCACTACGAGTTCTTCGGCGGCGCGGTCGAGTCGTCCGGCGCGGATCGCGCGTTCCAGGTCCGGATCGCGAGCAGCGGCAAGGTGATCGACGTGCCGGCCGAATGCACGGTCATCGCGGCGCTGGCGGCCAACGGCATCGACGTTCTGACGTCGTGCGAACAAGGCGTATGCGGCACCTGCATGACGCGCGTGCTCGAAGGCGAGCCCGATCATCGCGATTCGTATCTGACGGAAGCGGAACAAGCGGCCGGCGACCAGTTCATGCCGTGCTGCTCCCGATCGCGAAGCGACCTGCTGGTCCTCGATCTGTAGACGGACCGCCCGATACGCGGCGGCCAACCACAATACTGGAGACGATCAATGGAACGACCTGCCCAGGCACCCATCAGTACTGCTCAATTCCCGGTCGACCGATGGTGGGTCGCCGCGCTGTCATCCGAACTGACGGACCGCCCCGTCGCCCGCACGCTGCTCGGCCGTCCGGTCGTGCTGTTCCGTTTGCCGTCCGGGGAAGTCGGCGCGCTGGAGGATCGCTGCTGCCACAAGTCGCTACCGCTGTCGTGCGGCTCGCTCGAGGCGCGCGGCCTGCGCTGCGGCTATCACGGGCTGCTGTTCGACCGCGGCGGCACCTGCGTGGAGATTCCCGGCCAGGAACGCATTCCGGCGAAGGCGTGCGTGGCGTCGTATCCGGTGCAGGAGCAGGACGCGATCGTATGGATCTGGATCGGCGCCGACGCGCACGCCCAACCGACCTGCGCGCCGCCGCGCTATGCGTTCCACACGGATCCGCAATACCGGTTCGGCGGCGGCCACTACCATTACGACGCGCCGTATCAGCTGATTCACGACAACCTGATGGACCTGAGCCACCTCGGCTACGTTCATCTGAAAACGATCGGCGGTAACGCGCCGCTGCATATGGGCGCGGAAACCCGCGTCAGCAGCGAAGGCGACACGGTGACGCTGGTCCGCCGGATGCCGGCGTCCGACCCGCCGCCGACCTACACGGCAGCGTGGCCGTTCGCGGGCCGCGTCGACCGCTGGCAGGAAATCGAATTCCACGTGTCGCATATCCGGATCTGGACCGGCGCGATGGACGCAGGCACCGGCGACCTTCACGACCCGGCGCGCGGCGGTTTTCACATGCGCGGCTTCCACGGCATCACGCCCGAGACGGAAACGACGACGCACTACTTCTGGACCGTCGCGACCAATCCGCAACACGACGTCGAACGCATCGCGCAAACCGTCATCGAGCAATCCGCGGCGACGTTCGACGAAGACAAGACAGTGATCGAAGCGCAATACCGGAATCAGTTGCGGTTTCCGGACTGCCGCCAGATCGACATTCATGTCGACGCGGGCCCCAATCGCGCGCGGCGCGTGATCGAGCGGCTGCTGCTGCAGCCCGACCCCGCGTAACCCTCGCCCCGGCGCGCGAACGACGCGAGCCGGCCGCGACGGACGTTCCCCGGATTGCCCGTCAATCCACGCATTCGCTTTCGTCCCATTTCGCTGCTGCCGCCTTCGATTTCATCCCATTCGATTAGTCATACTATTTTTATCAAGGATCTCTGACGTGAGCGAAAACATCCGCAATACGATCGACGCGTCCCCGATGAGCGCGTTCCAGACGATGGCGGTCACGGCCTGCGTCGTGCTGAACATGCTCGACGGCTTCGACGTGCTGGCCATCGCGTTTGCCGCGCCGCACCTGGCGGCCGAGTGGAAACTGAGCGGAAAGGAAATCGGCCTGCTGCTGAGCGCCGGGCTGGCCGGCATGGGGATCGGCTCGGTGCTGATCGCCCCGCTGGCCGACCGCGTCGGCCGCCGCCGCATCATCCTGCTCTGCCTCGCCGTGATCTCGACCGGCATGCTGGCCTGTGCGGCCACGCACAGCACGTTGCAACTCGCCGTCGCGCGTGCCTATACGGGGCTCGGCATCGGCGGGATGCTCGCAAGCCTGACCGTCATCAGCGGCGAATACGCATCGAACAAATGGCGCAGCGCCGCGATCGGCATGCAGTCGACCGGCTACGCGATCGGCGCCACCGCGGGCGGCGTTCTCGCCGGTTACCTGCTGTCGGTATGGGGATGGCGCAGCGTGTTCGCGTTCGGCGGCATCCTGACCTTGATGGCGATCCCGATGGTGCTCGCACTGCTGCCGGAATCGCTCGACTTCCTGCTGGCGCGACGTCCGGACGACGCGCTGCAGAAGATCAACCGCATCCTCGCGAGAATGAAGCGCGCGCCGATCGATGCGCTGCCGGCCGCGAGCGCATCCATCGACACGGCGAGCCCCGCCTCAAGTTGGACAGCCGTGCTGCGCGCGCCGCTCACGCGTCGCACGATCGCGCTTTGGATCGCATTCTTCCTCGTGATGGGCAGTTTCTATTTCGTCGTCAGCTGGACGCCGAAGCTGCTGGTCCAGGCCGGCCTGTCGGCCTCGCAGGGTGTGACCGGCGGCGTGCTGCTCAACCTCGGCGGCATCGCGGGCGCGTCGCTGTTCAGCCTGCTGTCGACCCGGTTCGGCCTGCGCAGCCTGCTGGGCGCGACGCTGTTGCTGGGCGGCGCACTGATGGTCGCGTTCGGCGCGAACACCGGCTCGCTCGGCACCGGGATGATCGTCGCGGTGTTCCTCGGCGCCGTGATCAACGCGTGCGTGGCCGGCATGTACGCGCTGTCGCCAACGCCCTATCCCGCCGAGATCCGCACGACCGGCATCGGTCTCGCGGTCGGCATCGGCCGCCTCGGCGCGATCCTGTCGCCAATGACGGTCGGCGCGCTGCTGGACGACGGCTGGTCCGTGCCCCATCTCTATTTCGCGTTCCTCGTGCCGATGGCCGGCGCGGCGATCGCCGTCGCCGTGGCGGGCGCGCGTGTCGCGGCGCCGCACCGGCAACGCGATCCGGCGATCTCGTAACACGCGACACCCGCAGTCCTGCCGATACCCGTCGGCATCCCGGGCAGGTCCGGGGCAATAAAAAAATCGATAAGTACATCTGCATACTGTTTGGAGACAGCCATGAAAACGAAACTGGGCGTTGCACTCGCGACGGCGATGGCGCTGGCCGGGCCGGCCTGTGCGCAAAGCAGCGTCACGCTGTACGGGATCATCGATACCGGCGTGTCCTACTACAACAACGCCGCGCGCGGCGGGTCTTTCACCGGGATGCCGACGCTGACCGGCGAAGTGCCGTCACGCTGGGGCCTGAGAGGCACGGAGGATCTCGGCGGCGGCTACCAGGCCTTCTTCGTGCTCGAAAACGGCTTCCAGCCGGGCACCGGCGCGCTGAACTACGGCGGGCGCCTGTTCGGGCGGCAGGCCAACGTGGGCGTAAACAGCCCGTTCGGCGCGCTGACCCTCGGCCGTCAGATGAACATGTCGATGATCGTGCTGACCAATGCCGACGTGATCGGCCCGTCGATTCATTCGATGGCGGATTTCGACTCGTATCTGCCGAACGCGCGCAGCGACAATGCGATCGGCTACAAGGGCACGTTCCACGGCGTGACGCTCGGCGCGACCTACAGCTTCGGCCGCGACGCGGCCGGGCCGGCGGGGCCGTCGGCGACGGGCTGCGCCGGACAGGTGCCCGGCGACATCGTCGCGTGCCGCCAATACACGGCGATGCTCGCGTATGACGCGAGCAATTTCGGGCTGGCCGCGTCGCACGACGTGATGCGCGGCGGCGGCGGCGCGCTCGCGCCGCTGAACAATCCGGCCTACACCGACACGCGCGACATCGTCGCGGGCTACGTGAAGATCGGCCCCGCGAAACTCGGCGCCGGGTGGATCCGCCGCAACCTCGCGGCGGCCGAACATCTGCAAGCCGACATCGTGTTCGCGGGCGGCACGTACTACGCGACGCCCTACCTCGCGCTCGACCTGCAGGGCGTGCGCTACCTGCAACGCCGCGAAAACAAGGAAGGCACGAACGCGACGCTGGTCGTCGGGCGCGCAAACTATTTCCTGTCGAAGCGGACGACCGTGTATACGTCGGTGGGCTACATGTTCAACAGCGCGCTGGCCGCGAACGCGGTCGCGGCCGGCGGGACGGTCGGCACCGGGATGAATCAGCTCGGCGTGATGGCCGGCATCCAGCAGAAGTTCTGAACGCCGGACACCGCACCTCGATCAATCGGCGAGCCGGCAATGCGACAGCTTCAGCCCGGGCAGCACCGGCGCGTCGATATAACCTTCGTTCACGCAGCTGAAGCGGAAATTCGCGGACGCCGTGAACGGCTTGATCTCGCCGCCCGGGAATTTCGGTTTCAACGCGGCCTGGTCGGCCGCGTCGAAATGCGTGTCGAACTGCTCGCCGTCGGCCGTCAACGCACCGAAGTACGTGCCGCCCGGGTCGCTGCCCATCCGCATCACCGCGCCGACGAACGCGAGGCGCCTGCCGTCGTATTTCGTCTTCGCGGCGGCCATGTCCTGCGTGTAGGCCTCGATCACGGTGGCGTAGTGCGCGTCGATCGCGGGCTCGGCGGCCGGCGCAGCGTAGCCGCTCTGGGGAACGCCCGCCAGCATCGCGCAGGCAGCCAGCGCGGCCGTCATGAACGGCGCGGAACTCTTTTTCATTGGGTGGTCTCCCGTCAAGCGTGGTGGTTGAAGTAATCGATCGCGGCGCTTCGCCGGCTGCCCGGCGAAACACCAGGGAATGACGTGCGGCCGTTGCGTCAATCGTTCGAATCGTGGAACACGGCTGCAATCACTTCAGCACCCGCGTGGTCGGCTGCGGTGCGCGACGTCGCGCGGCACGCGACGTGACAGGAAGATGACATGGTGCGGCCCCCGGCTCTCATTGAATTTCACTGCGTCTGTTTTTGGGCGCTACGGTAGCAGACGGCCGGCGGCCCGGCAATCACGATGCCCGGTCCGAATCGGCCTCTTTACAATTGCAAACGATTCTCATTACGTATATCATGCACATCCTCCGCGCGACGCAGTAAAGGCGCTGCGGCCCGCGTCATCGTCCTTAGCACTCCGTCCATTCATCGATTCATGCCATCCCGCCGAACGCCCCACCGCGCCCGGACGCTTCGTCCGTGGCGCGCGAGCCTGCCTGCCCTGATCACGCTTTGCGTCGCAAGCGGCGCGCATGCGGATGCCGAACCTGCCGCCACGGCTTCGGCGGCCACGCCCTCGCCCTCGTCGACGCCCGCGCGCCCCGAACGCGAACTGCCGACGATCAGCGTCAGCGCATCGTCAGCAGTCGATCCGACCGTCGGCTACCAGCCGCGCACGAGCAGCGTCGCCGGCGGCGACGATCGCCCGCTCAGGGAGATTCCGCAATCGGTCGCCGTGGTCAGCAGCAGCGTGATGCAGGACCAGCAGGCGCGCTCGCTCGACGACGTGCTCGGCAACATCAGCGGCGTCACGCAGACCAACACGCTCGGCGGCACGCGCGATGCGTTCATCAAGCGCGGCTTCGGCTCGAACAACGACGGCTCCGTGCTCGTCGACGGCGTGCGCACGCCGGTGCTGCACAGCTACCTCGCGACGATCGACCGCGTCGAAGTGCTGAAGGGCCCGGCTTCGCTGCTGTACGGGATGCAGGACCCGGGCGGCGTGATCAACCTCGTCACGCGCAAGCCGGAGGACACGTTCGGCGGCTCGATCTCGGCCTCGCGCACGAGCCACGGCGGCAGCAGCGCGCAGTTCGACCTGACCGGCCCGCTCGGCAAGCCGGGCCAGGTCGCGGGCGGCACGCTCGCATTCCGGCTCACCGGCGAATACGACACGAGCCGCTACTGGCGCAGCTTCGGCCGCGAGCGCAATGCGCTGATCGCGCCCGCGCTGTCGTGGCACGACGCGAACACGTCGATCGACGTCAGCTACCAGTACGTCGACTACACGATGCCGTTCGATCGCGGCACGGTGCTCGTGAACGGCCGCCCCGACGATGCGCTGCGCTATCGCCGCTACGAGGAAGCGTGGGCGCAAAGCAGCGGCATCCAGGAAACGCTGCGCGCGCGCGTCGAGCACCGCTTCTCCGACGCATGGCGCATGCGCGCGACCTACGGCTGGGGCCGCGACCGCTACGATCAATACATCGCCCGCGCGACCGCCTTCAACAGCACGACCGGCGCGCTATCGCGCTCGTCCGACGCGAACCTCGGACGCAACGACTCCGACCAGATCGCGACGCTCGGCCTGCTCGGCAACCTGACGCTCGCGGGGATGAGCCACGCGCTCTATGTCGGCGGCGAATACGAGCGGCAGCGCAGCTTCCGCGGCGACACGATCCGCGGCACCGCGACGAAGGGCTTCGATCTCTACGATCCCGTCTACGGCCTGCTCGCGCCCGGCGGCACGGTGAGCGCGAAGCAGAGCGATTCGCTCTCGAAGGTCCACACGTACTCGATGATCGTGCAGGACTCGGTGAAGATCACCGACCGGCTCACCGCGGTCGGCGGGCTGCGCTGGGAGGACTGGCAGCAGGAATCGGGAATGGGGCGGCCGTTCGTGTTCGCCGACCGCTCGCACGGCAACGTGTGGCTGCCGCAGTTCGGGCTCGCGTATGCGCTCACGCCGTCGCTGACCGCGTATGCGAACGTGAGCCGTTCGTTCAAGCCGAACGTCGCGTCCAACGTGGCCGCGCCGCTCGCGCCGGAATTCGGCCGCGTGCTGGAAGCCGGCTTGAAGTTCAGCCTGAAGCCGGGCATCACCGGCACGCTCGCGGCCTATCAGATCGACAAGCGCAACGTCGCGGTCACGGTCAACGACATCACGTCGACGATCGGCACCGCGCGCTCGCGCGGCATCGAACTCGACGTCGCGGGGCAGCTCACGCGGCACCTGAGCCTGATCGGCAGCTATGCGTACACGAACGCGAACGACCGCGACAGCAACACGTCGCTCGTCAACGTCGCGCGCCACACCGGCAGCGTGTTCGCGGTGTACGACACGGCGATCGCGAACCTCCCGGGGCGCTGGCGCTTCGGCGGCGGCGCGCGGCTCGTCGGCGCACGGCCCGGCGACACCGCGAACAGCTTCACGCTGCCCGGCTACGTGACCGTCGATGCGTTCGCGGCCTACGAAACGACGATCGGCAAGTTCCCGACGCGCATCCAGCTCAACGTGAAGAACCTGCTCGACAAGACCTACTACCCGTCGAGCAACAGCAACCTGATCGTCGCGGTCGGCGAGCCGCGGCTCGTCACGCTGACGACGACGGTGTCGTTCTGACGCATCTTTGCGCCGGGTGGCCGGGGCTGGGGCCGTGCCACGCGCCCCCGCCGGCGACACGAGCCGATCTCACCCGCCCGCGAAATCGAGCAGGATCTTGCAGCTTTTCTCGGGATTGCGCTCGGCCATCTCGAACGCCTGCGCGATGTCGCGAAAGCCCACCTTGTGCGTAACGATGTGCTCCGGCTGGATCAGCCCGCGAGCAATCCAGTCGATCACCTGCGGGAACATCGCGCAGTTCAGCCGCGATGCCGCGAGCGTCAACTCCTTCTTCGTCAGCTCCGCCTGCACGATCGCCGACGGTTCCGACGAAAACCCGAGCACGCCGATCCGGCCGGCCGGCGCGGCGATCCGCACGGCCTCCTCGAGAATCGACGGATGGCAGACCGCATCGAAGATCAGCGTCGGGCCGCCGTCGACGCCGCGCTTTTCCAGCGCGTCGGGCAACGACTCGACGCTCGTGTCGATGATTTCGTCCTCGGCCGCGCCGCACTTGCGCGCGAGCTGAAGCCGTGCATCGAGCCGGTCGGTAATGAATGCGCGAATGCCGTACACGCGCTTGAGCACCTGCAGGATCGTCAGCCCGACCGTGCCGGCGCCATAGATCAACGCGACGTCGCCCGGCAGCACGCCGGTGCGCGACGTCGCGTTCGCGGCCACCGCGAACGGTTCAACGATCGCCGCGCAGGGTTCGGCGATCGCGTCCGGAATCCGGTACGCATTGCCGGCCGGCACACACGTGTACTGGCTGAAGCCGCCGTCGCGATGCACGCCGAGCACGGTCAGGTGCCGGCAGACGTTGCGCCGGCCGATCGTGCACGCGTGGCAATGCCCGCAGCTGATCACCGGATCGACCGCGACGGTCTCGCCGAGCCGCGCGGCGTCGACGCCCGCGCCGACCGACTCGATCGTGCCGACGAACTCGTGGCCGATGATGCGCGGATACGACACGAACGGATTCTTGCCGTGAAAGATGTGCAGGTCCGACCCGCAGATGCCCGCATAGCGCACCTTCACGCGCACTTCGCCGGCTGCGGGTACGGGCAGCGGCACTTCGCGCACGCCCATGCTGTTCGGACGATCGACAACGACGCTCAACATTTCGGTTCTCTCCTTCCGGTCTTCGGCGCTTACCAGTTCCACATCGATCCGTCGCGCAACCGGGCGACCGGCAGGTACGCGCGCTCGTACGGGTATTTCGCGGCCAGTGTCTCGTCGATGTCGACGCCGAGGCCCGGCACGTCGTCCATCACGAGATAGCCGTCCTCGAAGCGGTAGCTGTGCGGAAACACTTCGTCGGTCAGCGCGCTGTGCGGCATCAGTTCCTGGATGCCGAAGTTCGGCGCCCACAGCCCGAAGTTCACGGCCGCCGCCATGCAGACGGGCGACAGGTCGGTCGCGCCGTGGAAACCGGTGCGCACCTGGTACATCGCCGCGTAGTCGGCGATGCGCCGTACGTGCGTGATGCCGCCAGCGTGCACGATGGTCGCGCGGATGTAGTCGATCAGCTGGTCGCGGATCAGGTCCTTGCAATCCCAGATCGAGTTGAATACCTCGCCGACCGCGAGCGGCGTCGTCGTGTGCTGGCGAATCAGGCGGAACGCGTCCTGGTTCTCCGCGGGTGTCGCGTCCTCGAGCCAGAGCAGGCGATACGGCTCGAGATCGCGGCCGAGCCGCGCGGCTTCGATCGGCGTGAGCCGGTGATGTGCGTCGTGGAGCAGGTGCGGCGCATCGCCGACCGCGTCGCGCACCTTGCGGAACAGTTCCGGCGTGTGGCGCAGGTAGAGCGCGGTGTCCCACGGCTCCTCGGGCGGCAGCCCCTTCTCGGCGGGCTCGTACGCGCCGGCCGTCTTGCCGACGCCGTACACCTTGTCGAGCCCCGGCACACCGGACTGCACGCGGATCGCGCGGTAGCCGGCGTCGATGTGCGCGCGCACCGCGTCGACCGCTTCCTCGTGATCGCGCCCGTTCGCGTGGCCGTATACCATCAGGCCGTCGCGGCTCTTGCCGCCGAGCAACTGATAGACGGGCATGCCCGCGAGCTTGCCCAGGATGTCCCACAGCGCCATGTCGATCGCGGCGATCGCCGCCATCGTCACGGGCCCGCGCCGCCAGTACGCGCCGCGATATAGGTATTGCCAGATGTCCTCGATGTTGCGCGGGTCGCGTCCGACGAGGCACGGAAACACGTGGTCTTCCAGGTACGCGCGCACCGCGAGCTCACGCCCGTTGAGCGTCGCGTCGCCCAGGCCGTAGACGCCTTCGTCGGTCACGATCTTCACCGTCACGAAATTCCGGCCCGGACACGTGACGATGGTCTGCAAGCGTTCGATTTTCACTGCGCTCCTCCAGCGGGCGTTTCAGTCGACAAAGTAATGGGGCGCGCGGCTGCGCACTTCCGGCAGATGCGAGCCGATCCGGTCGACGTGCGACGCGACCGATGCGCCGAGCAGCGCCATGTTGCGCGACGCGATGTGCGCAAGGATCTGTTCGTGTTCCTGCAGCGCGCGGCGCGCGTGATCCTCGACGCGGTCGAGCAGCAGCCAGCGCACACGGTCGAACTGGCGCTTCATCGGCTGCAGCATTTCCCACACGTGCGGCCGACCCGCGAACGCGAACATCCGGCCGTGCATTGCCTCGTCGAGATCGAAGAACGCTTCGACGTCGCCCGCGGCCACCGCCTCGCGCTGCGCGTCGATGATCCGCGACAGCTCCGCGAGCTGCGCCGGCGTGATCTTCTGCGCGAGCTCGACATGGTTCGCGCATTCGAGCGTGCTGCGCGCGAAGCGCCCTTCCTCGAGGATCGACACCGGAATCGGCGCGACCAGCGTGCCGACCTTCCGGATGATCTGCACGAGCCGCTCGTCGGCGAGCTGCGCGAACGCTTCGCGCACCGGCGTGCGGCTGACCTTGATCGTCGTGGAGATCACCGCCTCCGACAGCGCGGTGCGCGGCGGCAGCGCACCGCGCACGATCGCGTGGCGCAGCAGCGCATGCACCTGCTCCGTATACGACCGGCTCTCGTCCAGCGAGAACCCCTGCAACGCCGTGACCACGACGTCCGCTTCTTCCAGTGCTGCCGTTTCGCTCATGGTTGCGATGGATCCGACTTGATATCGATGCCTACCATGGTACATAAGCAGTCGATTTCAGGCGATCTAGCGTTTACACCGATAACTTCGCGCTAAAACTCGAAATAACCTGCACGCATTCCATCATCTACCATGGTACAAACCGTTACCGACCGTCATGCTATCTGCCCCCGATTTTCTGCGCACTGCGCCGCCCGGCACGGGCCGTCCCGGTTATGACCGGCAGGCGGTTCGCACGGGTATCGTCCATCTCGGCCTCGGCGCGTTCCATCGCGCGCACCAGGCGCTGCATACGGAGACGGTGCTCGAACAGGGCGACCTGCGCTGGGGCATCGTCGGCGTCGAACTGCGGCGGCGGCATACCGTCGACCTGCTCGCCGCGCAGGATCACCTGTATACGGTGATCGAACGCGATGGCCAAGGCGCGCGCGCGCGCATCGTCGGTGCGGTGCACGACGCGCTGTTCGCGCCCGAATCGCTGCCCGCGCTACTGGCGCTGATCGCCGATCCGGCCGTGTCGATCGTCAGCCTGACCGTCACCGAGAAAGGCTATTGCCGCCGCCCCGGCGGCGGTCTCGATACCGACGATCCTGCGATCCGGCAAGATCTCGCGACGCCCGGCACGCCGCGCACCGCGCTCGGCGTGATCGCGGCCGGCCTGCGCCTGCGGCCGGCCCATGCGCCGCTGACCGTCGTCTGCTGCGACAACATGACATCGAACGGCGACACGCTGCGCGCGCTGCTGATCGACTACGCGGAACGCATCGACGGCGCGCTCGCGCGGCGCATCCGCGACGACGTCGCGTTCCCGAACAGCATGGTCGACCGGATCGTGCCGGCCGCGACGCCCGAATCTCTCGACTGGGCGCACGCCCATCTCGGCGCGCGCGATGCGGCTGCGATCGTCTGCGAGCCGTTCTCGCAATGGGTGATCGAGGATCGCTTCGCCGGCCCGCGCCCGCGCTGGGAAGACGCCGGCGCGCACCTCGTCGGCGACGTGCGGCCCTACGAAACGATGAAGCTGCGGCTGCTGAACGGCTCGCATTCGGCGATCGCGTATGCGGGACAGTTGCGCGGCCGCGCGACGGTGTCCGACGCGATGGCCGATCCGGCGATCGCGGCGCTCGTCGACGGCGTGATGACGCGCGACCTGCTCGCGACCGTCGACGTGCCGTCCGGCTATGACGCGCACGGCTATTGCGCGACGCTCGTGCAGCGCTTCCGCAATCCGACTCTCGCGCATCGCACCGAACAGATCGCGATGGACGGCACGCAGAAGGTGCCGCTGCGCTGGCTTCCCGCGCTCGCCGAAAGCGCGCGGGCCGGCGTCGAGCGGCCCTATCTGGAACGCGCGCTCGCGCTCTGGCTGCACTACCTCGCCAACGCGCGCGACGAATCGGGCCGCGCGCTCGCGGTCAGCGATCCGGGCGCGGCCGCACTCGGCGCGGCGCTGTCGGCAGCCGGCGATGCCACCCGCGCGGTTCGGGCTGCCCTCGGCAGCCTCGCGCTCGCCGGTTCGGCGGCATGGCCCGATGCAGTGATCACGCGCATCGGTGCCCATCTCGCGACGCTTCGCGCGAGCGGCACCGATGGGCTGCTCGCACCGTTGTACGCGCGCTGAACGACCGCTTACCCCGGTTCGCTGGACTCCTGATCGAACCGCGCAGTGCCCTGCCCGCCGACGCACATGCCGACGCGGCAAACGATCGACAAGACAACCATGACAGCCGGCCCACCGGCACGAAGGAGACGGACATGAAGCAGAAGTCGCAGGCGTGGTTCACGGTATTCCTGCTGTTCCTCGTGTATGGCATCAACTATCTCGACCGCGTCGCGCTGTCGATCGTCGCGCCGATCGTGCAGACCGATCTCGGCATCGACGCCGCGCAGATGGGCCTCGTCTTCAGCACGTTCTTCATCGGCTACGCGCTGTTCAATTTCATCGGCGGGCTCGCGTCCGACCGGCTCGGGCCGAAGCTCGTATACGTGCTGTCGGTCGGGCTGTGGTCAGTGTTCTGCGGAATGACCGCGCTCACCGTCGGCTTCGTGAGCCTGCTGATCGTGCGGCTGCTGTTCGGCATGGCCGAAGGGCCGCTGTGCTCGGCCGCGAACAAGATGGTCAACAACTGGCTGCCGCGCGACGCCGCCGCGACCGCGATGGGCCTGCTCAGCGCCGGCTCGCCGCTCGGCGGCGCGATCGCCGGGCCGATCGTCGGCCTGCTGGCCGCGCAGTTCGGCTGGCGACCGGCGTTCTGGATCGTATGTGCGATCGGGCTCGTGTGGGTCGTCGTGTGGATGATGTCGACCTCGGACCGTCCGGCCACGCCGGTCGGCGGCGCAGCGGGTGCGCCCGCAGCGACACCCGCCGCTGCGCCCCCCCACGCAGGTGCCGCCGCCGGCCCCGCAACGCCCGCACACACGCTGTCGCACTACGTGCGCCAGCCGCGCATCCTCGCGACGGCCGCCGCGTTCTTCAGCTACAACTACGTGCTGTTCTTCTTCTTGAGCTGGTTCCCGAGCTACCTCGTGCGTGCGCACCATCTGAACATCAAGGAGATGAGCGTCGCCACCGTCGTGCCCTGGCTCGTCGGCACGGTCGGCCTCGCGTGCGGCGGCGCGATCTCGGATGCGCTGTACCGGCTCACCGGCAACCTGCTGCTGTCGCGCCGGATCGTGCTCGTCACCTGCCTGCTCGGCGCCGGCGCGTGCGTGGCCGTCGCGGGCGCCGTGCAGTCGACGCAAGGCGCGGTCGCGCTGATGTCCGTGTCGCTGTTCTTCCTGTACGTGACGGGTGCGATCTATTGGGCGATCGTGCAGGACGTCGTGCACCCGGCGCGCGTCGGCGGCGTCAGCGGCTTCCTGCATTGCATGGGCAGCCTGTCGGGCGTGATCGGGCCGGCGGTGACCGGCTTCATCGTCGAGCGCAGCGGCTCGTTCGCGTCCGCGTTCGTGCTGGCCGGCGCGATCGCACTCGCGGGCGCGGTGCTGGCCGGCGTGTTCGTGCGCAACGCACGGCCGTCGGAAGTGCTGCGCGAACGCACCGCACACTGACCTTTCAAGGCTGACGAAGGCCGCGCGGCGCCGCATGAGTCAGCACCGCGCGGCCTTGTCGTTTCATCCAATCATCGCACCCTCGAATATCTCCCATCCGATATCGCGATTTCCGCTGTCGATCGCGCGCCTCTAGACTGGCTACGCGATGGCGACGCTGCGCAGCGGCACGCCCCCACGAAAACGATATGGGAGAGTTCGATGTCCGACCGGGATGCGCGCCGCGGCGCGCTCAAGACACTCGGCCTCGCGGCCGCCACGGCGCTGCTCGGCGCCGCGCGCACCGCTCAGGCTGCGACGCCCGAATCCGGCGCGCTGCTGGCCGGCGGCGCGACGCGCCTCGCCGACCTCACCCGCCGCCTCGCGGCCACGCCGAGACGACGCGACTTCAAGACGGTGCCGATGATCGTCGAGCGCCCCGATCAATGGGATCACGCGGCGCTCATGGAAGTGATCGGCTATCGCGGCGGCCCGAAGCAGGTGTGGGACAACACCGAGCTCGCGGCCCGTGGCTGAACCTGATGCGCAATGCGCTGAACGCGCAGGTCTGGGGATTCGGTCATCCGGACTTCCTCGTCGTGTCGGCCACGCACGGCGCCGCGCATCTCGCGCTGTTCGACCCGGCCGCGTGGGACAAATACGGCCTCGCGACATTCGCCGGCGCCGCGTTCGCGACCAACACGCTGCTCGCCGCGGAACCCGCGCAGTCGAAAGACGCGCAGGATCACGAACTACCTGATGGCGCGTTCTCGTCGCACGACAACAGCATCGCCGCGCTGCAGCAGCGCGGCGTCGTGTTCCTGGCATGCCACAACGCGATCTGGGAGCTCGCGGAACGGCTCGACCGCGCGAATGCAAATCCGGACAAGCTCCCGCTCGACGCGCTCGCCGCCGACCTGACCAACCACGTGATTCCGTCGGCGATCGTCACGCCGGGCGTGGTCGGTACGCTGCCCGAGCTGCAGCACGCCGGTTTCACTTACGCGAAGTGAGGCGCCCGATGACATCGATCCGCACGCGTTCTCCGTGGCGACGCCGGTGGCTCACGGCGCTGTCCGCCACGCTGGCCGCGCTCTGCTGCACGTCGGCGCTGTCGCTCGCTGCCCCGGCCGATGCTTCAAACAGCGTCTTTCCGCCGTGGCAGGACGGCCGCAACAACGACGCGACGAACCGCGGCCTCGAATTCACGGTGCCGCAGGTCGACGTGCTCGCCGATTTCCACGGCGACCTCACCGCGCCGAAGCTCGTGCTGTACGTCGGCGGCAACTACTTCTTCGTTATACAGACAGGTTAAAGACCATAGATTGAAGTCTGTAGCTCACCCGCACATAAGCAGGTATGGACGTTCACCCCGGAATCGGAAGCGTATGGACGTCGGCCGCGAGCGTATGTCTTTGTGACAGACGAGTAACGGCGGTCCCGGCCCAGCCTACGAGCGTTAGGCAACAGATCCGAATCGACCGACAGCAACCCTCTCGGGTTTTCCATTCCTCTTTTTACAGATAGGGGCGAGTTGCCAAAGCCGGCGCGTCAGACGTTCGAGTGTGTGCAACTGTGGTACCGCCCGCAGGGCGGCTGTCCACACCCTTGTGGTGTGGGCAGCAGAGTTGTGCATACGGGGACCTTGCAGTGCACCGTCATCATGACAACGGCCATTGTTACAGATGATGCTGCTCGTTCTCGAGGAGCGCACTCAATCGGTCAAAACTTCTGCTCAAGTTCAGCGACGAACTGGCTGGCTGTAATGTCCAAAACCTCACACCAGCTACATAGCTCAATAACATCCAGCCGGCGCTCGCCGCACGGATATCTGGGCGCGCATTCGCGCGTAAACTCGCTTGCTAAACCAGCATGTGCGGTATGTTGTACATCTGCGCCGTCCAAGTGCTGGACCGTCGACCGTACCCGCATGTTGCTGTCGACCGCCACAGCCGGCGACAAATCCCTCGAACCAGACTCGAATCTTCCTAGCCATAGCGGGAACGACAATTATGGTGAGTGATAGTAGGTACACCGTGCTCGTGCTCGACCAGCCGACACCTACCCTCTTCGTCGACTATGACGGCACGCTCCACCGGGGACACGCCGCTCTCGACCAGAACGGCGATGTGTTACTGGATTCGGGACATCCGCTGTTCGAATTTGCTCCTTTGCTGGCGGAAATGCTCGAGCCGTACCCGGACGTACAGATTGTCCTGACAACGTCTTGGCTCGACACACTACCGCTCGACCAGGTCGTCTCGTACCTGCCGGCTGCGCTTGCCAGACGGGTCGTGGGCACAACTTGCGGCATCAAAGCGCGCTTTGGGTATCTGATGGACGGGTCGGCACGGACCTATATCATCAGGTTTTACGTGTTCGCGAAACGCCTGAAAAATTGACTGGCGATTGACGACTCAGTCTACGGTGCATATCACCTGAGCACCGATTTCCTCGACCTGAGTCCGCACCTGGTCTTGCTCGACGCCCAGCGCGGAATTGGCGACGCGCAAGTCCAGCAGCGCATCCGGGAGTGGCTGGTCGAAGTGCATCCACCCTTGAGTTCCTAGCATCCAGCCGATGGTCCAGCGACTGCAGGAGGTGGTGGGCAAGCTGTACAAGCCACCGGCGGACGGTGCACGCCAGGTGTTTGCGCTGTCGCGCCGCGACGCCGAGAAACTGCCGCGGCTACCGTCGGTTGCCATCATCTCGGTCACCGCACCGGAGCGCCCGCCCGCCAGCCTCGATGGCTTCGCCCATCTGCTTCGCCTGAGCTTCGCGGACGTCGATTTCCTGAGTCCGAGTCTCTCGGAGAAGGCGCGGGAAAAGCTGGGGGAGGCGTTCACCGCAGAGCAGGCTCAGACGATTCGCGCGTTCGTCGAGGCCCTGCCTGACGAAGTCGTGTCGGTGGTCGTCCACTGCGAAGGAGGTTGCTCGCGTTCATGTACCATCGCCTTGGCGCTCCACCAGCTATATGGCTATCGCGCGGAAATCGAACATCTTTCTCAAGCCAACCCCTCAGTCGTTCGCACGCTGATAGGAAATGACCGTAAAGCTCATCGCGAGCGGCAACGGGCCCGTCGTTGAGACGTTTCAACGACCACGCCCGTTGTCCTGCAACAGGCAGCGACGCCCCGTCATGCCTTTATTGAGCCAAGAGTCTGTGACGCCACCAGCTTCGGCAGTGGCTCACATTTGCATTGGCACAAATCGTTCTCCAATGCGACCTGCTTACCCATCATCGTCATCGTGCGCGGTGAGCCGCCGCTTATGATGACGCCCGTCGTACCACAGGCGGGGCACTGAACAGGGGCGCCCAGATAAGCGAAAGGTTGGCCTTGCAACGAGGTCCCAGCGATACCGTCAACCACGACACCGTTGCGGTCAGTCTTATCGCCCTGACGAATGAACCGTCGGCTCATACCGGAAGCCCCGTGGACGAAGCCTCGGCATTGCACGCACGTTCGATATTTGCGGGCCACACCGGTTCGCGGCAAGTCAGTTGGGCGAACCACTGCATCAGGGAGAAAATGAATGCTGGAAGTGCGCCAATACCCATTACCAGCCACACCATCGGATTGCGCGAGTTAGTCAGGGCAGACCAGCCTTCAAAATTCAACCTAAGCGAATTGCGCAGGGAGGCTCCCCTCGGCAGAAACTCTGTCACGGGCGGCACGGAAGCGGGACCTTCCTCCATAAACCGCCGATAAAACTCGAAGTCTTGGTAAAGGATTTTCATGACCTCCCGGCCTCCCACACTGCTCTCATCGAATGCCATGACGACTCGTGTTCCTATCGAAAAAGTGTCCCTAACCAGTCCCTTGTCGTCAAGAACAAGGCAGCGAACCATACGCGGCGTGGTACGCGCGAGGCCCTGTCTGGGTTTGCGTTCAACGTACAGGAAAGCACTATCCCAAGGTACTGACACAACCCCGCCAGGGCCATTGTGCCTGAACGCATAAATCATCCGGTTGCGCCGGTCAAAACGGACGGGTTTGCTGATGTAGTTGAAACAGTCGCGCGTCAATGCCCAAATGCCAATCCCCGAGAAGCAAAGCCCGACAAACAGGAAAAAGCCCAGCGCACCGTACATGAAGCCCTGTTGTCCTCGCTGCTCGTAGATTGGAGGTACATGAGTCAGCATCCAAAGTAGGGCCGCCGTGAATGCCAACGAACCGAGCCCTGGCAGCATAAAGGCAAAAACCCCCCAGCCCTTCTCCGAGTAGGTTCCATCGCGGACCTCAAGACAGGTATCGCTCATCGAGAATACGGAACGGTCGTCCTTGGGCGTGTCAGATGCAGGCTGTCCGATTGCGAGACGAGCACCCTGTTCTTCCTCGCTGACCGGCCGATTCAGGCGGTACCACGAGAGTCCATCAAATGCCATCTCTTTTCTCCATCACGAAAGCATTGCCGCAAATGCCTTTTGGTCTTCGGCCAGAGTCGGAAACCGGTCTTTCGCCTCTTTCAACTTATAAAACATCGTTCGAGCTACTCATCCACTTTCTTTCCTTTGAAGTAGTTGTGCCGCAGGCCGGACACTGAACGTGTGGCGCCCAGATATGAGAAAGGTTGACCTTGAAACGAGGTCCCTGCGATACCGTCAATCACAGCCCCACTCCGGTCGGTCTTATCGCTCTGACGAATGAACCGTCGGCTCATGCTGTAAGCCCGTTGGATGGCGTCACAGCGTTGCACGCCCGCTCGACTTCCTCGGGCCACACCGGTTCGCGACAGGTCAGTTGCGCGATGTAGTAGGCAACAGCCAGGGCGAGTGTCGGTACCGCTGCAATAACCGTCATCAGAGACATAACCAGACTCCCCGACTTCAACAGGTCCGATGCGCCGTCGAACTGCAACTTTAGCGAATTTCGAAACGAGACTTCCGTACTGAGAAACTCGGCTACCGGAGGTACGGCAGATGGCCCCTCTTCCATGAAACGCCGATAGTATTCAAAGTCTTGATAGAGTTCTTCCATCGCCTGCTGTCCAGCCGGGCTGTTCTCGTCAAATGCCAGCTCTACGTATTTTCCGACGGAGAACGTCCCGACAACCACCCCCTTGTCGTTAAGCACAAGGCAACGGACCACACGAGGCGCGGTTGCCGCGAGCCCAGCTTTTGGCTTGCGTTCAATATACAAAAATGCGCTATCCCACGGAACTGAGAAGACGCCGCCTGGCCCATTGTGACGGAAGGCGTATATCGTGCGGTCCAGGCGGTTAAACCGTATCGGCTTGCGAGTGTAATTAAAGCAATCGACGAGAAGCGCTCGCACTGTTATTGCGAGCCCTCCAATGCCAGCCAATGTGAAAATGGTCAGCAGGAAGTAAACAATACCCTCCTGCCCTTTTTCCCGGACAGCGATTGGCATGTGTGTCGCTATCCACATAAACATCGCGACTAGGCACAAGAAGAGGAGACCAGCGGTAGAGAATGCCAGTAACCCCCAGCCTTTTTCACGATAAAGGCCATCACACACCTCAAGGTAGGAATCGGTTGCTTTGAAGGCCGTCCCAACACTCTTTGCACTATCAGTGCACCGTTCGTTGACATACAGTCGTGCTGATGACTCCGTATCCGTTACCGGTCGATTTAGTTTGTACCGGGAGTGTCCGTCGAAAGCCATACTGGTTCCATTCAAGAAAAAATTGCTGTAAACGCCTTCCGATCTTCTTCAAGGCGCTCAAATCTTTCACTAGTCGCCTTGATACCGAAATAGCATTGCTCTAGCCAATCGTCCACTTCGCGACTTTTGAAATAATTAATCAATACACCGATAAGAGCAGCGAGAAGGAGCAACGGCAACGTCAGAACACTTCCCAAAAACGCGGCAACGACCAAGGCTCCTCCGATAAGTGCCGACGTGGTGTAGAGCGCAAACATAAGAATATTTCCGTGCTCCAGTTCGTCGTAGGCATGGTATGCATCGATAGCCGCCGATACTAACCCGACTATAGCCCCACCGAACCTGCCCACGATGGCTAGGAACCGCCCAACCTTGGCCAAGCTCTCGGAAAGCTTGACGCCCACCTTCTCCATCTGCTCAAGCGCGGATGAACCATATTGTGCGACGCCCGCTACGAGCCCACCGACTGCATTGTCGAACTTGATGCCAGCTTCCGTCTGATTGAACCGATTCGCTTTCTTCAACTCCTCACGAGCGAAACGAAGATTGATTGCACCGAATATCGCACCAATACCCGCAAACCCGGGTTCTCCCTTCGTCATAAGCCGGAACTTCGGCATGTAAATCGTCTCGACCACTTCAGACGTCAGCGTCGCACCGGCCAACTTCTCGAAGCCGGGTTTGGCCTTAACGTTTGCCAGGGCGGCGGCCTCCGTCGCAGGGCTTTCGACTAGCACGAATTGCTTCGCCTTAATTTCCGGCTCGGCACTTCCTCCTACGGTGGCCTTGTCCTGAAGCTGTTTCTTCAGGTCCTGCACGCTAATTTTCTGCCGACCCGGCATCATTTCCTGCATCTGGCGGGCGACGTAATTCACCCACTGGTTTACCGACCCGTATACGGCCTTAAACTCGAACAGCTGTTTCGTCCGCATGCACAACGTGACATACAACGTCTTCGCCGCCGCAGTCTCCACGCCCGTACTGACCGCTTGAACGACTGGCCCACCGGTCTCGTGCAACAGTCGCGCCAGGGATTTCGCGACGGCAACCTTAATGCCCTTGTCCTTCGAATCCTCCACCTGCTCTATCTTGCTGTAGGACTCGATGAGCTTCGCCACAAACTCCCTCAGTTCCATGTACGGGTAACTGGACGCTTCCTTGACCTTCTCGGCCAGCACCGGGCTATTTAAGACGAACGCGCGCAGCAGCGGGTTGCGGGTATCGGATACGCTTCCTTGGGCCCACTTGACGAGCACGTCAATGGTTTCTTTGCGGTCCGCCGAGCCTTCGATGCACCGAGTAAATGTGTTGGTATAGTTCAGCCCGCAACGCCAGCTTCCCGACTCGTAGTCGAATTCGAACACATTGAGAAGCGCGGGACTGGAAAGCCATACCTGATGGTCTTGCGATAGCGGCACAAGCGTACTAGTTTGCTCCTGCCTCATGTCGTTTGCCATCTTTTGCCGAAAGTCGACGATGGCCTGCTGCCGATAGTGGGTCGTATAGGGCTTCCATGCCTCCGGTCCGGCCGTTGCAAGCTCCGCCGTCTTCTTCGCCTCAATGCTTTTGAGTTGCTTCTCAAGCGCCTTGCCACCATCGAACAGCGCTCCGAGGCTCATACCCTCATAGGCATTGGCTTCTAACATACTGGCGCCACGTTCAACGTCCTCTTTCGCCGATACCGCGACCGCTTTTTGCAGCGCACCGATTGCGCTGGCGGCCCAGATGCCGTGTTCATACGGTGCAAGCGCAGCGCCGAAAGCGACGCGCTGCTCGAAGTTGAGCTCCTGCGTGATACCGACCGGGTCCCACAATGCGAAGAACAGCCCCTTGTCCGGCAGGATGGTATCCATCGCCTTTTTCAGGGCCGGCTGCTGCCCGGCACGGTCATGGTACGGAAAGCAACCGGTAACGAGCGCATCGGGACGGCCGCCCTGGTATTCGCTCAGCAGCCCCTCGAGATGGTCCAGGCTATCCGCGTGCGGCTGGTTCATGCTGCCGTTATACCAGGCGGTCGCATCGAACTTCTGCATCCGCTTGTCACGACAGCCCATGAAATTCTTCGCATAGGTGTCGCGGACCTTCTGCGTCCAAAGCTCATCGCTGAACGCCAGATACACGGCTCCGGCATGTTCAGCGTCTTCAATGGTGATGCATTGGGCCAGTTGCGCATGCCCGGGTTGATGACAGCTGAACGGCTTCTCGAAACTACGGTCGAGCTTGATGCCGACCGGATAGTCGTACAAGTATCCTTCCGCCGTAACGGCATATATCTGCCACCGCTGTGTTTTCGGATAGAAGATATACACGTAGCCATAGCGCAAAGTGCGCAGCGTGTACTTTGCCTTCTTGAGCGCAATGCTGACAACGCCGTCGCCAAACTTGCCGCCCATGAGCGACATCGCGCCAGCAGAGCTGTGGGCCTTCGAGTTGGCCACGGCCCCGTAGCGGACGGGCAGAATCGGCAATCCCTTCTTCTTGCACATATTGCATGAATTGGGCGCGCGCGAGCTTGTCTGCATCGCGGACTGCGTGAGCTGGGAAATACTCGCAAAGTTCGTGTCGAGTGCCATTCTGTATCTCTCTCGTGCCCCCACTCGGGCTTATTGATATTGGATGCTCTCGCGCGCAATCGCTTCCCAGTCTGCTGCGCTCCAGTTCGCCACCGCTTCAGCATACGGGCCTTTCCGCGGCGCCTGCAGAACGGCCCGAACACGCGGGTGACGGTCGAAGTACGGGGAGACGAGTGTGCCGTGAAGTGCAAAAGCAAGCAGGTCCCCGCCAGCGAGTCCATGAGCTTCGCCTTTTGCAAGCTGCGCATCGAGCAGTGCCGGAATTTCGGGACGCGGCGCCGTACCATTGCGCCGGAGCAAGTCAAGCGCGCGCTGAACCAGCTCGATGCGCGCGATTCGTGCGTGCTGGTCCGCCGTAACAGCGAAGGCTGCGTCCAGTTCGGCGGCGCCGTTGACCACCGTCCAACCGCTCATGGGGTCGAGGTACGTCCACGATGCAACCGGCCCCAGAAGAGCACCCATCTGCTCAGCCTTCAAGATGCGACCCAAGTGCGGAAACACGCGCGGGTCGTAGTAGCGGAAGACCGCATCGCCCGAAGTTGGCGCCCGCAGTATCAACCGGTCCGCCAGATGGTGCTGTAGCCGGCCCGTCGCCTTGCCGCATTCGACAATGGCGCAAACGACCGGCGGCAAGCCATTCTCCAGGTCCGATTCGGCGCGCTCTCTCAACGCTGGCAATTGCAGTTCGGGATGCTCGGCGCAGTACAGCACGGGAGCCACGCCCTCGAGCTCGGGACGAGCCGCGGGAACCAACTCACCGACTTCATAGACCGGCGGCACGCCAAGCAGCTCGAGCTTCCCGTTGACGACTTCAACGATAACGTAGTGAACCATGCTGACCGCCCTACACGAGTGCCGAGCCGGCCTGCGCTGCGGCTGCGAACTGCTGGGCGCACGACTTTGAAGGCGCAAGCTGCGCCGATGCGTTATCGCCCCCCGGGCCATCGAAGACGAGTGGACTGCCCTTGACCTCGACCAATCCCGGCGCATGGATGAAGATTTTGCCGTCGGCGATGCGAATCGTTGCGCCGCCGGCGGTGAGGGTGATTTCCTTCTGGGCCGTAACATTCACCGAATCGGACGTGGACACGACCTTCACGGTTTTGTCTGCCGTAAGTTCGATGTTGTCCGACTGCGCCTGCACTTCGACCTTGCCTTTGCCGGCAAACAGCTTGATACCGGCGTTCTGCACAAAGAAGCTCAGTTTCTCGCCAATGCTGGCAATCCATGACTTGGCCGCCGACACATAGGTGCTCTCGCCGCTGACCAGATTGACGTGCTGGGTGGCTGCTGCGTGGAGTGATTTCTGCGTCGACAGTCCCATGTCAGCCGGGCTCGCGAGCAGCATGACGGGTTGCGAAAATGCGTTGGCGCTTCCGGTGCCGCCACCCGCTGTCCTGCCGCCCGCCATAGAGCCCTGCGCATCGCTCTGCGTCGTCGCAGCGAAGTCCTTGATGGCGTCCTGTGCGTCGTCCAGGGTCTCGGCCTTGCCGTCAGCTGCCGCGAGTGAGCGATGCTGAATCACGCCGCTCGAATCGATAAGGTGTTGCGTGGCTTCCTTCACATCCAGCGGCTGACTCGACGTACCGCCGCGGGCGTAGGTCGACACGTAGAGCCCGCGTCCGGCCCGCAGTGCGCCTGACGCCTCGGTCTTCAGTTCGAATCCCGCTCCAAGGTAGTTGCCGCGCGTATTGCCGCTGTGGTCGATGAGATAGCCGATGTGCAGATACGAATTCGCCGTCGAGCTGAAAAGCTGCGCCCGGTTCTGCGACGTGGAATCGTCGAAGACGAGTTGATTGAAACCCTGCCCGCTGTACTCCTGCGACTTGAAACCGGACAGCAGGCCGTTCGAATGCCAATGTGGCGTGTTGACAGCGTGAAAGAGCACTCCGCTGACGACCGGGCGGTCGCAATCCCCGTCGAGGTAATTGACGGCCACTTCCTGCCCGATTCGCGGAACAAACACACCGCCGAACCCTTTGCCGGCGTGCGGCAGTATCACCCGCATCCAGCACGATGACGTCTCGTTATTGCTACCCAGACGGTCCCAGTGCATCTGCGCCTTCACCCGGTTCAACTCGTCCGTGTACACCTCCTCACCCGCCGGTCCCACGATAGTGGCCGTCTGCATGTGCATGACCGGCTTTCTGTGCTCGAACGGGCTGCGGAATGGCACCGAGCGGCGCTGGACCTCGATTTCGGCCAGCACGAAGCTTTCATTACCTAACGGGTCTTTGGACACGAATGCGGCCTGCCGGTCCTTGTATTCGGCACGCAGACGCGACAGGCGCCGCTGCAGGCTACCCGGGAAGGGACGGCTGTTGCCCAGCGGCAGATTGTTCTGGATAGCCCAACGCACGCCGAGAATCGCGAACTCGCGGTCCTCAGGCTTGTCTGCTTCGTGCTCGGGATGGTCTTCGAGCGTGAACCATCGACCGGCGTCCATGCACGGCACACTGCCCACCCCGAAAAACCGTTTGCTGCGCGAGGCCATCTCTTCAAGTCGAATTCGCATAGCGCGCTCGCCACGGTCGTAGGACTCGCCGGTAACCGGAAAGCTATAGTGGCCCGCGTATTCGTAGACTTCCAACTGCTGCGGGATATCGCCTTGGTCGACCGTAGACCGGTCCGCCCGCTGCAAAGCGCGCGTTGGACGTTTGTAATCCGCCGTGCTGAACGCATATCCGACGCTTTGCGTCGTACGCTCGCCGCTCCATTCGACGAGTGTGCCGGCCTGACCGTCTTGGTCGCCGCGGTAGAACGGTACTCGCTGGGTAGCGAGCGCCTTGCAATTGAAGAGGTCGTCGGTCACGACAACCGTATGGGACTTACCGTCCTCGGCATACTCCACGTACGTGAACCACCCCTCTGACTCCATCAGCCGATGGACGAAATTGTGGTCGGTTTCGTACTGGGTGCAATAAGACCGCACTGCGCCCGGGTCTTTCGTGTCAACACGGAAGTGGCCCTTTGCCTGCATGTGGCCGCTGAACACTTCAGTCAGGATGTCGGCAGTCGTCAGGTCCTGGAAGATGCGCGCATCCTTGCGGTACTGCAGAAAGCGCATCCACGATGAAAAGGAAAGCTGGTAGTAAACGAGTCCCCCGTCCGCGCCGAGGCGTCGCGTGGCATAAACGTAGCCGTGCCAGGGCAGGTAAGACTCGTCGGCTTGACGCACCCATAACGTGACAGGTTGCGCCATCAGGTTCTTCAACTGGAGCGCTTGCTCCCGGGAAACGACGTCGACTGTGAGCTCGAAATCCCGGCCCACGCGAGATTCACCGATAACGCGCTGCGGCAAAAGCACTCTTGCCCCGAGAGGAGTGTCCAGGATGAGCGTCCGGTTCGTCTGCTCGATACCCGCGTCGAGCATCAACGCGTTGGGCAACCTACCCATATCGAATATCTCCTCGGGAAATTAACATGCACATAAATCGAAAGGACAAAAGGTCAGACGAGATTTTGACACAACGACCTTCCCGATTTGATAACAAACGTAAAAACAGCAAGCCTGCAATATTTTCCGAGTCAATGCACCGCAATCTCTCTCCTCGGGAGCATTGGTATTTTTTACATCACCCCAACGTACAGCAATCGCCCAGTACCATCTGTGATAAAAGCGAACAGTTCCCGCGCGTATCGTCCTTCATGGCGTGAGGGCGCTCACATTCTAAAAAATGCGCACCAAATGGACCTCCGCACAATCGCGTTGAGTTATTCAATTTTTCGAAAAATATAACGGCGAAAAATAAGCAACTGTCAGAAATTACTGGTCACGCAAATTTCGTCATGTGTCGCCGCCCTGCCCCGGCGACGTGATTGAACTCCATTCCAAAAGTTGATTCCGGAATACCGCGGCCGCATCTACTCGGAAACGACCCCGCCCGGCCTGCTCGTGAAGCAGATTCACGCGGGCGGTACGATCACCGTCGGCAACATGACGTGGACGGTCGAGCCCGAAGCGTATTTCGCCGGGCTCGGCAAGATCGACGAACTGATCGCGGACGGCACGCCCGACGGTCCGGCCGTACCCTACGTGACCAACCAGTTGACGATCATGGTGCGCGCGGGCAATCCGAAGCACATCGCGTCGCTGAGCGATCTCGCGCGGCCCGACGTGAAGCTCGCGATGCCGAACCCGGCGTTCGAAGGCGTCGCGCGGCAGATCCGCGCATCGCTCGTGAAAGCCGGCGGCGGCGATACGCTCGCGCGCACCGTCTACGACGACAAGGCGCGCGCCGGCACGACCGAACTCACGCACATTCATCATCGGGAAACCGCGCTGTTCCTGATGCAGGGACGCGCCGACGCCGGCGTGCTGTGGCAATCGGAAGCGGCGTTCCAGGAACAGGTCGGGCATCCGCTGATGCACATCGACATTCCGGCCGCGCACAATACGACGGCGATCTATGCAGGCGCGATGGTGAAGCACGCGCCGCATCCGGACGCCGCACGCGCGTGGCTCGCGTACATCCAGTCGCCCGAGGCGTTCCGGATTTTCGCGCGCTACGGCTTCGGGCAATATGACGCGACGGCACCGACACCGCAGCTTGCGCCACGGCAGGACCGGCCCGACGCGGGTTGATCGCGCAATTGCGCACGCCACAAGACAGACAATGAGGAGGGGACCCGTGAACGATTCGGGCGACACACCGCGACGCCGGTTCGCGCCGCTGCTGCTCGCCGCGGCAGCGCTCCTGGCCGGCAACGCGCGCGCGGACGACGTCGCGCTCGGCAAGACCATCGCCACCCGGGGCACGACGACGGGCGTGGCTGCATGCATCGGCTGCCACGGTGCCCAGGGCGAAGGCAACGCGGCCGCCGGCTTTCCGCGGCTCGCCGGCACACATGCCGCCTATCTTTCGGCTCAACTCGCCGCGTTCGCCGACGGCAGCCGCCAGAATCCGGTCATGCAGCCGCTCGCGAAACTGCTGTCGCCGCGCGATCGCGACGCGGTCTCCGCGTACTTCGCGAGCCTGCCCGTGCCGCCCGCCATTGCCGCTTCCGACGCCGCGTCGATCGACCCGGCGAACACCGGCGCGTGGCTCGCGACGCGCGGACGCTGGTCGCAGGGCCTGCCCGCCTGTGCGCAATGCCACGGCGCGGGCGGCCTCGGCGTAGGCACCGCGTTTCCGCCGCTCGCCGGCCAGCCGGCCGCGTACATCGCGAGCCAGCTGAACGGCTGGAAGCGCGGCACGCGCGCGCCCGGCCCGATGGCGCTGATGCCGATGATTGCCGGCAAGCTGTCCGACGCCGATATCGACGCGGTGGCCGCCTACTATGCGCGCGGCGGCGCCGCGAACGGAGAACAACGATGATCGACCGCTCGGTGGTGGTCCGCGGCGCGCGTGCCGCGCTGCTCGGTACGGCCTGGCTGCCCGCGCTCGCGTGCGCGGCCGCGCCGCAGGACGCCCCGGCCGCCGCTTCCGCTTCCGCCTCCGCCGCTTCCGCCTCCGCCACAGCCACCGTTCCCGCGACGACGACGACGGCGAAGCCGTTCACGCCGCCGCCCGAATCCGCGATACCCGCCGACGACTTCGGCAAGACCGTGAAGCTCGGCGAGCAGATCTTCCTGCACACACCCGAGCTCGCGGGCAAGTACGTCGGCAACAAGCTGACCTGCGCGAGCTGCCACCTCGACGCGGGCCGCCGGCCCGATTCGAGCCCAATGTGGGCCGCCTACCTGCTGTACCCGGCCTACCGCATCAAGAACGGCCACGTGAACACGTTCGCCGAACGCCTGCAGGGTTGCTTCAGATACAGCATGAACGGCAAGGCGCCGCCGGCCGGCGATCCGATTCTCGTTGCGCTCGAAACCTATTCGTACTGGCTCGCGAAGGGCGCGCCAGTCGGCACGAAACTGCCCGGCCAGGGTTTCCCGAAACTGCCGCCGCCCGCACAAAAAGCCGACTACGCGCGCGGCGCCGCCGTCTACACGCAGCACTGCGCGCTGTGTCACGGCGCGGACGGCCAGGGACAATCGAGCGGCGGCAAGCCGGTCTTTCCGGCGCTCTGGGGCGCACGCTCGTTCAACTGGGGCGCGGGGATGGGCGACATCCGCAACGCGGCCGGCTTCGTGAAGGCCAACATGCCGCTCGGGCTCGGCGGCACGCTGACCGATCAGGAAGCGTGGGACGTCGCGACCTTCATGGACAGCCACGAACGCCCGCAGGACCCGCGCTTCACCGGCTCGGTGCAGGACACCCGCGCGAAATTCCACGACACGCCCGACTCGATGTACGGACGCGAGGTGAACGGCCGCGTGCCCGGCGCGCCATGAGACCTGGCCGGCCCGGGCGGCGCCGCTTGCACCATCACGGACGCCAGCGATACACGACGAGGCTCGACCCGTTGTAGTTGTCCTTCGTGATCACGTATTCGCCGGTCGAGCGCAGGTACGCACGGATGCCGTACATCGAGTCGACGTCGTTGCCGACGTCCATCGCCGACGTGTTCGAGTTCGTCAGCGTGGTGACGAGGCTGCCGGTGTTCAGGTCGAACACGTCGACGTTCGGCACCGTGTGCACGTAGCCGACGAACAGGTAGTGGCCGGCCGCAGCCATCGATTTCGGATTCGCGCTCGTCAGGTTGATCGCCACGTTCGGCGTGCTCGTGTTGCCGGCCATCCAGCCGCGATAGACCTCGATGTGCCCGTTCATCGCGGTCCAGTCCCAGCTGCCCGAGATGCCCTGCGCGAGGATCATCGTGTCGCTGTCGGCCTGGTAGATGATCCGCGTGAGCGGCAGCACGGTGCGCGGAATCGGAATCTGCACCGGCTTGCCCCATGTCGGCTTCCCGGCCGCGTCGAAACCCGTCATCGGATAGTGGGAGATGTTGTTGGTGCGATCGAGCCCGGCCCACACGTCGCCGTTGTCGTCGAGCGAGAAACCTGCCGTTACCTGCAGCGTCGTGTTGAACGGCTTGCCGGGAATCGAGCCGTCCGGAATCGCGATGTAGCCGCTCGCGCCGTTGAAGTGATAGAGGTTGTAGTTGCCCGGGTTCTGCCCGGTCGCGACGAGCATCCGGGTGCCCTTTACCAGCGCCAGCTGGCCGAAATGCTGGCCGCGCTGGTAGTCGTTCATGTCGAGGCGCGGGTCCTTCGGATAGCTGAACGGATCGATCGTGTTCGCGACGAACGTGCCGCCCGCGGTGCCGGTGTACACGTTGTTGCCGCTGTAGAAGAACGCGCCGTCGGTCGCCGGATCGGGCGCGGCGGCACCCTCGAAGTTCAGCGCCTGCAGCTTCCATTGCAGCGCGCCCGTCGGGTTGTACGAATGCAGGTCGGTGCTGCCGTTGCGCCCGAGATCCCAGCCGCCGCCCCACGCGTTGTTCAGCACGTACAGGTTGCCGGCCGCGTCCTTGCCGATGCCTGCGACGCGCGTGAAGCGCTTGTCGCCGACCTGCCCCTTGATGCCCGACGTCGTGTCGAGATAGCCGCCCTGCACGCCGAACGTGCCGAGCTGCACGGGCTGGCCCACGAGCGCGTAGATCTTGATGTTCATGTCGGGGCCTTCGTCGCCCACCAGCAACTGCCCGCGCGGCGCATCGAAATACAGCGATGCCGGCCGCGCACGGGCCGCCATCTGGATCGTGCTCATCGCCGTGCCCGTCGGGCTGAACTGCGCGACGACGCCCGCACTCTTGCGCGCGACCCACAGGTTGCCGGCCGCGTCGAGCGCCAGCGCGCCGGGCCCCGATACGCCGATGTCGCGCTGCCACACGCCGTCCGTCGTGTAGACGCGCACGCGATTGCCATAGAAGTCGCTCGCGTACAGCAGGTTGCCGGCCGTCGCGAGGCCCGTGATCACGTCCGCGTACTGGATGCCCGTCCACGTGCTGACCGGAATGCGCAGGTCGCGCTGGTTCGTGCTGCGGTTGTAGCGGCCGACCGAGCCGCTGCCGAACGTGCGGTTGTAGCCGAGCGCGACGAACAGCGCGTTCGCATTGCCGGTGATCGCGCCGCCCTGGAATTCGTCGTGGATGCCGATCGTGCCGAGCGTCTGCCCGTTCTGGTAGATCGCGACGCCGCCCGCGTTCTCGTCCCAGCGCGAAGCCGTATAGATCACGCCCTCGGGGGCGACCCACAGCGAGCGCGCGCCGTTGCCGACGTGCGCGGCGAGCGTGCCGAACGTGTTCGCGAGCCAGTCCGTCGTGTATTGCGCTTGTGCGTGACTGACCGGCGCCAGCATTGCCATGCACAATCCAAGCAATGCCGCGCGAATTTGTTTCGATAACATGAATGATGCTCCCGGACGATCGTTTTTCGACACTCTAATTCGCCGCGTATGAAATATCGGTGATTTTTTCAAGAACCGGTTCAATTACCGTGCAAGCGATTCATTACGTTCCCTTACCGCACGACGCGAATTGACCAGCGATGGGGCATGCCGGGGTCACCACCGTGAAACCCGTCAACCAACGCCGTTGCGATCCGTCATTACCGGCACTTTGTTCCGGATTTCCTAATGCTCGCACGTCATTTTTTCTGACATGCGAGCATTGATTTTCATTTCCAGGAAACCGATTCGATTATTACAAATCGAAATAAAAATGAAAGAGAAAAAATATTATCCGGCGCACGCAGCCTTGCCGGGTAAATCGTGAATATATGAAATAAGGCAGTGTGCGGCGGAATGCCGTTGCCGATGAAGATGCGGACGAGGTCCGGGATGTACCGCGCGTGCGGCGAAGGGAAGTGGGCGGCGGTGAATGAGCACGGCCGCACGCCGGCGGGTGGCGGCCGGTTAAGGTCAGCTCGCGCTGTCGAGCGTCGGGCCGTCCCGGCCGTCGAGGTACTTGGGCAGCGCATCGACGACGTCAATCACGCGCTGCCGGTGGAACAGATGCATCCACGCAACCGGCGGCCCGCATCGAACGCGAGCCCCCGGTCATGCGCATGCCATCAGAACTTCTGACGCAGCCCGAGGCTGACGATCGCCTGCGATCGCGAGTCGGACGAGTGGCCGTTCGCCTTGTCCGACACCGACGCGGTCGCCGCCACCGGCCGGCCGAGCGCGTCGAGCGTCGTGCCCGACGCATGCTGGTACGCACCGAGCAGGTACACGCTGGTGCGCTTCGACAGGTCGTAGACCGCACCGAGCGTGACGTTGTGATACTGCGCACGGTTGTCGATGCCGTCGACTTCGCTGCCGCGCGTGTAGCTGTAGCCCGCGAACAGTTGCGTCTGCGGCTGCACGTTCCAGCGCGTGAACACGCCCGCGACGTTGAACGTCGCATGGCCGCTGAACAGCGACTGGGCACCGCTGCGGTACTGCACGTTGCTGTAGTTCACGCCGACCACGGCCGGGCCGAAGTCGTACGTCGCGCCGGTCGCGATGATCTGCTGCGACTGCGCGCTCGCATAGCCTTCGTTGATCGACGAGTTGAACAGGCCGTCGTCGGTGCTCCGCCATTTGCCGGCGGTCGGGTCGGTCGCGCCCGTCTTGCTGTTGTCCGAATGCTCGTAGCCGACGCCCACACGCAGCGGCCCTGCCGCGTACGCCGCGCCGACGCTCCACGTGTTGCGCTGCTTCATGCTGCCCGGCTGGCTGCCGAAGCCGTACAGCGCGCCGAACGTGAAGCCCGCGTAGTTCGCGCTCGTGTACTTGATCGAGCTGTCGACGCGCGCGGTCTGGTCGAGGTCGTCGATGTCGCCCGGATGCGCGCCGAAGCCGCCGATGAACGACGACGGGCCGACCGGGCTCACGAAGTCGTCGAGCGACGTGTACTGGCGGCCGAGCGTGACCGTGCCGTAGCGGTCGCTGCCGACGCCGACGAACGCCTGCCGGCCGAACTGGCGGCCGCCCTGGCCCGACGTGCCGTTGGTGATGTCGAAGCCGTTCTCGAGCACGAACAGCGCGCGCATCCCGCCGCCGAGATCCTCGGCGCCCTTGATGCCCCAGCGGCTGCCGGACAGGTTGCCGGTAGTCAGGGCGACGTCCGAGCGCCCCGTATAGGCGCCCGGCGAGCCGACCCGTTCGTTGCTGCGATAGGTCACGCCCGCATCGACGATGCCGTACAGCGTGACGGAGCTTTGCGCGGAGGCGATGCCCGCGAGCGAGAGCAGCAGCGGTGCTGCGATCAGTTGCTTGTTCATGATTTTTTAGCGTCTCCGGGCGGTGAGCCCGTTGTTCTATGCGAGTAGCGCGTGCGGTCGGCGAGATCCGCCGGCATGGCGAGGCCGGCAGCGTCCGCACACGGGAACGCGCGCATGCGAAACGCGCGCGCGACGTCGCGGCCAGCATGCCCGCCGCGGCCGCCATGGTAGTTGGAACCGGTTCCGGTCGATAGCGCAATAATGAAAACAGCTTCTTGCCAAAATCGAGATAATCAGCCGCGCGGCGGACGTCCCTGTACAGCGCGAGGCCGCGCGCCCGATAATCGGGCACCCGCCTTCCACCGGGAGTCTTCGGCATGCATCAATCGACCCTGCTGATCTTCGCCGCCGTCGCGTTCGTCGGGATCGCGACGCCCGGCCCGACCGTGCTGCTCGCACTGACCAACGGCTCGCGCTACGGCGCGCGCCGCGCGGCCTACGGCTTCGCCGGCGCGATGCTGTCCGACTTCGTGCTGATCGTCGCGGTCGCGCTCGGCCTCGGCGCGCTGCTGATGGCCTCGGCGTTCTGGTTCTCGGTGGTGAAATGGCTCGGCGCCGCCTATCTCGCGTACGTCGGCATCCGGCTGCTCACGTCGAAGGGCTCGCTCGACGTCGCCGTCGCGCATGGCGGCGCGGCGTACGAACGCAACGCGTCGATCTTCGCGAAGAGCTTCCTGACCGCGGTGACGAATCCGAAGGGCTATCTGTTCTTCTCCGCGTTCCTGCCGCAGTTCCTCGATCCGGCCGCCCCGCTGGCACCGCAATACGTTGCGCTCGCGGTCACGTTCGCGCTGCTCGACGGCGCCGTGATGTTCGGCTACGCGCTGCTCGGCGCGCGCGCTATGCGGCTGCTGAAGCGCTCGGGCGCGCTGTGGCTCGAACGCACGTGCGGCGCGATGCTGCTCGCGCTGGCGGGATCGCTCGCGCTGTATCGGCGGCATGCTGCGTAGGAGCATCGGCATGCGCGGTGCTTCGGGCGCTTCGAGCGCTTCAGGCGCGCCGTTCGCGCGGGTCGCATTACCCGCAACGTTCTCAACGGGCTCGCGATGAGAATCGACGTCCCGCCCCGCTCCGGTTTCCCCGGCCTGTCGCTGCGCCAGCTCGACCGCGCGGATCTCGACACGTGGTACGCATACCTGTCGAATCCCGACGTCGTCCGCCACACGAGCTGGAACCTGCATGCGCGCGACGATCTGCTGCCGCTGTTCGACGGCATCGAATCGGCTCATCCGGATTCGATCCGCCGCCTCGCGATCGTCGACGACGCGTCGGGCGCGCTCGCCGGGACCATCGGGCTGCATACGGTATCCACCGCGAACCGCTCGGCCGAGATCGCGTACGACCTCGCGCCGTCGCACTGGGGGCGCGGCATCGCGAGCGCGCTGTGCGCGAGCGTCACCGCATGGGCGTTCGCCGAAGGCGGCTTCATGCGGATCCAGGGCGTCGTGCTGACCAGCAATGCCGGCTCCGCGCGCGTGCTGCAGAAATGCGGCTACCGGTACGAAGGATTGCTGCGCGCATACCGGATGGTGCGCGGCATGCCGGGCGATTTCGCGCTGTACGCGCGCCTCGCGACCGACTGACGGGTCGACGCGACGCGCGACGCGCCGATCCGCACGCCGTCGACGCGAATGGACGACCCGCGGCGAATTCGCGACAATCGCCGTTCCCCGCCTCGACTCCTTCGCCATGAAAATCGCCGCGCTGTCCGACATCCACGGCAACCTCGCCGCGCTCGACGCGGTGCTCGACGACGTGCGCCGCCGCGGCGCCGACGTGATCGTCAACCTCGGCGACATCGTGTCGGGCGCGCTCCATCCTGCCGCAACGGCCGACCGCCTGATCGCGCTCGACCTGCCGACCATCAAGGGCAATCACGAACGGCAACTGCTGACCGGCGATCGCGACACGATGCGGCTGTCCGACCGCTGGGCGCACGACACGCTGCGCGACGACCATCGCGCATGGATCGCCGCGCTGCCCGAGCGCCTGACGCTCGGCGACGATGTACTGATGGTGCACGGCACGCCCGCCAGCGACCTCGTCTACTTCCTCGAAACGGTCACGCCCGACGGCTGCCGTGCGGCGACGCCCGATGAAATCGCGCAGCGCGCGGGCGACGAGACGGCCTCGCTGATTCTGTGCGGCCATACGCATGTGCCGCGCCTCGCGAAACTCGACGACGGCCGGCTGATCGTCAACCCCGGCAGTGTCGGGCTGCAAGCGTACGCGGACGATCTACCGCACCCGCACCGGATCGAAACGGGTTCGCCGCATGCGCGCTACGCGATGGTGTCGCGCACGCCGGCCGGCTGGCACGCCGAATTCCATGCGGTCGAATACGACTGGCATACGGCCGCCGCCACCGCGGCATCGCGCGGCCGCGACGACTGGACCGTCGCGCTGCGCACCGGCCGGTGCTGACGCATCGCCGCCTTCCATTCACCCGCTTCGTTCACCAGAAAGCCGATCCGTCATGCCCGTTCCGTCACAACTGCTGTTCCTGCCCGGCGCGTCGGGCAGCACCGCCTTCTGGCAACCGCTCGCGAGCCGCCTCGCGCATCCGGCCGAGCGTCGGATCGTCGGCTATCCGGGCTTCGGCGACACGCCGCGCGATCCGGCCGTCGACGACTTCGACGGTCTCGTGCGCCATGTGCTGAGCGCGATCGACCGGCCGACCGCCGTGATCGCGCAATCGATGGGCGGCGTGATCGCGATGCGCGCGGCACTCGAACGTGCACCGCTCGTCACGCACCTGGTGCTGACGGTCACGTCGGGCGGCCTCGACATGCAGGGGCTCGGCGCGCAGGACTGGCGCGCCGGCTTCGCGCAAGCGAACCCGCAATTGCCCGACTGGTTCCTGACGTTGCGCGCCGACCTGTCGCAGGGCATCGGCCGCATCGCGCAGCCGACGCTGCTGCTGTGGGGCGACGACGATCCGATCAGCCCGGTCGCGGCCGGCAAACGCCTGCTCGAACGGCTGCCCGATGCACGGCTGCACGTGGTGCCGGGCGGCCGGCACGATCTCGCGGCCGTGCATGCCGAAACGCTCGCGCCGCTCGTCGACGCGCATCTGCAGCGCGTGTGACGCAGCCCGCTTCGACCCAGAAGCCCGCGACGCGCTCGACGCCGCATCTCGGGGCGCCCCGTCAGGTCGCGTTCACCAGCGTCAACCGCGCTTCGAGTCCGCCGCCGTCCGGCCGGTTGCGCAACGTGAGCGTGCCGCTCATCGCGAGCGCAAGCTGCCGCGCGATCGCGAGGCCGAGCCCCGTGCCGCCCGTCTCGCGATTGCGCGACGTCTCCACGCGCCGGAACGGTTCGAACACCGCATCGAGCTGATCGTCCGGAATGCCCGGCCCGCGGTCGAGCACCGCAATGACCGCGCCGCCGCCCGGCGCCGCCTGCACGTCGATCTCGGCCGCGCCCGCGAACTTCAGCGCGTTGTCGACGAGGTTGCCGACGATCCGGCGCAGCGCCTTCGGCCGCGTGACGAGCGCGAGCGGGCCGCCGCCATGCAGCGCGACGTCCTGCCCCGCATCCGTGTAGTCGCACACGATGCTGTCGAGCAGCGCATCGAGATCGATCCGGCGCGCGGCCTCTTCCGTGCCGTGCAGCGTGCGCGCATACGCGACGCCTTCCTTCACCAGATGCTCCATCTCGAGCAGGTCCTGGCGCAGCTTCGCGCCCTGCGCGTCGTCGTCCATCACGTCGACGCGCAGCCGCATCCGCGTGATCGGCGTCTGCAGGTCGTGCGAGATCGACGCGAGGATCTGCATGCGCTCGGCCATGTATTGCGCGATGCGGTCCTGCATCGCGTTGAACGCCCGCGCGGCACGCGCGACTTCGGACGGCCCGTCCTCGTTCAGGCGTTCGCCTTTCAGGTCGGGGCCGAGCGCGTCGGCCGCCTGCGCGAGCTGCTTCAGCGGCCGCGTCGCGAGCCGCACCGCGAGCCAGCAGCACCCGGCCAGCACCGCGAGCTGCAGCGCGAGCACGACGGGCAGCCAGCCCGACAGCGGCACCGTCGACATCGGGTGGATGTCGATCGTCAGCGGCGAGCCGTCGGTCAGGCGCAGATGCACCTGCAGATGTTCGCGATCGCCGGGGATCGCGTTCGCCGTCAGCGGATAGTCGCCGCCGATGCCGTCCGAGATCGAGCGCTCGACGCGCGCCGAGAGCCGCGCCTCCGGCGGCGTGCCCGTCTCGCCGGGCCCGAGGATGAACGCGTAGCTGCGCCGTGCGAGACGCGGCAGCCACGCGGCACGCTGGTCGGGCGGCAGGTGATCGAGCAGCGCGACCGAACTCGCGACCTCGCGTTCGATGTAGCCCATCATCAGGTTGGTGGTCGCCTGGTCGCGCTCGGTGACGGTGAGCCAGAACGACAGCGTCTGCGCGAGCGCGAGGCCCACGCACAGGATCAGCGCGAGCCGCGCGAACAGCGAGCGCGGCCAGTGCCACGGGGTGCGCGCGCTCATGCGTCGCCTTCGACCGCGGTCACCGCCGACGAGAACACGTAGCCCTCGTTGCGCAGCGTCTTGATGTAGCGCGGCTCGCGCGCGCCGTCGCGCAGGCGCTGGCGCAGCCGGCTCACGAGCAGGTCGATCGACCGGTCGAACGGATCGGACTGCCGGCCCTGCGTGAGGTTGAGCAGCTGGTCGCGCGTCAGCACGCGCTGCGGATTGTCGAGGAACACGCGCAACAGCCGGTATTCGGCGCCGCTCAACGCGACCAGCGTGCCTTCGGCGTCGAGCAGGTGACGCCCCGTCGTGTCGAGCCGCCATTCGCCGAACGCGAGCATCGCGGCCGACTCCGTCACCTGCATGCCGGGCGGCAGCATGCGCGCGCGGCGCAGCACCGAGCGGATCCGCGCGAGTAGCTCGCGCACCGCGAACGGCTTCGCGAGATAGTCGTCGGCGCCCATCTCCAGACCGATGATGCGGTCGGTTTCCTCGCCACGCGCGGTCAGCATCAGCACCGGCACCGTCCGGAACTTGCCCGCGCGCAGATCGCGGCACAGCGTGAGGCCGTCCTCGCCGGGCATCATCAGGTCGAGCACGATCAGGTCGGGCGCGCCGTCGTCGAGCGCGTTGCGCATCTCGCGGCCGTTCGCGGCGAGCGACACGCGCATGCCGTTCTTCTCCAGGTAGTCCGCGATCAGTTCGCGGATCGCGCGATCGTCGTCGACGATCAGTACGTGGTCGATCTTGTCCATGGGCGGTGTCGTTGGCGTGATGTTCCGGCTGGCGATGTCCGCTTTTATACCCCACCGCGGGCACCCGTTTGTATCCCAATGTATCGCGCCGCCGTGACGACACACAACATTGCACACACGCGGCTTGCCGGACACATCGCAGATACGTCGGCGCGGCCCAATGAGGGCTGTCGAAACCTGTCCGGCCGCCGCCCCCGCGCGGCGGCCGGCCGAACCGGAGAACCGCCATGCCGACCAGACTCAAGACCGCCGCCCTCGTGATCGCCCTCGCCGCCACGGCCGGGCTCGCCGCGTTCGCCGGCACCCGCGACGACGCGGGCATGCCCGCCTCGCTGGCCGGCACGCCGGCGCCCGACTTCACCGGCATCGAGCAATGGCACAACAGCGCGCCGCTCAAGCTCGACCAGCTGCGCGGCAAGGTCGTGCTGGTCGATTTCTGGACGTACTCGTGCATCAACTGCATTCATACGATTCCGTACGTGAACGACTGGTACCGGAAGTATCGCGACCAGGGGCTCGTCGTGGTCGGCGTTCATACGCCCGAGTATCCGTTCGAACGCGATGCGAAGAACGTCGCCGATGCGGTCAAGCGCTTCGGCATCCAGTATCCGGTCGCGCAGGACAACCGTTACGACACGTGGCGCGCGTACGGCAACCAGTACTGGCCCGCGCTGTACCTGATCGACGCGAACGGCAAGGTCGTCTATACGCGGTATGGCGAGGGCGGGTATGACAAGACGGAAGCGGCGATTCGGGGGGCGCTGGCGCAGGCGGCAGAAGGGACAATGGGAACGAAGGGCGCGACGCGTACGCAGTAGCGTGCGCCGGCGGGGGTGCCACATGCGCCCCCGTGCGATTCACCGTGACTCACCCGCGCTTCGCGTCGGCTTCCGCCAGCATCGCCTCCCCGATCGCGAGATTCCCGTCCGCGATCAGCGCGTCGCCCGCGCCGCGAATGTCGTCGACCGCCTTGTTCTGCCCGAGCTTGCGCTTGCCGACGAGCCGCGTGATCTCGATCTGCAGCCCGACGATCGACTGCAGCATCGTGTCGAGATAGTCCTTCGGCGCGTCGGCCATCTTCCACGGCGCCGGCTGCGACGCCTCGTGCGTGCGCGTCAGCCGCGCGACCACGCCGCGCACGAACTTCTCGTCGTCGCGCACGGTGATGCGGCCGTGCGCATGCACGACCACGTAGTTCCACGTCGGCACCTGCCGATGCGCGACGTGCTTGCTCGGGTACCAGTTCGGCGAGATGTACGCGTCGCCGGCGCGGAAGATCACGAGCACCTCGTCGCCATCCGCGACGTCCTGCCAGACCGGATTCGCGCGCGCGACGTGCGCATGCAGTTCGCCGAGGCCGCCGTCGCCCGGCAGCAGTTCGAACGGAAGGTGGTTCGCGTCGAGCCCGCTGTTCCCGCGCGTGACCAGGGTGCCGAACGGATGCTGGACGATCAGTTCGCGCAGCACGTCGGGACGGGATTCGGCGAAATCGGCGGGGACATACATGGCGGCTCCACGGTCAGACAGGGTTGGGAGGGAACGGGTCGGAACCGGCCCGTCATGCCCCGATTGTGATCGCTAACTGGTTTATGCTGTAGAGCCGGTTTAGAACATTTTCAGCAGACCAGAATCATGGCCAGGACCGCCCGGATCGTCGAAATCCCGTCGCTCGGCGCGCTCGACCGCGCGGCCGGCGACCTGAGCCGCCAGCTCGCGCAGGCGTTGCGGGACGCAGTGCGCCGCGGCGACGTGCGGCCCGGCGACACGCTGCCGTCCACGCGGCTGCTCGCGGCATCGCTGCAGGTCGCGCGCGGCACCGTCGTCGACGCGTATGCGCAACTCGTCGCCGAAGGCTTCCTGGAGTCGCGCGGCGGCGCCGGCACGCGGGTCGCGAACGCGCTGGCCGAGCCGTCGCCGCCGGCTGGCGCACGGCCCGGCGCCCGCGAGCGTGCCACCCACGCCGGCCTGCCCGAACCGGCCGCGACGTTTGCGCGGATCGCCCGCGAATTCCGCCCGCTGCCGGCCGTGCCGTTCGCGATCTCGGTGCCGGTCGGGCTCACCGCGCCCGACGACATCTGGCGCCGGCTCGGCAACCGCCTGCGCGCCCGCGGCGCCGGCGCGCCGTCCGGTTATGCGGATCCGCAAGGCGCGCTGCCGCTGCGCGAAGCGATCGCCGATTACGTGCGCCGCTCGCGCTCGGTGCGCTGCAGCGCCGAGCAGGTCGTCATCACGAGCGGCACGCAACAGGGGCTGCACCTCGCGAGCCAGATCCTGCTCGGCCCGAACGATCGCGCGTGGGTCGAGAATCCCGCCTATCGCGGCATCACCGCGCTGCTCGAGAGCACCGGGCGGCGCGACGCGATGGTCCGCGTGCCGGTCGACGCGGACGGCATCGAGGTCGAGGCCGGCATCCGTCTCGCGCCGGACGCGCGCGCGGCGTTCGTCACGCCGTCGCACCAGTATCCGCTCGGGATGCCGATGAGCATGGCACGCCGCAACGCGCTACTCGGCTGGGCGCGCGCGCATCGCGCATGGGTGGTCGAGGACGACTACGACAGCGAGCTGCGCTACGAAGGCTATCCGTTCCCGTCGCTGCAAGGCCTGGATCCGGAACACGTGATCTATCTCGGCACGTTCAGCAAGATCCTGTTCCCGTCGCTGCGGCTCGGCTACGTGGTCGCGCCCGCCGAGCTCGTGCCCGCGTTCTGCGGCGCGCGCGTGCTGATGGATCGCCACGCGCCGACCGCCGATCAGCACGTGCTCGCCGCCTTCATCGCGGAAGGCCATCTCGACCGCCACATCCGCCGCGTGCGCGGCGTCTACGCGGAACAGCGCGCGCTGCTGATCGACACGCTCGGCGCGCGGCTGCCGCGCGAGCGCGCCTGGGTGCAGCCGGGCGATCAGGGGATGCACGTCGTGCTGTGGCTCGCGGACGGGATCGACGATCTCGACGTGGTGGCGCGCGCCGCGCAGGCAGGCGTGGCGGTGCGCGCGGTGTCGCCGATGTTCGCGCCGGGCACCGCGCGTCCGGGCCTCGTGCTCGGCTTCGGCGGGTTCGATCGCGCACGGATGGAAGCGGCCGCGCAGCGGCTCGCGGACGTGGTCGGCGAAGCCGCCGGCGTCGATTCGTCGGAGGAATCGCGGCGACGCATGCGACGAAAAGTTGTCCGCGGGCAACAAACGTAATCGTCTGTAACGCCTGCAGGAAAACCGGCGTTTTGGCCACAGGTGACGCTGCGCGGTTTGCTAGGATCGCGCCTTTTCCGCTCGCGCTCCTGCCGCCGTGAATCGCTTCGTGCCGTATCTTCGAGATCTGTGGCTTCGCTGCCGTACCGGCGCCCGCGCGCTCGGCGCCGGCGCGTGGCATCGCCTGCGCCATCCGACGCGCCGCGGCGTCGCGCTGACGCTCGCCGCGATCCCCGTGCTCGGCCTGCTGGTCCTGCTCGCGTTCGTGCCGTTCACGCCGAGCATCGGCGACATCCGTAAGGCGCGCATCGACCGTCCCGCGCGCGTGCTGTCGGCCGACGGCCAGCTGATCGCCGAGTTCCGGCCCGTGAACCGCGAATGGGTGCCGCTCAAGCAGATCTCGCCGCACATGGTCGACGCACTGATCGCGACCGAGGACCATCGTTTCTACGCGCATCACGGCATCGACTGGCGCCGCACGCTCGCGGCGGGGCTGCATACATTCTCGGGCAGCCGCCAGGGCGGCTCGACGATCACGCAGCAGCTCGCCCGCAACCTGTATCCGGACGAAGTCGGCCGCGCGCCGACGCTCACGCGCAAGGTGAAGGAGCTGATCACCGCGTTCAAGATCGAGGCGGTGTACAGCAAGGACGAGATTCTCGAGACTTACCTGAACACCGTGCCGTTCCTGTACAACGCGTACGGCGTCGAAATGGCTGCGCGCACCTATTTCGGCAAATCGGCGGACCAGCTCGACATCGTCGAAAGCGCGACGCTCGTCGGGATGCTGAAGGGCAACAGCTACTACAACCCGGTGCTGAATCCGGAGCGCGCGGTCCAGCGCCGCAACATCGTGCTCGCGCGGATGGCCGCGATGGGCATGCTGTCGCCGCGGCAGCTCGCGCAACTGCAGCGCCGCCCGCTGCGCGTCGACTTCGAGCCGCAAACCGCGCAACCCGGCCCCGCCCCGCACTTCGCGGTGCAGCTGCGCAAGTGGCTGATCGCCTGGGCCGACCGCAACAACTACGACCTCTACTCGGACGGCCTCGTCGTGCGCACGACGCTCGATGCGCAATTGCAGGAGATGGCGACGCGAGCGCTGACGCAGCAAACCGATCGCCTGCAGGCGATCGCCGATGACGCGTGGCACAACCCGTCCGGCTGCGGGCTGCGCAACGACCTGTTCCGCGGCTTCATCCGGCAGACGCCCGACTATCGCGACGCGCGCGCCGCCGGGCTCGCCGACGCGGCGGCGCTGAAGCAGCTCGGCGCGAATCGCGCGTTCGTGCGCGCGTTATGCGAGCGCAAGACGCAGGTACAGGCCGGCTTCGTCGCGCTCGATCCGCGCAACGGCGCGATTCGCGCGTGGGTCGGCAGCCCCGATTTCGGCAGCGAGCCGTTCGATCACGTCGTGCAGGCGCGGCGCCAGCCGGGCTCGACATTCAAGCCGTTCGTCTATGGCGCCGCGTTCGCGGACGGCATGCGGCCGGACGATACGTTCGTCGATCGCCCGGTGGCGATCCCGATCGGCGCGCACGCGGTGTGGCGCCCGACCGATGCCGAACCGCCGACGGACGCGCCGATGACGCTGCGCGACGCGCTCGCCCTGTCGCGCAATCGCATCACCGCGCAGGTGATGCAGCGCGAAGGCGCGGCCAGGGTCGCACAGCTCGCACGTGCGATGGGCGTGCGCGAAAGCCCGCTCGACGCGGTGCCGTCGCTCGCGCTCGGTACGAGCCCCGTCACGCTGAAGGAAATGGTGTCCGCGTACGGGACGATCGCGAACCGCGGCGTGTACGTCGCGCCGCAGATGATCACGCGCATCGAGGATCGCGATGGCAAGGTGCTCGCCGCGTTCGGCAGCGCGCCGCCCGAACGCGCGATGCCGGTGGCCGCGGCACAGACGCTGGTCGACGTGATGCGTGGCGTCGTCGATTACGGAACCGGTGCCGACATCCGCTCGCGCTACGGGATTCGCATCGACGTCGCGGGCAAGACCGGCACGACGCAGGACAACACGGACGGCTGGTTCATCCTGATGCATCCGCAACTGGTGGCCGGCGCGTGGGTCGGCTTCGACGACGGCAACGTGACGCTGCGCAGCGACTACTGGGGCGCGGGCGCGCACAGCGCGCTGCCGATCGTCGGCTCGTTCTACGATGCGGCGCTGCGTGCGCGTGCGATCGACCCGCATGTGCAGTTCTCGCCCGACTTCCGGCCGCGCAGCGCGCCAGCGCCGGCACCGAGGCGGCGTCCGCATCCGGGCCTGTTCGACTGGCTGAAGATTTTCCGCTGAGCGCGGCACGACTAAGACGCTTCGTCCACCCGGACGAAGCGATCCCGGCCCGCACCGCGCATCATCGACGCAACCCGTCCATCGATGCCGGAGGCCGCATGACCCACAGCGCCGTCCAAATCGCGAACCTGCTGTACCGGTACGCGGAGCTGCTCGACGCCGGTGACCTGCCGGGGATGGCGGCGCTGTTCCGGCATGCGCAGATCAAGGTCGAGGAAGCGGCGCCGACGATCGGCGCCGATGAATTGCTCGCGCTGTTCGACGCGCGCGTGAAGCGCTACGCGTGCGGCACGCCGCGCACGAAGCATGTAATCACGAATCCGCTCATCGAGATCGACGAAGCCGCGCATCGCGCGACGGCTCGCTCGTACTACACGGTGCTGCAGGCCGTCGACGGCCTTGCGCTGCAGCCGATCGCGGCGGGCCGCTATCACGACGCGTTCGAGCGCGTCGACGGCGCATGGCGTTTCGCGTTCCGCGACTACACGCTGTTCGATTTCGCGGGCGACCTGCGTCGCCACCTGAACGATGCGCCGGCCGCTTGACGCGCCGGCCGGCGAACACGGCCGGCAACGCGCTCAGGCCGCCGCGAGCGTCGCGGCCAGTGCGTCGAACTGCGGCGCCCACGCCGCGCGGCCTTCGTCGCGCCGGCGGACCGGCTGTCGTCAGTCCGCCGTGTCGCCGCTCTTCGGCAGCTTCGACCATGCGTTGCGTCCCGGCGCCGGCGACCATGCCGGACGTGTCTTGCGCGCGCTGTCGATCACGACCAGGTAGCGCCCGGCGATCGGCGTGACGTCGCGATCGCGGCGCAGCACCCACAACGACTTGCCGTCCTCGACGCGCGCCTCGTAGTCGTCGTCGAGGATGCCGTGCTGGTCGATGAACGCGTTCAGCGAAGCAGGAATCCGCACGCAGCCTTTCGAGTGCCGGATGCCGAGCAGCGGCTCGAGGCGATCGGGATCGGTCGCGTGCATCTGGAAGCGCATCGGCGACTTGCCGCCCTTGCCCCAGCCGCGCTCGCCGTCCACCCAGCCGAAGTCGTAGATGCGCATGTCGCGCTTGCCGTAGCCGCGAATACCGTTGTCGTTCGTCGTGCCTTCCGCGCGGAAGTCCATGTTGTCGGGCGAGTGGTGGAACACGCCGAGCGGCGTCAGGAAGTGATCGTATTTGCCGGGCCAGCCGGTGCCGACCGGCGACGCGCCGATCATCAGCCACGCATTGGTCGGCGTCGCGCGGAAGTAGATGAACAGCGCCTGCACGTTCGGCGCGCGGTCGACGATCGCGACGTATTCGCCGGCCAGGTCGCCGAGGTCTGCATCGGCGAGCGCCTGCTGAAGGCGGACGCCATACGCGCGCTGCTCGCTCGCGGGCACGTTCAGGCGTCGCGTGACTTCCTGCGTGAAGCGCTTGCGCATGTCGATCGCACGCGCGGTTGCGCTCTTCGCTTCGTCGGCCGACAGCGGCGGGTGCCGGCGCGGCGGCGTCGGTGCGGGTGCTTCGGCTTCGCTTGCCGGCGTGCCGGATGCTGCCGATGTAGGCGATGCCTCCGATGCTGCCGATGCGGCGGAAGCCGGGGATGCCCCGCTGGCGGGCGACGCATGATGCGCGGCGGATGCCGCGGATGACGGCGCGACTCCGGACGACACATGCGCCGGCGAAGCCGAATGCGCGGCCGAAGCCGCGGATGACGACGCGACGCCCGACGACACATGCGCCGGCGAAGCCGAATGCGCGGCCGAAGCCGTTGATGAGGATGACGTAGCAGTTGCCGACGGCACGTCGGACGCGGCAAAGGCGGGCCGCGCGACAAGCACGGAGATCGGGAGAACGGCCGCGAGCCACACATGGGTGGCGACCGCGAGAGTACGGCAACGCGGCTTGTACAACCGCCGCGTCAGGTCGGAGAGCATCATGCGATCGAAACCATCGGCCGAACCGGCCGCCGCACGTTGCGAACGGCGCATCTCCCGCGCGAGCCATCGACACGCCGGCCGCACGCATGTGCCCGGCGCCGACGCCTCTTCGCGGTGGAGTCGTTCGCAGTACAACGCGTTCGGTCCAATGGCGGCTAATGAGTCGTCAGGTCTTTCATTCTACCCGCGCGGACACGAATCGGCAGGGCCGCTTCCCCGGTTTCGCCGCGGTTTTGCGCTTCGTCACACTTTGTTTCAACTCATTGCCGCTTGATGCGCCGCTGCACGGCAGGTTGCTTCGCCGGGCGTGTCCGGCAAGACAAAACCGAAACGCCCGGAAATTCACGCGCATGCGGCATACGACACGCGAACGCGCAACCCCCGACTACTTCGAAATGGTTTCGAGCGCGATGCCCCTGGTACGCGGCCCCATGAACCCGATCGCGGCCATCACGATCACCATCGCGCCGGCGATGAACGCGAACACGCCGAACGTGCCGAAACCCTTCAGCACGGCCGCGATCACGAACGACGAGAAGATCGCCGAGAAGCGGCTCCACGAGTAGACGAAGCCCACCGCGCGCGCGCGGATCGACGTCGGGAACAGCTCGGCCTGATACGCGTGGAAGCTGTACGACATGATGTTGCTCGCGAGCGTGAGGCCGATGCCGAGCACGATCAGGAACGCGCCCACCGTCGTCTGGCTGAACAGCAGCCCGCAGACGACGATCGCCGCCGCCATCGCGACGATCACCGACTTGCGCTCGAAGCGGTCGGCGATCACGAGGCCGATCAGTGGGCCGAGTGGCGCCGCGAGCGCGATCACGCTCGAATACATGAGACTCGACGTGATCGTGATGCCCTGCTTGATCAGCAGCGTCGGCACCCAGTTCGCGAAGCCATAGAAGCCGACCGTCTGGAACACGTTGAAGATCGTCATCATGATCGTGCGGCTGCGATACGGCGGCACCCACATGTCGCGGAAGCTGCCGCGCGGCGGCACCGGCTCGGAGGGCGCGGGCGGCGGCAGCGGCCGGCCGTATTCGGCTTCGACCTTCGCCTCGAGCGCGCGCATGATGCGGTCGGCTTCGTCGACGCGGCCCTGCTGCGCGAGCCAGCGCGGGCTCTCCGGCAGCGCGCGGCGAATCCACCACACGAACAGCGCGCCGTGCGCGCCGATCAGCACGACCCAGCGCCAGCCGTCGAGGCCGAACGGTGCGTGCGGCACGAGCAGGTACGCGAGGAACGCGACCACCGGCACCGCGACGAAGCCGACCGCCTGCTCGCACGCGAACGCGCGGCCGCGGATCTGCTTCGGCACGAGTTCGGAGATGTACGTGCCGATCGTCACCATCTCGACGCCGAGCCCTAGGCCGACGACGAAACGCCAGAAGTTCAGCCCGCCTGCCGTGTCCTGGAACGCCATCACGACGTTGGCGGCCGTGTACCACAGCAGCGACCACGTGAAGATCGCGCGGCGGCCGAAGCGGTCCGCGAGGAAGCCGCATGCGATCGTGCCGATGAAGAGGCCGGAGAACAGCGCGGCGATGAAACTCGCGACGCCCGTGGTGCCGAACAGGCCGTGCGTCGTCGCGGACAGGATCCCGCTTTTCACGAGGCCCGGCGCAACGTAGCCGCTGTACAGCAGATCGTAGAGTTCGAAGAAGAAGCCGAGGCTCAGCAGCACGACGAGCTTCCAGACGCTGCGGGTCGGCGGCAGGCGGTCGAGGCGGGCTGAAATCGAGCCGGCGTCGATGGAAGAGGACGAGGTGGCTGCCTGGGGAAAGCTGTCCGTTGAGACCATCTGGGTCGTGTCTCCTGATCGTGTCGTGTGTTGTTGTCCGGCGGCCGATCGGCCCGGCCGCCGTCGGGCGATTCGTCGCATTGTACCGGCACGCCGCGCGCGCCGCGTCGCGTGGCGAACCGGTTCCGACACCCCACTTTCGCGCCGGACCATGTGTAACTTGCGTAACCGTCTGTCGAATCCGTAAGGTTCGAAGGCATCGCGATCGTCTGCCACTCGCGCGCATCCGAAACCGGCACGGCCCCGTCTGCAAGGGGCTGCCGGGCCGTCGCGCGCTCGCGCCGGCACCGCGAGACACGCCAGGCAACGTGCGCAACCGGCAGCGCCGCCGCCGCCACGCCCCGGTAACATGCTACCGGGCCAACTCCCGGCTTCCGGGCGCCTTTCGGCACCCGGCATTGTCGGCAAAACGTAAGCATTCCATGTTCATACAACGACTCTCCACGTACGCACGCCGGATCGCGCTGTTCGCACTGCTGCAGTTCGCGGCGATCGCGACCGCGTCGGCGTTTCCGACGGCTGCGTCCGCACCGGGCGCGAGCGGCGTCGGCGTCCCCGTGCCGACCATTTCGCTGAACGACGCGGTTGCGCGGCTCAAGCAGATGCAGGTGCAACAGGACCGCATCAAGCAGCAGACATCGAACGCGACCAACAGCAAGGAGCTCGACGAGCTCGGCGACGCGACCCAGGAACTGAGCGCCGACGTCGACAAGCTGCAGAGCCAGCTCGCGCCGCAGCGCACGCAAGTCCAGGCGCAGCTCGACGTCCTCGGCCCGCCGCCGGCGCCGGGCGCATCGCCCGAAACACCTGCCGTCGAACAGCAGCGGGAGACGCTGAACGCGCGCAAGGCGCAGATCGACGCGGCGCTGAAACAGGCCGCCGACCAGAAGACCAACCTCGCGAACCTGAACGACCAGTTCGCGAAGCTGCACCGCAGCCTGCTGAAGAACCAGCTCGCGTTCCGTTCGGGCAGCATCTTCGGCGCGCAGTTCTGGCTGCCGCTGTTCCACCTGTCGCCGGACGACGTCCAGCGGCTCGAGGACTTCAACGACGAACTGCGCGACATGCTGCGCTCGTCCTGGACACCCGGCCAGCGCGCCATCACCACGCTGCTGCTGATCGCCGCGCTCGCTGCCTGGCTCGGCGGCCGCCGCGTCGTCGAACGCGGGCTCGCGTGGTTCTGCCTGAACCGCCTGCCGCCCACCCGGCTGCGCCGCAGCGCGCTGGCGCTGGCGACGGCGTTCTCGACACTGCTCGCGACCGCGGTCGCCGTACAGATCCTCTATCTCGCGCTCGCCCGCCACTCCGAACTCACGTCTTCGATGACCGATCTGTGGGACCAGTTCGCGAAGCTCGCCGTGACCTGCGCGCTGATCGCCGGCCTCGGCCGCGCGCTGCTCTGCACGAAGCATCCGTCATGGCGGCTGCCGGCGCTCGCCGATCCCGTCGCGCTCGCGATGAAGCCGTTCCCCGGCGTGCTGGCCGCGCTGCTGCTGATGTCCGGCACGCTCGAGTCGATCAACCGGATCGTCGATACCAGCCTGTCCGTCACGCTGTTCGGCCGCGGCATCGTCTCGCTCGTCGTCGCGCTGACCGTCGGCGCGTCGATCCTGCGCGCGAATCGCGTCCGCACCGCGCTGGCGGCATCCGGCGAGGCGCCCGAGCAACGCTCGACGCTCGCCGGGCTGATTCACGCCGGCGTCACGCTGGCGATCGTCGTGTCGCTGGTCGCGCTGCTGATCGGCTACATCACGGTCGCGCGCTTCATCACGTACGAGCTCGTCTGGTTCGAGATCGTGGTGTGCAGCGTCTACATCCTGACGCAGCTGACGCGCGACGCGAGCGAAAGCCTGTTCTCCGCGAACCTGTCGACCGGCAAGCAGATCAAGCACCTGTTCGCGCTCGACGACCGGCATCTCGACCAGGCCCACACCGTCGTGTCCGGCCTCGGCACGAGCCTGCTGATGCTGATCGCGGCGATCGCGCTGCTGACGGGCGGCTTCGGCACGACGCCGAGCGACCTGCTCGACAGCGCGGTCGCGATGATCGGCGGCCAGCGGCTGCAGAGCCTGAACATCATGCCCGACCGGATCCTCAACGCGGTGATCGGGTTCGCGATCGGCTTCTACCTGCTGCGCTCGGTGCGCCGCTGGCTCGACGGCGAGTTCATGCCGGCGCTCGGCATGGACGCGGGGATGCGCGTGTCGCTGATCACGCTGTTCACCAACGTCGGCTACGTGCTGCTCGTGCTGATGACGCTGGGGCTGCTCGGCGTCAGGTGGAGCAACCTCGCGTGGATCGTCAGCGCGCTGTCGGTCGGTATCGGTTTCGGCCTGCAGGAGATCGTGAAGAACTTCGTGTCGGGGCTGATCCTGCTGACCGAGCGGCCGGTGAAGGTGGGCGACATGGTCAGCATCGCGGGCGTCGAAGGCGACATCCGCCGCATCAACGTGCGCGCGACCGAGATCCAGCTCAGCGACCGCTCGACCGTCATCGTGCCGAACTCGCAACTGATCTCGCAGAACGTGCGCAACGTGACGATGGGCAACAGCACGCAGGGCGTCGCGACGCTGATGCTCACGTTCCCGCTGAACACCGACCCCGAGCAGGTGCGCGACCTGCTGCTCGACGCGTATCGCGAGCACCCGGCGATTCTCGACAAGCCGGCGCCGTCGGTCACGTTCAGCCAGCTCGCGCCGGACGGGATCACGCTGAGCGTCACGGGCTACGTGGCGAGCCCGCGGATCGCCAGCTCGACGAAGAGCGACCTGCTGTTCGAGATCCTCAAGCAGTTGCGGGCGGCGCAGATCACGCTGTCGACGCCGCAGATGCTGGTCGTGCAGAACATGCCGGCAAGCGACGCTTCCGCCCCGCACGAGTAAGCGATCGAGCGGGCATGCGCCGATCGGGCATCGGCGCGCACGCATCGCCGCAAGCGACAAGGGCCGGTTACCGCTTTCGCGGCAACCGGCCCTTGTCATTCGATCGATTCGACCGTCGCGGCGCCCTCCCGGACGCGCTCCGTCAGACGTCGAACTTCACGCCCTGCGCCAGCGGCAACTGACGGCTGTAGTTGATCGTGTTCGTCGCCCGGCGCATATACGCCTTCCACGCATCCGAACCCGACTCGCGGCCGCCGCCCGTTTCCTTCTCGCCGCCGAACGCGCCGCCGATCTCCGCGCCGCTCGTGCCGATGTTCACGTTGACGATCCCGCAGTCGCTGCCCGCTGCCGACATGAACTGCTCGGCCTCGCGCATGTCGTTCGTGAAGATCGCCGACGACAGGCCTTGCGGCACCGCGTTGTGCAGTTCGATCGCATCGTCGAAGTTGTCGTAGACCATCACGTACAGGATCGGCGCGAACGTCTCGCGCTCGACCACGGCCGATTGCTTCGGCATCCGTACGATGGCCGGGCGCACGTAGTACGCATCCGCGTGACCGACGTCGACGCGCTCGCCGCCCTTCACCTCGCCGCCCTGCTCGCGTGCGTCGCCCAGCGCCTTCTGCATCGCATCGAACGACGCGCGATCGACCAGCGGGCCGACCAGCGTGCCTTCTTCAAGCGGGTTGCCGACCTTCACCGACGCGTAGGCCTTCTCGATGCGCGGCAGCAATTGCTCGACCAGGCTGCGATGCACGATCAGGCGGCGCAGCGTCGTGCAGCGCTGGCCGGCCGTGCCGACCGCCGCGAACGTAACTGCACGCACGACGAGATCCAGATCCGCGCTCGGCGCGACGATCATCCCGTTGTTGCCGCCGAGTTCGAGGATGCCGCGCGCGAGACGCTGGCTCAGCACCTTCGCGACTTCCTGGCCCATCCGCACGCTGCCCGTCGCGCTGACGACCGGCACCTTCTTCGACGCCGTCAGCACCTCGCCGACATCGCGCATGCCGAGCACCAGCTGGCTCAGCTCCGCCGGCGCGACACCCGGATGCGTCTTGTCGAATTCGCGGATCGCCTTCTGGAGCAGCACGTGGCACGCGATTGCCGTGAGTGGCGTCTTCTCGGACGGCTTCCACACGACCGAATCGCCGCATACGAATGCGAGCGCCGCATTCCACGCCCACACCGCGACCGGGAAGTTGAACGCCGAGATCACGCCGCACACGCCGATCGGGTGCCACGTTTCCATCATCCGGTGGCCCGGGCGCTCGGACGCGATCGTCAGGCCGTAAAGCTGGCGCGACAGGCCGACCGCGAAATCGCAGATGTCGATCATTTCCTGCACTTCGCCAAGGCCTTCCGACGTGATCTTGCCGGCCTCGAGCGTGACGAGGCGGCCGAGCTCGGCCTTGTGCTCGCGCAGCACGTTGCCGAACACGCGCACGAGCTCGCCGCGCACCGGCGCCGGCACCGTGCGCCACTTGAGGAATGCGTCGTGCGCGGCGTCGATCTTGCGCTCGGCGTCGGCGGGCGAGTCGACCGCCAGCGTCGCGAGCGTCGCGCCGTCGAGCGGCGAACGCGCGGTCAGCGCATTGCCTTTCCACTGGGCGAGATCGATGTCGAGCGCAGCAAGAATGTCGTTGAATTGCATCACTTCCTCTTCAGGGACAGATTGATCGGTGCGGCGGCGACGCCGCCCGCGTGATTCGATTGGAGCGCGTTCGTGCGCCCTGTGCAAGCGGATGCGCAGCTCGGCAGGCCCGGTGCGCCGCACGGCGCATCGCGCAGCGCCGCCGCCGGAAACCCGGCCGGGCGGCGCGCCCCCGCCTCGCGAGGCACGATCCATGAGACACATTGTCGATGGCCACAAGTCCGGCCGCTATTGATATTAACTCACGACTTCATTCCCAAAACGCAACAACCCAGCAGGACGAATCCGCCCGTTTCGGCACCGGCATGGGACGTATCCAAGGCCGATGGCCGGGCCGCCGCGGCGGTCCCGATGCGCGGCAAGTTGATGACAAAGTTGCATCACCCTGTGCGGAAATATCGTTTGCGGCGCTTGCGGCCGGCACCCACAATCGGGGCGGCGTCGAGGTGCACCGCACCCGGCGCGCCGACGGCCGCCCAACGGGCGGCCGACGACAGACGAAGGCAACACGCGTCGCGGCCCGGCGGTCCCGGTCGATCCGGACCAGCCCCGCGAAGCAGTGCCGCCGCCCGGCCGGCGGCCGGCAACGCGCCGCCCTTCGTAACCAAAAAACAATCCCGGAGACAGCGCCCAGCACCCGCCATGCATTCAGATGCCCGCCCCGACTCGCCCCGTCCGTCCGGCTCGCCGCCCGCGCAGCCGTCCCTCCACCGCAGCCTGCAGGCGCGCCATCTGCGGATGATCGCGATCGGCGGCTCGATCGGCACCGGCCTGTTCGTCGCGTCCGGCGCTTCGATCTCGCAGGCCGGCCCCGGCGGCGCGCTGGTCGCGTACATGCTGATCGGCCTGATGGTCTATTTCCTGATGACGAGCCTCGGCGAAATGGCCGCGTTCATGCCGGTGTCGGGCTCGTTCGCGACCTACGGCGCGAAATTCGTCGACGAAGGCTTCGGCTTCGCACTCGGCTGGAACTACTGGTACAGCTGGGCCGTGACGCTCGCGGTGGAACTCGTCGCCGCGCAGCTCGTGATGCACTACTGGTTCCCGCACGTGCCGGGCGTCTGGTGGAGCGCGATCTTCCTCACCTTGATCTTCGCGCTCAACGCGCTGTCGGTGCGCGGCTTCGGCGAAGCCGAATACTGGTTCGCGCTGATCAAGGTGCTGACGGTGCTCGCGTTCGTCGGCGTCGGCCTGCTGATGATCTTCGGGATCATGCAGGGCGGCCCGAGCGCGGGCTGGGGCAACTTCACGATCGGCGACGCGCCGTTCGCGGGCGGCTGGGCCACGATGCTCGGCGTCGCGATGATCGCGGGCTTCTCGTTCCAGGGCACCGAAATGATCGGCGTCGCGGCCGGCGAATCGGAGAACCCGCGCACGACGATCCCGCGCGCGGTCAGCCAGATCTTCTGGCGCATCCTGCTCTTCTACGTGTTCGCGATCTTCGTGATCGGCGTGCTGATTCCGTACACCGACCCGAGCCTGCTGAAGAGCGACGTGACCGACGTCGGCGTGAGCCCGTTTACGCTCGTGTTCCGCCACGCGGGCCTCGCGTTCGCGGCCGGCGTGATGAACGCGGTGATCCTGACGGCCGTGCTGTCGGCCGGCAACTCGGGCATGTACGAGTCGACCCGGATGCTCTACAACCTCGCGGTCGAGGGCCGCGCGCCGAAGCTGTTCGCGAAGCTGTCGCCGGGCGGCGTGCCGCGCAACGCGCTGTACGCGACGACCGCCGTCGGCGCGCTGTGCTTCCTCACGTCGCTGTATGGCGATAAGACCGTCTACCTGTGGCTGCTGAACACGTCGGGCATGGCCGGCTTCATCACCTGGCTCGGCATCGCGGTCAGCCACTACCGGTTCCGCAAGGGCTTCCTGAAGCAGGGCTACCGGCTCGACCAGCTGCCGTACCGGTCGAAGTGGTTCCCGTTCGGGCCGCTGTTCGCGTTCGCGCTGTGCGCGATCGTCGCGCTCGGCCAGGACTACCAGGCGTTCCTCGCCGACAGGATCGACTGGGCCGGCATCGCCGCGACCTACATCGGCCTGCCGTTCTTCCTCGCGATCTGGCTCGGCTACGCGCTGGTGCGCAAATGCCGCCTCGTCCGCTACGAGGACATGGAGATCGCGCCGTGGATCGAGCGCAACGCGGCGCCCGACGCCACGGTCAAGACCGACGCCGGCTATCCGGCCTACATCGCCGCTCCGGTCAACCCGACGCCGGGCGCATGATGCCCGGCCGCGCACCGGCCGCCGCCCGACCGCGGCGGCCGGTGCGCTGAACACCCCATTCGACGCGGCGCGCGCGTTCAGGCAAGATCGACGCGCGCCGTCCGTTTTTCCGTCGTCACGAGTCATCGAAAACGCATGCAGAACTTCTACGAAGCCACCGTTACCCGCCAGCCCTACCCGCAACTGACCGGCACGATCGACACGCAGGTCTGTATCGTCGGCGGCGGCCTCGCCGGCCTGTGCACGGCGCTCGGCCTCGTCGAGCGCGGCGTGCGGGATGTCGTCGTGCTCGACGGCGAACGGGTCGGCTTCGGCGCGTCCGGCCGCAACGGCGGCTTCGTGTTCGGCGGCTACAGCCTCGACAACGCGGACCTGCTGCGCACGCTCGGCCGCGACGAAGGCCGCCGCCTGTACCGGCTCACCGTCGATGCGGTCGACCTGATCCGCGCGCGGATTGCCCGCTACGGCATCGACTGCGACATCGTCGACGAGGGCGTGATGCTCGCCAACTGGTTCGACGATCCGTCGCGGCTCGATGGCGTGCGCACGCTGATGAAGCAGGAATTCGACGTCGACTGGGAACCGGTCGCGACCGACGCGCTGCGCGCGCGGCTGAAGACCCAGCGCTATTACGGCGGCCTGTTCGAGCCGAACGCGTTCCACTTCCATCCGCTCAAGTACGTGCTCGGCGTCGCGGCGGCCGCCTCGCGCGGCGGCGCACGCGTGTACGAACGCTCGGCCGCGCTCGGCATCGCGCGCGAGGGCGCCGGCTACGTCGTGCGCACGGCGCAGGGCACGGTGCGCGCGAAGGACGTCGTGTTCGCCGGCGGCGGCTACGCGCGCGGCGTGTCGCCGCGCATCGAGCGCGCGGTGCTGCCGATCGCGACCTACGTGATCGCGACCGAGCCGCTCGGCACGCGGCTGCCGGACGCGATCGACGCGCCGTACGCGATCTACGACACGCGTTTCGCGTTCGACTACTACCGGCCGCTGAAGGACACGCGGATTCTGTGGGGCGGCCGGATCTCGGTGCTCGACCGCGGCCCCGACGCGATCGCGCGGCTGCTGCGGCGCGACCTGCTGCGCGTGTATCCGCAACTCGACGGCGTGAAGGTCGAGTACGCATGGGGCGGGCTGATGAGCTACGCGCGGCACAAGATGCCGCAGATCGGCCGCGATGCGGACGGCGTGTGGCACGCGATCGCATTCGGCGGTCACGGGATGGCGCCCACCACCGTCGCCGGCGAAGCGCTCGCCGCCGCGCTGGCCGGGGAGCAGCCGGTGCCGGAAGGCTTCGCCGCGTTCGGGCTCACGCGCACGTTCGGTCTCGCCGGCCTCGCGGCCGCGCAGCTCACGTACACCGCGTACCAGGCCCGCGACGCGCTCGCGTCGTGCCGGCGCTGAGCGGCGACGGCCGCCGAAACCGCGCGGCCGATTAGAGCAGAAGGTCGGCCGGGCGGCGATTTCCCGCATGCTAGAATGATTTCTTCATGCCGCCGCGAACCCACAACAAAGTCACATGAAAGCTGGAAGCAAGGCCGCCACGTCCGAAAGCCGCGCGCTTGCGACCGATGCGCGGCGCAAATACGATCCCGAGCAAACCAAGCGCAACATCCTCGACGTCGCCACGCAGGAGTTTTCCGCGATGGGCCTCGCCGGCGCGCGCGTCGACGCGATCGCCGAGCGTACCAACACGACGAAGCGGATGCTCTACTACTACTTCGAAAGCAAGGAAGGCCTGTACGAGGCCGTGCTGGAGAAGGTATACGGCGACATCCGCGCGCTCGAGCAGGAACTGCACGTCGGCGACATGGAGCCGCGCGAAGGCATGCGCCGGCTCGTCGAATTCACGTTCGACTATCACGACAAGCATCGCGACTTCGTCCGCCTCGTGTCGATCGAGAACATCCACGGCGCGAAGTATCTCGAACAGCTGAAGTCGTTCAAGAACCGCAACGTCAGCATCATCAAGACGCTCGAGGAACTGCTCGAGCGCGGCGCGGCGAGCGGCGCGTTCCGCAAGGACATCGACGCGTTCGACCTGCATCTGCTGATCAGCTCGTTCTGCTTCCACCGCGTGTCGAACCGCTATACGTTCGGCGCCGCGTTCGGCCGCGATCCGTCGGCGCCGCGGCTGCGCGCGCGGCATCGCGAGACGATCGCCGATTCCGTGCTGCGCTACGTCGCCGCGTAAGCGCATCGCGCGGTTTCATCCGAAGGCCGGCGACGAGCGCTGAACCCGCCGCCCGGCCCTCTCCCGACCGGCACTACGACGCTTGCAACCGGCATGAGCCGGATTCACGCGGCGGGTCCCTTCAAGCCGCTCGCGCCGCTCAGGCCGCCTCAGGCCGAACTTCCGCCTCACGCCAGTCCGTCGGCGCCGACGCCAATGCGATCCGCGCCTTCTCTTCCGGGCTGCCCGCCACGTAATACTTCTTCGCCCAGCTCGAATCCGGTGCGAGCGCGAGGTGCCGTTGCGCACCGGCGCCCTGCCGTTGCGACTCGATCGACAGCGCCCGCGCGCGGTAGTGCTCGTAGAGCCGCAGGAATTCCGCGAGATAGATCGCCGCGATCCGCGCGTCGCGAATCTCCAGCAGGTTCTCGTCGTTGTACTGCTCGGAATTGCGGCTCATGTTCGCCGAACCCGTGTAGACGATCGGGTTCGCGCCTTCCGCATCGATCACGATGAACTTGTGGTGGATCACGACCGGCGGATAGGCCGGCGCCGGCTCGCCCGGAAAGAGGCGCAGTTCCGGCTCGAAACCCTGCGGCACCGTCGCCGGTGAAAAATACGCGGCGTCGATCACGTCGCGATGATCGCGCCGGCGATGGTAAAGCTCGAGATTCGCGAGCGTCGCCGCATCGAGCGGCCGGCCGTCGTGCTGCGCGGCATCGGCCTGCGTCGCGCTGCCGGCGTTGATGCGGTTCACCAGACCGAACATCATCAGGCCGCGGTCGCCGGCGGCAAAGCATGCGTCGCGCAGCGCCGCGTCGGTCGGCATGAACAGGCAGAACGACACCGAATGCTGCGCGGCCGCGATCGCGGCGACGATCGTATCGATCTCGGTGCGCTGCCCCGCCGGCTCCGGCGAAAACGCGACGCGCACCTGCGCGCTGCCGATCGTCAGCGGCTCGGACCAGCCCGGCGACAACTTCGCCGTCTCCGCGATCGTCGGATTCGCGGCCAGCGCCTGCGCACGCGCGTTGTACAGCGCCGCGAGCGCCGGCGAATCGAATGCGTGCAGCACGTTCGCCTGCTCCGTCAGCCCTTCGGTCGTGAAGTTCGCTGAACCGGTCAGCACGCGCGCCGGCGTCGGCGCAGTCGTCCCGTTCGCCGGTGCGTCGGTCACGATGAATTTGTCGTGCATGATGTGCGTCCTGTCGCGCGGCGCGCGCGTCGCGAGGCCCTGAAGCGCGTCGACGGCCGGCTGGTTCGGCGACGGCAGCGGCGGCTTGCCCTTGCGGGCGGTCAGGTGCGCGTCGTAGACGATCGCGAGCGACGCTTCGCCGTGCTGCCGTCCGAACGCCTCGAATGCGGGCAACGCCCACAGCGTGTCCGTCAGGTGATAGACGGCCGAGACCGCGCGCGACGCGGGGTCGAGCATCTCCGCGAACACCTGTTCCATGTCGTTCGCGAGCCACGTGCGCAGCTTCAACGCCTGGTCCGCGCTCGGCGCCGCATGCGGCGCGAGACCCAGCGCCGCGACCTGCTTCGCGAACGCCTGCGAGCTGACCACCGCGCGATTGAACCACGTGCCGACGCCGTCCACGATGTGCGCGGGCAGCACGACATCGCACACGCCGGCCTGCGCATCGAGCACCTTCAGGTTCTCCGGCGTGCCGACGACCGGATAGACGTCATAGCGGAACGACGCATCGCGATCCTGCGGATCGATGCGCGCGTCCCACCACATGAATTTCTGGATCGGTGCCTGGTCGGTCGGCGCGTCGCCCTGCGTGCCGGCGGCCGGGCCGTCGAACGTGAGCCGGTTCGGCAGCCAGCTGTTCGGCGCGCGCGTCTTGCCGTCGGCCGACCAGAAGCCCGGCGTGCGTCGGATCGCGAAGCCGAGGAAGTCGGTGCGCGAGGCCGCGTCGGGCCAGTCGAAAGCGAGGAGAACCAGGGTCGGGGAAAGATAGCTGCGTACGCTGACGGTCATTCTTTGCTCCTGCCGCGGCGGCCGGTCGAAAGGAATGAGTCAGTGTCGAAGGCGCATCTTCCCGTGCGATGACCGTTCGATGAACCTTGTATGTCGAAGCCGCGTCAGTCGCACACGAGCAGCTCGATGCCGCGCGCGGTCAGCGCGCGACGCACGGCCTTGTCCGGCGCGCGTTCGGTGACGAGATAGCGCGCGGCCGAGGCGCCGTTGATCCGCACCGGCGTCACGCGGCCGAACTTCGAATGGTCGGCGACGATGATCGCGGTGCCGGCCGCCGCGATCATCCGGCTGCGCACTTCGGCGGCGAGCCGCGAGTAGTCGGTGCAGTCGCCATCGGCCGTGATGCCGCCCGCGCCGACGAACGCGAAATCGACGTGGTATTGCGCGAGCTGCTGGATCGTATCGAGCCCGAACGTCGCATCCTCGTCGTCGGACAGTTCGCCGCCGAGCAGCGTCACGCGATTGCCGTTGCGCCGCGCGAGCACGAACGCGGTGCGCCAGTCGTTCGTGTAGATCGACAGCCGGTGCCGGTCGGCCAGCGCGAGCGCGACCGCATGCGGCGTGCTGCCCGAGTCGATCAGCACCGAGGCGTCGTCGGGCACGAATTCGGCCGCGCGTCGCCCGATCGTGCGCTTCGCTTCGGCATTCGCCGCCTCACGCTCGGACAGGCTCGGCTCGCGGCGATCCGCCGCCAGCGCGCCGCCGTGCGTCATCACGAGCAGGCCGCGCGCCGCGAGCGCGTTCAGGTCGCGCCGTACCGTCTCGCGCGACACGTCGAGCGAGCGCACGAGTTCGGCGACCGACAGCGCGCCCGATCGTCCGAGCTCCGACAGAATGTATTGATGACGTTGTTCCGCCAGCATCGCAATGCGCCCGAGGCGACTGGTAATGGGTAGGCCGACCATTGTATTACGGCCGTTTGACCGCCATTTGACGGCGGTGCGTCCGGCCGCGGCCACGTTTCACGAAAGCGAAATTCTGTATTGCCCGATGCGCGCGAATCGGCGTGGCAAGCGGTTGCTACACTCTGCGTTTCGCCGAACGACAGACCATCAAGGGGCTTGCGTCATGTACCGCAAAGGCAGTGTGCTCGAAATCCAGTTTTCGCCGGAACGGCTCAACGACGGGGCCGGCGATCCGTACTGGATCGACCTGACGCTCGACGAGGCCCGCCGGCTGTACGAACAGCTCGCCGCACGCTTCGCGACCGATGCGCGCGCGAACCAGCCGCTCGACACGTTCTCGCTCGACTGATCCCCGCTCCTCTGCGCGCGCCACGGCGCGCTTTCATGCCGCGGCGCCTTCGCCCGGACGGCCGCTAACCGGACGGCCGGCGTGCTGCCGTGCTCGTGGCGGATCACGCCCGCGGCCAACGTGCCGCGCACCGCTGCTGCATGCGTTCCGCACGCGCCACGCGCGAATGCAGAATCCGACAAGACGGCCACGCCGCTTCACCCGATACTGGCCGGCTCACGATTCGTCCGGCCGTATCGCGGCCCGCCACGCATGTTTACCTCGCTCGTCGCCGCGGCTTTCGTCGCGCTGTGGTCCACCGGCTTCATCGTCGCCCGGGCAATCAAGCCCTACGCCGACCCGAACCTGTTCCTGCTCGCGCGTTTCGCGGGCACGGCCGTGCTGTTCGGCGCGGTGGCGCTCGCCGCGCGCGCGCCGTGGCCGGCGCGCCGCGAATGGCCGCGCCACCTGATCGCGGGCGCGCTGCTGCAGGGCGTCTATCTCGGCGCCAGCTACTGGGCCGTCGCGCAAGGGCTGAACGCCGGCGTGATGGCGCTGCTCGGCGCATTGCAGCCGCTTGCCACCGCCGTGCTCGCGGTGCCGCTGTTCAACGAGCGGCTGCCCGCGCGCGGCTGGCTCGGGATGGCGCTCGGGCTCGCCGGCGTCGCGCTCGTCCTCGCACCGAAGGTCGCGGGCGGCGTCGCGCCGCCGGCGGGCGCCGCGCCCGCGTGGTTCGTCGTGACCGTGTCGATCCTGTCGGTCGGCTCGATCACCGCGGGCTCGCTGTACCAGAAGGGCAAGCTCGCGCAGAACGACCTGCGTACGGCCGTCGCCGTGCAGAACCTCGGCGCGGCGATCGTCGCGGCCGTCTTCGTCGTGCTGCTGCACGAAACGCGCTGGATCGGCGCACCGGCGCTGTGGATCTCGCTCGTGTGGGGCGTCGTGTTCCTGTCCGGCGGCGCGGTCACGATGCTGATGTGGATGCTGCGGCGAGGCAACGCCGCGCGCGCGACGTCGTTGCTGTTCCTCGCGCCGCCGCTCGCCGCGCTGCAGGGCTACCTGCTGTTCGGCGAAACGCTCGCGACCGTCCAGCTCGCCGGCTTCGCGCTCGCGCTGGCGGGCGTCGTGCTCGCGCGGCGCTGACGCGGGCGAGCGCGCGGGTTCGTCACCGCGCCCCGCCATGCGCGGCGTCGCCCCGCCGCCGGGCGCCGCGCCTCGTGGTTCGTCGTGGCGCGCCCCGCCATGCCTCGAAACGAAGCATCCGCGCGCACGCCGGGGGACGCCGCCCCGCGCGCCGCACCATGACGATGCATCGCGTCTCGCCGATGCAACGCGCGGCCGCCGGATCGCATGCCCGGCGCGGCGCCGGGCCGCGATTGCGCTTATGATGGGCGCCTTGCATTTCGTTCCGGAACCACCTTCATGACATCCGCCGATTACGCCAGCCGCCAACGCGCGATCATTGCCGAACTGAACGTCACGCCGCACTTCGACGCCGACGCCGAAATCGCCCGCCGCGTCGATTTCCTCGCGCAGTACCTTCGTTCGACCGGCCTGCGGACCTACGTGCTCGGCATCAGCGGCGGCGTCGATTCGTCGACGGCCGGACGGCTCGCGCAGCTGGCGGTCGAACAGCTGCGCGCCGGCGGCTACGACGCCCGCTTCATCGCGATGCGCTTGCCGAACGGCGTGCAGAACGACGAAGCCGACGCGCAACGCGCGCTCGCGTTCGTGCGCGCGGACGAAACGTTCACGGTCGACGTCAAGCCCGCCGCCGACGCGATGCTCGCATCGCTCGTCGCGTCCGGCCACGCATTCGAAAACCCGGCCCAGCAGGACTTCGTGCACGGCAACATCAAGGCGCGCGAGCGCATGATCGCGCAATACGCGGTGGCCGGCGCGCGGCGCGGCATCGTGATCGGCACCGACCACGCGGCCGAATCGCTGATGGGCTTCTTCACGAAATTCGGCGACGGCGGCGCGGACGTGCTGCCGCTCGCCGGCCTGAGCAAGCGCCGCGTGCGTGCGGTCGCCCGCGCGCTCGGCGGCGACGAACTGATCGTGATGAAGGTGCCGACGGCCGACCTCGAGGAACTGCGTCCGCTGCGCCCCGACGAGCACGCCTACGGCGTCACCTACGACGAAATCGACGATTTCCTCGAAGGCAAACCCGTCGCCGACAACGTGTACGAAACGGTGCTGCGCTTCTACGACGGTTCGCGCCACAAGCGCGCGCTGCCGTACACGCCGTTCGACTGGCCGGCCGCGTAAGCCGGCTCGTTCAGCCGCAACACCGCGCCGCGCGAACCCTGGCGGTTACGCGCGGCGCCTGCGCGACGGGCAGCGCTACGCGTGCCCGCCCGCCTTCTTCGCCTGCAGCGCGCGAATCCGCAGCCGCGCGCCCGTATCGCTGACCGTCGCGTCGTACATCGTCGCGAGATCGCGCTTGAGCGCGGTGCGCGAACCGCCGTCGAGATACACCATGTGCCCGGACGGATAGAAACGCGCGGACAGGTTCTGCCGCACCTTCGGATCCTCGAGCGGCATCTGCTGCAGGTCGATCACGGTCTGGTAGAACGGCGTGACGAAGTCGTAGAGGCCGTTCGCCGACAGCACCTTCAGGTCGACGTTCAGCGCCATCACCGCGGCGAGATCGCCCGCCGTGTAGAGGATCAGGTTCCCCTTCGCATCGATGCCCTGCTGCGCGCCGGTCGGGTCGATGTGGCTGAAGTCCCAGTTCCGGAACGCCTGGTCGTTCAGGTCCGTGAACGCGGAATTCGACGTGAACTTCAGCTGCTCGTTCAGGTAGCTGTTCCACATCGCCGTGTAGACGCCCGTCACGGCCGTCATCGTCGGATCGTTGCCGCCCGAGTTCGGGTCGATCTTGCCGGCGATGCCCGACGAGATCCCGGTCACGCGGCCGTCGTACGACCCGAGCGCGAGCCCCTGCGCGTGCAGCAGCGTCGTCAGGAACAGCGAATTGCCGCGCGTGTCGTAGCCCGCGATGTCGAGGCTCCACGACTGCAGCGTCGCCGTATCGATACCCGTGTATCGCGACAGCTTCTGCACGGCGGCCGGGTCCGCATGCGGAACCGTGCGCAGCGCCTTCAGGTAGTCGGTGCGCGCGAATTGCGCGACTTCCTCGACGAACGCGCCGAGATCGGTCGGCGCGGGCGTGACGCCGAGCTTCTTGTGATACCACGCGTCGGCCGCCGCGGTCGGCAGCGCGCCGACCGGGTTGCCGGCCTGCCGGTAGTCGAGGATCGACGACTGCAGCGTGACGCCGTTCAGGTCGACGCCGTCCTCGTGCAGCTTGTACGCGAGCACGCAGCTGCGCGCGGTGCCGTACGACTCGCCGAACAGGTACTTCGGCGAATTCCAGCGGTTGTTCTTCGTCAGGTAGCGCTTGATGAACTGCTTCAGCGAATCCGCATCCTGGTCGACGCCCCAGAAATCGCGGTTCTTGTTCGGCGCGACGGCCGCCGAATAACCGGTGCCGACCGGGTTGATGAACACCAGGTCGCTGTGGTCGATCATGCTGTCCGGATTGTCTTCCATCTGATACGGCGCGGGCGGCGTGAACCCCGGCATCGACGTCCTGATGCGCTTCGGCGCGAACGAGCCGAGCAGCACGAACACCGACGACGACCCGGGTCCGCCGTTGTAGAAGAACGTGACGGGCCGCGTTTCCTCCTTCGCGCCGTCGGCCGTGAACGCGACGTAGAAGAGCTTCGCGGCCGGCAGCGAGCTGCTCGGGTCGACCGTCACGAGGTGGCCGGCCGTCGCCGTGTACGCGATGCGCTTGCCATCGATCAGGATCGTGTGATGCGTGATCGCGGCCGCTTCGGTCGTGTCGGTCACCGAGTCGTCGGGACCGTTGCCGTACGCGACCGGATCGAAGAACGGCTGGTCGCGGCCGTGGCTCAGCGCGACCGGACTGATGGTCGGCGGCACGCCATGCGAATTGTGGTCGCCGTGATGCAGCGGATACACGCCGCCGGAAGATGCGGAATCGATGCCCATCGTGCTGCTCCTCGAGGTGAAAAAAGACGCGGGCAGGAAACCCGCGTCGCTTGGAAAGGCCGGTGCCGGCGCGTCAGCTCGACGGCTTGCGCGCGAGGATCGCCGCGAGTTTCGCGCCGTCGGGGCTGCCGAGGCCCGTGCACGCATCCCAGCCGGACGCGGCGGCATACGTGCCGTTCGAGCCTTTCGTGATGTCACGCAACGCGCCAGGATTCTTGTACAGCGCCGGGTTGATCCAGCCGGCCGATGCACTCGCCGCCGCACCGGCCGCCGCACTCGCCGCCGCATTGATCCGTGCGATCAGCGCGGCCCACAACGGCGCGACCGCGCTCGTGCCGCCCATCACCGCGACCGTGCCGGCGACCGACACCTCGTAGCCCGTCTGCGGCGATGCATCGGCGGCGACGTCCGGCACGCCGCGCTTCGTGAGCGGCGTGGTGCTGCCGTCGGCGAGCGTGACGGTCAATCCCTGCTGCCACGCCGGCAGGTCGAACAGCGTGCTGACACCGCCGCCGCCCGCGCCGCCGCCGGCCGCCTCGTCGTTCCACGCGACTTCGCTGCGAATGCCCTGCCCCGGCAGCGCATCGAGCTGCGTGCCGCCGCAGCCGAGCACGTACGGACTCGACGCCGGGAAGTCGACATGATCCGTGCCGTCCTGCAGCCCGTCGCCCGAGCCGCTGTCGCCCGACGCCGCGCATACCGTGATCCCCTGCGCGGCGGCCGCCTGCAGCACGCGGTTGAACGCATGCGCCGACTGCGCCTGCCAGATCGCTTCCGGGCCGCCCCAGCTGATCGAGATCACCGACGGCCGGTTGGTCTTGTCGGTGACGGCCGCGTTGACGGCCTGGATGAAGCCCGCGTCGCTGTTCGGCGCGAAATAGACGGCGAGCTTCGCGGCGGGCGCGATCGCACCGGCTATCTCGATGTCGAGCGCGACTTCGCCGTCCGGGCCGTTCGCCTCGCCGGTCGGCGCATTGCGGCCGGTGCCGACGTTCACGTCGACGAGCGTCGGCGGCGTCTTGATGCCGAGCCCGCGGAAATACTGCTGGATATCGGCTGCGCGATAGCCGCCGCCGAGTTCGACGATCGCGATGCATTGCCCTGCACCGTCGCCGGCCGGAAAGCCGTACAGCGACGCGAGCTGGATCGGCGTGAACGTGACGGCGGGCGCGCCGCGCGCGGGCTGGAACGGCGGACGCAGCCGGAAATGCGGCCGCGCCTGCGGACGGCTGTCGAGGCCGAGCACGGCCGTGACGGCATCGCCGAGCTCGTCCGGCAGCGCGATCGGGCCCGAGCGGCCGCGGTACTGGCCGATCGAACGATGCTCGAAACGCTCGAGCTTCACGCTGAATGCCGCTTCGAACTGCTGGATCGAGCCGGACAGCACGACGACGCTTTCGACCGGATCGACGCGATCGACCGTGAGCTGGTGACGGCGCGCGAAGTCCTCGGTCTTGCGAATGTCGTCGGGATTGGCGGAGAAACGCTGCGCGAACGCTTCGCGCGACAGCGGTTTCGCCTGTGCGTCGCCGGTGGCGAGCTGCTGGACCAACGTGTCGAGTTGCCCTTCTTCCTGCCGCCGCAACATGATCGTGACGTGGATACGTTCTGCCGGATCGCAGGGGCCGAGACACTTCGACTCGGCGACGATTCGGGGTTCACGGTCGGCGTGAAGATGCCTTGCCATGTTCAGACCCTCCTTGGTACCGCGTTGCACGGAACAGCCAGGAAATCGGACATAGCCGGCGGAAGTCGGTTCCGTTCGGTCAGTCGGTTCGCGAAAGCGCGAAGCTGAAGGGAGTTTAGATCAGTCAGACGATTTACGCGCACGCCCTTCCACCCCAACGCATGCGCGCGAAGCCCGGCATGGCGCGCGGCCCGCGTTCGGCAGCGCATCGCGGCCGCGCGGCAAGTCGAGCCGCGCGGCCGTGATGCAATGCAGCAGCTCAATCCATCGACAGGCGCAACGCGAACCCGATCAGCGCCGCGGAAAACGTCCAGCGCTGGACCGTCTGCGCGAGCGGATGCGCGCGCATCCACGCCGCGATGCGCGACGCGCCGAACACGCATGCGAGGTCGAAACACACGCCGGCGGCGACGAGCAGCGCGCCGAGCTCGAACATCTGCCACACGACGGGCCCTGCCTCGGGGCGCACGAACTGCGGCAGCAGCACCGAGCAGAACAGCAGTGCCTTCGGATTCAGCAGGTTCGTCAGCAGCCCCTTGAAGAACGACTGCCGCAGTTCGCCCGGCGCCGCCCCATCGCCGTCGCCGAGCGCGAACACCGGCGAGCGGAACACCTGGATCGCGACGTAAGCGAGATAAAGCGCGCCGCCGTAGCGGATCACTTCATACAGCCACGGTGCGCTGCGGATCAGCGCCGCGACGCCGCAGGCGGACAGCGTCACGTGCGCGGTGCGCGACAGCGACAGGCCGGCCGCCGCCGCCATGCCCGGGCGCACGCCGCGGCCGATGCTGGTCTGCAGCACGAGCGCCATGTCGGGCCCGGGCACCGCGTAGATGGCCGCCAGCGCGGCGAGATAAATCAACAGCAAATGCGTGGAAATCATGGTCTGCCCCCGTTCTTCAGTGACGATATGTTGCCGCTGAAGGGAGAGCGATTATTGGCCATCTTTGGCTCGAAATTGGCGATACATAGCGGAATCCGCCAAAATCACGGAATTTAGACAAGGATTCCGCCAACATGACCGAACTCGACAAAACCGATCGCGCGATCCTCGCCGCGGTGCAGCGCGACGGCCGCCTGCCGATCGCGCGTCTCGCCGATTCCGTCGGCCTGTCCGAGACGCCCTGCGCACGGCGCCTGAAGCGTCTCGAAAACGACGGCTACATCGAGCGCTACCGCGCGCAGCTGTCGCGCCAGGCGCTCGGCTTCGGCGTCGTCGCATTCGTGCTCGTGCGGTTCGCGACGCACGACCGCAAGGTCGCCGACCGGTTCGAACGGGAAGTGCTCGGCATCGAGCGGATCCTCGCGTGCCACAACGTCGCGGGCACGGCCGACTACCTGCTGCAGGTGGTCGCGCGCGATCTCGACGACTACGGTACGTTCCTGCGCGACTCGCTGCGGATGCTGCCGGGCGTCACGTCGATCGAATCGGCGTTGTCGTTGCGGGAGGTGAAGCACGATGCGGGGTTGCCGGTGCCGTGATGCGGGCAGTGGATCGCTCCGGCGTGACATTCGTTCACGTTGCCGCCCTCAGGCGACCTCACGCGACCTCACACGACATCGGGCTTTTGATGCGCGCGCTCGAGATCCTCGAGAAACGCTTCGACGAGCGGATCGCCGCGCCCGTCGCGCGCCACGACCATGTGGAACGTGACGTCGTAGTGCAGTTGGTCCGGATTGAGCGGCGCAAGCAGCCCCTGCGCGACATACGGCGCCGCAAAGTGCTGCGGCAGGTAGCCGAGGTGATGGCCTGACAGGATCAGCAGCGCGACGGCCTCCATGTTGTCGGCGGTTGCCGTCACGCGATCGGGCGTCGTCGACATCTGCGCCTCCGGCAGCGGATACGAGCGCCACGCCCATTCGAATCCCGCGACGTCGGCCGGCGTCAGCGCGCCGGCGCGTTCGAACAGCGGATGGCCGCGCCCGCAGTACGCCACCTGCCGCTCGATGAACAGCGGCGTGTAGTGCAGCGACGGCACGCGGTGCCAGAAATAGCCGACCGCGATCTGGATCTCGTTGCTCAGCAGCTTTTCCTCGAGATCGCCCGGCGCGCGCACCGAGATCGAGAAGCGCACGGCCTCGTCGCGCGTGCGGAACGCGGCGATCGCCTCGGCGATCCGTGCGTTCTGGCTGACCGGCGTATGGCCGATCAGGCCGATGTGCAACGTGCCGACCAGCTGGCGGTCCATGTGCCGCGCCGCGATCCCGAATTCGTCGAGCGCGGCGAGCAGCTTGCGGCTCATCGCGTGGAACCGCTCGCCTTTCGGCGTGAGCCGGAAGCCGCTGCGGCCGCGCTCGCAGAGCCGGTAGCCGAGCCGTGTCTCGAGCGACGACAGCTGCGCGCTGATCGTCGACTGGCCGACGTTCAGGATCGCTTGCGCGGCCGACACGCCGCCCGCGTCCGTGACCGCGAGAAACACGCGGATCAACCGCAGATCGAGGGTCGACAGATTCCCCAGCACGCTATTCCCCTTTTGTTCCCCTTCCATACATCGATGAAAATCGATGTTTACGTCGATATCTTCGCATTCTTCTTTCCGGCCGGACGCGTAAAACTATGTGCCAGGCCGCGTCGAATGATACGGCAACCCCACATCGGAAGAGACAAGCCCATGAACGACCACACCCATTTCCAGCCGCTCGGCGGCAATGAAATGCCGCGCAGCGGCGGCATCGCGACGATGATGCGCCTGCCGCACGTGGCGAGCGCAGCCGGCCTCGACGCCTGTTTCGTTGGCGTGCCGTTCGACCTCGGCACCTCCAACCGCACCGGCGCGCGCTTCGGCCCGCGCCAGATCCGCACGGAATCCGTGCTGCTGCGCCCGTACAACATGGCCACGCGCGCCGCGCCCTTCGATTCGCTGCAGGTTGCCGATATCGGCGACGTCGCGATCAACCCGTACAACCTGCACGATTCGATCGCGCGCATCGAGGCTGCATACGACGCGATTCTCGAGCACGACTGCAAGCCGGTCACACTCGGCGGCGACCATACGATCGCGCTGCCGATCCTGCGCGCGATCCACCGCAAGCACGGCAAGGTCGCATTGATCCACGTCGATGCACACGCCGACGTGAACGACACGATGATGGGCGAAAAGATCGCGCACGGCACGCCGTTCCGCCGCGCGGTCGAGGAAGGCCTGCTGCACGGCGACAAGGTCACTCAAATCGGCCTGCGCGGCACCGGCTACGCGGCCGAGGATTTCGACTGGTGCCGCGAGCAGGGCTTCCGCGTGGTCCAGGCCGAGGAATGCTGGAACAAGTCGCTCGCGCCGCTGATGGAGGAAGTGCGCGCGCGCATCGGCGACACGCCCGTCTACATCAGCTTCGACATCGACGGCATCGACCCGGCCTACGCACCGGGCACCGGCACGCCGGAAATCGCGGGCCTCACGGTGCCGCAGGCGCTCGAGATCATCCGCGGCGCGAAGGGGCTGAACATCGTCGGCTGCGATCTCGTCGAAGTGGCGCCGCCGTACGACCCGTTCGGCACCACGGCCCTGCTCGGCGCGAACCTCGCGTACGAGCTGCTGTGCGTGCTGCCCGGCGTCGCCTATCGCGACTGATCCCGGCACGCGACCCATTCCAAATCAGAGAATTACAGAGGAGCACATAACAGATGGGGACTGCCATCAAGCAACCGAAGCGGGCGGCGCTCGCTTCGTTCGTCGGCACCACGATCGAGTGGTACGACTTCTATAGCTACGCGACCGCCGCCGCCATCGTGTTCGGGCCGCTGTTCTTCCCCGGTGAAAGCCGTTTCGTCAGCCTGCTCGCGTCGTTCGGCTCGTTCGCGGTCGGCTTCTTCGCGCGGCCGCTCGGCGGCGTGATGTTCGGCTATCTCGGCGACCGCTTCGGCCGCAAGCGCTCGCTGCTCGCGACGCTGATGCTGATGGCCGTGTCGACGGTCGCGATCGGCCTGCTGCCGACCCATGCGCAGGCCGGTGTGATCGCGCCGATCCTGCTGGTGCTGATGCGCGTGCTGCAAGGCATCGCCGTCGGCGGCGAATGGGGCGGCGCGGTGCTGCTCGCCGGCGAGCATGCGCCCGAAGGCAAGCGCACGTTCTTCGCGTCGTTCGCGCAGCTCGGCAGCGCGAGCGGCCTGATCCTGTCGATGCTCGCGTTCGGGGCGATCAGCACGCTGTCGAAGGACGACATGATGAGCTGGGGTTGGCGCGTGCCGTTCCTTGCGAGCGCCGTGCTGCTGGCGGTCGGCTTCGTGATCCGCGCGAGCGTGTCCGAGTCGCCCGAGTTCGAGGAAGTCAGGAAGAGCGGCAACATCGCGCAAAAGCCGCTGCGTGAAGCGCTCAAGTACTGGCCGCTGCTGCTGCTCGCGATCGGCGCGAACGTGTACGGCATCGCCGGCGTGTATTTCAGCAACATCTTCATGATCAGCTATGCAACGCAATTCCTGTCGCTCGACCGGTCGATGGTGCTGCATTGCATGACGATCGTCGCGGTGCTGCAGTTCGTCGTGCAGCTCGCCGCCGCGTTCCTCGCGCAGCGCTTCGGCACGACGCGCGTGCTGCTGATCACCGGCGCATGGGCCGCAATCGTGCCGTTCGTGATGCTGCCGCTCGTGCACCTGGGCACGCCGCTGTCGATCACGGTCGGCGTCGGCCTCGCGACGCTCGCGGAATCGGGCTACTACTCGGTGGTCGCGGGTTTCGTCAGCGGGATCTTCATCGCGCGCATCCGCTACACGGCGATTTCGATCGCGTACCAGGTGTGCGGCGCGCTCGCCGGCGGTCTCACGCCACTCGTCGCCACGCTGATCGCGCAGAACACCGCGCCGCAATGGTGGCCGCTCGCGATCCAGTACACGAGCGCCGCCGTGCTGTCGTCGGTGTGCGTGTGGCTGATCTCGCGCCGCGTCAGCATCGACGATGCCGGCGCGCCCGGCAGGGCGGACGAAGCGCTGCCGCGCGGTGCGCGTACCGCGTAACCTCACGCAAACGAGGCAGGCAACATCGCCTGCCCGTTTGCATCGGGCGTCGGGCGATACGCCGCTACCCCCGCCTCGCCCCGAACATTCATTGCGACAAACGGCCCGCACATGCGGGCCGCTTGTTTGCTGCCCGATCGTCGATCGGGACGGCCGGCGCGCAGCGTTCGCGCGTCATTGCACCTTGCTGCGCAGCGTCTTCGCCGCGGCGACCATGTTCGTCAGCGCCGGAAGCACTTCCGCCCACTGACGCGTCTTCAGCCCGCAGTCCGGGTTCACCCACAGGCGCTCCGCCGGAATCCGCTCCGCCGCCTTCTTCATCAGGCCGACGATGTGATCCTGCGTCGGGATGTTCGGCGAATGGATGTCGTACACGCCCGGCCCGATCTCGTTCGGATACCTGAAGCTGTCGAACGCGTCGAGCAGCTCCATGTCCGAGCGCGACGTCTCGATCGTGATCACGTCCGCATCCATGTCGGCGATCGACGCGATGATGTCGTTGAACTCCGAATAGCACATGTGCGTATGAATCTGCGTATCGTCCCGCACACCGTTCGCGGCGATGCGGAACGACTCGACCGCCCACTTCAGGTACGCGCCCCATTGCGCGCGACGCAGCGGCAGCCCTTCGCGCAGCGCGGCCTCGTCGATCTGGATCACGCGCACGCCGGCCTGCTCGAGATCCAGCACTTCGTCCCGGATCGCGAGCGCGAGCTGATGGCACGACACCGAACGCGGCTGGTCGTCGCGCACGAACGACCAGTTCAGGATCGTCACCGGGCCGGTCAGCATGCCCTTCATCGGCTTGTTCGTCAGCGACTGCGCGTACGTGATCCATTCGACCGTCATCGCCTTCGGGCGGCTGATGTCGCCGAACAGGATCGGCGGCTTCACGCAGCGCGAACCGTACGACTGCACCCAGCCGAACTGGCTGAATGCGTAGCCGTCGAGCTGCTCGCCGAAGTATTCGACCATGTCGTTGCGTTCGGCTTCGCCGTGCACGAGCACGTCGAGCTCGAGCGATTCCTGTTCGCGTACGCTGCGCGCGATTTCCGCCTGCATCGCCGCGCGGTAGCCGGCTTCATCCAGCGCGCCGGCCTTGAACCGGCTGCGCGCCTGGCGGATCTCGGCAGTCTGCGGGAACGAGCCGATCGTCGTCGTCGGGAAGGCCGGCAGGTTCAGGCGCGCCGACTGCTTCGGCGCACGCTGCGGGTACGGGCTCGCACGGTTGCCGAGCTGCGCGTCGATGCGCGCGATCGCGGCCTTCACCGCCGGGTTGTTCACGCGCGGCGAGCGACGGCGCGAGCCGATCGCGGCCGCGTTCGCGGCGAGCGCGTCGGCCACCTCGTCGCGGCCTTCGTTCAGCGCGGTCGCGAGCAGCTTCAGTTCGTCGAGCTTCTGCAGCGCGAATGCGAGCCACGAGCGGATCTCCTCGTCGAGCGTCTGCTCGCTCGCGAGATCGACCGGCACGTGCAGCAGCGAGCACGATGGTGCGAGCCACAGGCGCTCGCCCAGTTGCTTCGCGAGCGGCTCGAGCCAGTCGAGCGCCGCGTTCAGGTCCGTCTTCCAGATGTTGCGTCCGTTGATCGCGCCGACCGACAGCACGCGCCCGGCCGGCAGTTCGCGCACGAGTGCGTCGATTTCGTCGCGGGCGTGGATCGCGTCGACATGCAGGCCGTCGACCGGCAGCGAGGCCGCGAGCGCCAGGTTGTCCTGCAGCTGGCCGAAATACGTCGCGAGCAGCAGCTTGATGCGGCGCGTCTCGAGCGCGTCGTATGCCGTGCGCAGCGCCTGGCGCCAGGCGGCGTCGAGCTCGGTCACGAGGATCGGCTCGTCGATCTGCACCCATTCGACGCCTTGCGCGGTCAGCGTGTCGAGCAGCGCGCCATATACCGGCAGCAGCTTCGGCAGCAGCGCGAGACGATCGGAATCGTCCTTCGCCTTGCCGAGCCACAGATACGTGACGGGGCCTAGGATCACCGGCTTCGCGGCGACGCCCTGCGCCTGCGCTTCCGCCAGTTGCTGGAGCAGGCGCGACGGATCGAGCGAGAAGTTCGTATCCGCATGGAATTCCGGGACGATGTAGTGATAGTTCGTGTCGAACCACTTCGTCATTTCACCGGCCGCGACTCCGCCGCAGCATGCCGCGTGTTCTTCCGCCGACTGCGCCGAGCGGCCGCGCGCGACGCGGAAATAGTTGTCGAGCGCATCGCCATGGAAGTCCTGCACGCGTTTCGGCAGGTTGCCGAGCGTGAAGCTCATGTCGAGCACCTGGTCGTAGAACGCGAAATCGCCGATCGGCACGAGATCGAGGTCGCGCTGGTCGTTCCAGTGGCGCTGGCGAAGTTCGGCGCCGAGTGCCTTCAGCGCGTCGCGCGACGACTCGCCCTTCCAGTAGCGTTCGAGACCGAATTTGAGTTCGCGCTTCGCGCCGATGCGCGGAAAACCGAGGTTGTGGGTCGTAACCATGAAGCTGCCGTCCTGAAGAAATAGTCGATCCGGCAGCCATCATAGGGATTTCATCCCATGAAATAAAATGGCATTATTTCATTCATCCATTAAATCTGTTCATGTATCTGTCGGGCAAGCGATACCCATGCTGGAACGATTCCATCTCGTCGTGATCCGCGAAGTCGAGCGCCAGGGCTCGTTGACCGCGGCCGCCAACGCGCTGCATCTCACGCAATCGGCGCTCAGCCATACCGTCCGGAAAATCGAGCAGCAACTCGGCACGCCGATCTGGGACCGCGAAGGCCGCGGCCTGCGGCTCACGCAGGGCGGGCAGTATCTGCTGAGGCTGGCGAACCGGCTGCTGCCGCAGTTCGAGCTCGCCGAGGAGCGCATGAAGCAGTACGCGAAGGGCGAGCGCGGCACGCTGCGCATCGGGATGGAGTGCCATCCGTGCTACCAGTGGCTGCTGAAGGTCGTGTCGCCGTACCTGTCGCGCTGGCCGGACGTCGACGTCGACGTGAAGCAGCGCTTCCAGTTCGGCGGCATCGGAGCGCTGTTCGGCCATGACATCGACGTGCTCGTGACGCCCGACCCGCTGAACAAGCCGGGCCTGCGCTTCGATCCCGTGTTCGATTACGAACAGGTGCTGGTGGTCGCGGACGCGCACCGTTTCGCGAACGCCGACTACGTGACGCCCGAGCAGCTGACCGACGAGATCCTGATCACCTACCCGGTCGAGACCGACCGGCTCGACATCTACAACCAGTTCCTGACGCCGGCCGGCATCGTGCCGCGGCGTCACAAGTCGATCGAAACGACCGACATCATGCTGCAGATGGTGGCGAGCGGGCGCGGCGTGGCCGCGCTGCCAAGATGGCTTGCAGATGAATACGCGGACCGGATGCCGGTCGTGCCGGTCAAGCTCGGCAAGAAAGGGATCGCGAAACAGATCTTCCTCGGCATCCGCGAGGCGGATGCGTCGATCGACTATCTGGCCGCATTCGTCGCGCTGGCGCGTGAATCGACATGGAGCGCGCCGCGCATGCTGCGCTAGCGGCGCTCGCGCCGTGCGCGCTTCCCGCGGCCCGCATGCCGGTGCGCGGGCCTGTTCACGATATGGATGACGACGCGAGCCGGCACGACATGTCGCAATTCGACGTCACGGCACCCTCCCCTTACACATCCGTAAGACGATGATTCGACATCCCGACTGTCATCAAACTGACTGGTAGCGAAAGCTAGGATCGGACGCGGTTCCCTTACGAGATACCGTCATGAATCAACCTGCTTCGTCTGCACCGAACAATTCGGGTTCCGTCGAACGCACCAGGCAGGTCGGCTATGCCGTCTTTCTACTGGTGCTCGCGTTCGGCGCCCTCTATATCGCCACGCACCTGATCGCCGACCTGTCGCCGGTCCGCGAAGGCTCGCTGTTTCCGTACCTGATGCTCGGCGCCGCGCTGCTGATCGCGCTCGGCTTCGAATTCGTCAACGGCTTCCACGACACTGCAAACGCGGTCGCCACCGTGATCTATACGCACTCGCTGACGCCGAACGTCGCGGTGATCTGGTCCGGCATGTGGAACTTCCTCGGCGTGATGGTCTCGAGCGGCGCCGTCGCGTTCGGCATCCTGCAGTTGCTGCCGGTCGAGCTGATCCTGCAGGTCGGCAGCGGCGCAGGCTTCGCGATGGTGTTCGCGCTGCTGATCGCCGCGATCGTGTGGAACCTCGCGACCTGGTATTTCGGATTGCCGTCGTCGAGCTCGCATACGCTGATCGGGTCGATCATCGGCGTCGGTCTGATGAACCAGCTGATGCACGGGCCGTCGGGCACGAGCGGTGTCGACTGGGCCCAGGCGCTCGGCGTCGGCAAGTCGCTGCTGTTCTCGCCGATCGTCGGCTTCCTGTGCGCGGCACTGCTGCTGCTCGTGCTGAAGGCGCTCGTGCGGGTTCCGGAGTTGTACAAGGAGCCGCCGAAGGATCAGCCGCCGCCGTTCTGGATTCGCTGCCTGCTGATCCTGACCTGCACGGGCGTGTCGTTCGCGCACGGGTCGAACGACGGGCAGAAAGGGATGGGCCTCATCATGCTGATACTGATCGGCACGGTGCCGACCGCGTATGCGCTGAACAAGGCCGTCACGCCGGCCGAAACGCAGACCTTCGTCGCCGTCGCGAACCAGGCTGCCGCGACGTTCGGGAAGTACACGAACGGCGTCGCGCCGTCCGCGAACCCGCGTGCCGACGTCGAACACTACGTGCAGCATCGTGAACTGACGCCCGCGGTGCTGCCGGCCGTGCAGCAGTTGTCCGCGTCGCTCGCGAACGCGGTCGGCGCGTCGGGGTCGATGGCGGCGGTGCCGCAACGCGACGTCGACAACGTGCGCAACACGATGTATCTGGTGTCCGAAGCCATTCGCCTGATCGAGAAGTCGGGGCAGCCCGCGTTCGCCGCCGACGACAAGCTCGCGATCGACAACTATCGCAAGCAGCTCGACCACGCGACCAAGTTCATTCCGACCTGGGTGAAGGTGGCTGTCGCGATCGCACTGGGCCTCGGCACGATGGTCGGCTGGAAACGGATCGTCGTGACCGTCGGCGAGAAAATCGGCAAGCAGCATTTGACGTATGGGCAGGGCGCGTCGGCCGAAGTCGTCGCGATGCTGACGATCGGCGCCGCCGACGTGTACGGGCTGCCCGTGTCGACGACGCACGTGCTGTCGTCGGGTGTCGCGGGCACGATGGCGGCGAACGGATCCGGGTTGCAGTGGAGCACGGTGCGCAGCCTCGCGCTCGCGTGGGTGCTGACGCTGCCCGCGTCGATCGTACTGGCTGGCGGGCTCTACTGGTTGTTCCGGTCGGTGGCTTGATCGGGGAAGCGGCGCGTGGCCGGTGAAAACCGGTCGCCTGCCGTGGAAGGTTCCTCAGTCGCTTCTCCGCTTCTGCGCTTCTGCGCTTCTGCGCTTCTGCGCTCCGACACATCGCGGCAACCGATGTGCCCGTGCCGCATTCCCAACCTTTCCCTCCCCCTTCCGAATTGAAGCGCAAGATCTGGAGCGCGCCAGCACGCGGACGCCGCTAGACTGGGTTCATCGACTTTCATCGTGGCTTCAACCGTGCACGCGACGCTGGCGAGTATTTCGCGCGACCGTACGGCGCCACACTGCTGACGAACCGAGGGATGCCCGTGAATATCGCCGATCTGCAACCTGCCGTCGAATCGCCGGACATCGCGCAACGCGTCGACGCAATCGACTGGTCGACCGTCGATGTCGAGCTCGATCGCTACGGATGTGCGCGGGTACCAGGCCTGATCTCCACAAGCGAGTGCGATGCGCTCGCCTCGCTCTATGCGCGGGATGCACTCTACCGTTCACGCGTCGTGATGGCACGGCACGGGTTCGGGCGCGGCGAATACAAATACTTCGCGTACCCGCTGCCCGCGGTCGTCGCCGAGTTGCGTGCGACGCTCTATCCGCATCTCGCGCCGATCGCGAATCGCTGGAACCAGGCACTCGGGAGCGACGTCCGCTATCCGAAAGAGCACCGGACCTTCCTCGATCGCTGCCACGCGGCGGGGCAGACACGCCCGACGCCGCTGATCCTGCAATACGGGCCGGACGACTACAACTGTCTCCATCAAGACCTGTATGGCGAGCATGTCTTTCCGCTCCAGGTCGCGATCCTGTTGTCGGCACCCGGGCGGGATTTCACGGGCGGCGAGTTCGTGCTGACGGAACAGCGGCCACGCATGCAGTCACGCGCGGAAGTGGTGCCGCTCATGCAAGGCGACGCGGTGATCTTCGCCGTGCACGGCAGGCCCGTGCAGGGAACGCGCGGCGTCTACCGCGTCAACTTGCGCCATGGTGTGAGCAGAATTCGAAGCGGCCACCGCCACACGGTCGGCATCATCTTCCATGACGCACAGTGACGGCCCGCGGAACAAACATGACGCTGTCGCGCCATTCGGCACGCGGGCAGGGTCGTGCAACCGGCACCGCACGTCGGTGCTCGATGCTCGTTGTACCCTGGCGTCGCCGTACGGTCCGCTCATCGGCCGTGGTAACGGATAACGGGTTGTGCCGCCCGTCGGACCATCGTCGCCTCGACCGATCGATGTTTCAGGTGAGCAACGAAAAGCCGCCGCCCTCACCTGTCGCGACGCCAAGGCAACGCGAGATCCGGCCTACCCTCGGGCCACATTTGCCCGCAGGCGGTCGCCAGCATCGGAAGCCAGCCGCGCATAGCCCGGCAGCGTCAGCAGCGCGAGCACGCCCGCCGCAACGAACGCCCAGCGAAAATCGTCGAGTACGTAGTGCATGCCGGCCGCGTCGCCACGTACCAACGCCGCGAGCCGCAGCGACAACGCACCGAATGCGATCCCCATCCCGATCGTCATCTGCTGCGCGGCGCTCCACAGCGTGCTGGCCGCGCTCGTCTGCCGGGCCGGGATATCCGCATACGCCAGCGTCGCGAGCGTCGTGAACTGCATCGACCGCGTGAGCCCGTAGACGAATACGACGAACAGCGTGATCGCCAGCGGCGTCGACGCGGTCAGCCAGCCGCACGCGATCGTGAAGATTCCGACGATCGTCACGTCGACGAGCGCAACGCGCCGGAAACCGAAGCGGTCGAGGATCCACGACGTTCCCGCCTTCATCCCGAGATTGCCGAGCGCGCTCGCGAGCAGCAGCAGGCCGGACTGGAACGGCGACAGCCCGAAACCGATCTGGAACAGCAGCGGCAGCAGATAAGGCACGGCGTTGATCGCCATCCGCGTGATCGAGCCGGTGATCACCGTCACCGAGAACGTCGGCACCTTCAGCGTCGTGAAATCGAGCAGCGGGTGCGCGCAGCGTTGCGCGTGCATCCACGCGGCGATGCCGAACAGCACGCTCGCCCCCACCAGAATGCCCGCGCGCGTGAAGTCGACGTCCTGCTGGCCGGCCGCTTCGGTACCGATCAGCAGACAGGTCAACGCTCCGCCGGCCAGCACGAACCCGACCCAGTCAAGCGGCCGTTGCTCATCGGCCCGTGTATTCCGGACGATCAGCCAGGTACAGACGAGCGCAGCGATGCCGAACGGGACATTCAACAGGAAGATCCATCGCCATGACGCGTAGGTCGTGATGAAGCCACCGATCGGCGGCCCGACGACCGGCGCGACGATGCCCGGCCACGTAATCGTCGCGATCGCACGCATCAGCCTGGCCTTCTCAGTGCTGCGCACGACGATCATCCGTCCGACCGGCACCATCATCGCCCCGCCGACACCCTGCAGCAGTCGCGCGGCCGTGAACGTCACCACGCCCTCGGACAGCCCGCACAGCACCGACGCACCGGTAAAGACGAAGATGGCCGTGGCGAACACCGTACGCGAGCCATAGCGATCCGCGATCCAGCCGCTGATCGGGATGAACACCGCGAGCGCCAGCATGTAGGCTGTCATCCCGAGGCTCAACGCGTTCGGCCCGACGCCGAACGAGCGCGCCATCTGCGGCAACGCGGTCGCGATCACGGTCGTGTCGAGATACTCCATGAAGAACGTTGCCGCGACGAGGTACGGCAGGAAGTCGGTCGTCCGACCACCTTGGGCAGGGCTGTCAGTCATGAACGGTACAGGAGACGGAATGCGAGGATGCCGAGTTCCGGCAGGTGCAGACGAGGCCGGTAATCGGGACGAGTGGCGATATTACCCTGAAGGATTGATTTTCCGCTCTGTCGGGCATGTCGCGCGAATGGACTTTATGCGCATAGATTTTTATGACGATATTGCGCCGCGTTGGCCGAATGGTGCACACAAGCAGGTCGACGTGACACTTCGAGGGACGGATGGATCAAGCCGGGGGATTCCGCTGCAAAGTGGCATTTCCAGACAATTGCGGACCAACGTCACGCATCGTCGGCCAGTATGACGTCATCGTCATACGCCGCGACATTGACTGGTGCTGACAGACGGCGGATTGGTGTGATCTGGAGAAGGATGTACCGGGTAGATCTCGG